>NZ_JAMZAN010000001.1:729742-946715 GCF_024181865.1 Vibrio sp. Y58_MX_L22
GGGAAACTAACTTTTAAGTATAAAAATACCCTGGAGGGGTTCCCGAGTGGCCAAAGGGAGCAGACTGTAAATCTGCCGGCACTGCCTTCGATGGTTCGAATCCGTCCCCCTCCACCATATTGAAGAAGCCAGCTCATTGAGCTGGCTTTTTTCGTTTCAGGATCTTGATAGCATAGTCCTACTACAACGAACCTTTCACTCCTAACCGAAACTCTGCTCGATTGAATACCTATCACAGTAAATAAGTGATCAGAAATAGCGTAGGGAAAATGCTTGAGAACAAGGCGCAGTTATCGAGTATTTTAACAAGCTAGAATGACCAGTTATTTACTACGATTGGTATAACCTATACTCAATCTCACTAAAGCAACCAACCCCATGTGAAACTCCACAAACAAAAGGCTGAGGAGCAGATCTTTACCCTACAAACAATGTACTAGCTATTTTGATTTTGTTAGTTCGTATGGCCTTAATATGAATGTTCAATATAAATAGGAAAACACTTGAGGACTTACTAGAAAAAGTGGGCTCGCAAAATTACCAAACGGACTCAATTAGTGATGTTTGTATAAAAACACGTACAAGAAATATAAATGATAGATACAAAAAATCCCGCAGGGGATGCGGGATTTTTACTAGTGACTAAATTGGTTTAAAGGTGACTAGCCTTGAATACCAACGATTAACCATGGCGCATTAGGCGCAGTCAAGTCACGCTCTAGGTGCCAGATATCTTCGATTTCTTCTTCAACACCTTCTACTGTGTCACGGTAACGACCGCTAAACTGCAGACTAAGCTGTGCTTTATTTGCATCGTAATCAGCACGGACGATCTCCGCATCAACGTACATTACGTCAGTATGCTGCTCACCGTCGAGCTTCGCGCGCTCTGCTTTTAGGTCTTCAAACAAGCTTGGAGAAACATATTCTTCAATAGTTTCTAGCTGGTTGTGATTCCACGCACCTTGCAGGATTCGATAGTGTTCACGAGAACCATTAATGAACGCTGCTTGGTCAAAACCCGGTGGGTAGTTATGTGGTACGTCTGTTTGAGCGCCAAAACCACCAAAGCCACCATTATTTGTGTTTGGTTGTTGCTCAAAGTTTTGCATGTTTGGTTGCTCAAACTTAGATGCGTTGCCACCAAATGCAGGCTGTTGACGATGCTGGTTCATACTGCCCTGCTTCGCACCTAGCATACCGCGCATTAGTTTAAAGATGACAAAGGCAATCAAACCAATAATTAGGATATCCATAAACTGGATACCTTCAAAAGCACCGCCAAAGAATGCAGCAAGTAGACCACCAGCAAGAAGTCCGCCTAGCAGACCACCCATAAGGCCTTTCTTACTTGAAGACTTTGTCGTCTGATCTTTGCCGACCGTATTGGTGTTTTGTTGCTGTTGTTTCGGTGCTGGTGCAGTTTTGTAGCTCTTACCGAAAGACTTACTGCCACCAAACTTCTTCGCTTCCGCGATAGGCGTTACAGCAACAGTAAACATCAATAAAGCAACAATAGAAAATAAACGTTTCATCGTTATCCTTAAAGTTAGCTATCTAAGATAGTGCCCCATTTTCAAGACGAAACAATCGTTGTTTCAAACAGTAGCACGCCAAAGATGATTTTTAAGTCATCATACTCTGTATACCGATTGATGAAAATAGCTTATAGAAGCTGACATGTATCAGAATATTGCCAAAAATGCAGACTGCTCACACTGCTTACAATTCAGCTGAAGGCGCTTGATCAATGTAAAAAAAGTATGGAATAAGTTCACTAATACTCCAGATTGTTTTACTTGAATTAGAATCAGTGACACAGCTCAGAATCCTACACCTTGAGGGCACTTGGACACATTGCCTTGTTGACGGTTAATAGGTAGCTGACTATCATATTGAACGATGTTCAATAAAGTAGTTTGAGAGTATGGCGCGCAGAAACGATCACACCCGAGAAGAGTTAGTGAATTTGACGTTAACAACGGTCAAAAACTTTTTAGATGAGAATTCTTACCACGAACTCAGTCTTCGTAAAATCGCTAACATGATTGGTTACGTGCCAAGCACATTGGTAAATGTTTTTGGTAATTATAATTTGTTGTTGCTTCATGTTGTCGCTCAAACTTTAGATGAGTTATCTCAAGAAGCACGCAAAGCGACTAATGACAGCAAAGACTCCCATCAAGCGCTTTTTGAACTCGCTTATTGCTACCACGATTTTGCTCAAAAACACCCATACCGTTGGCAGTTAGTGTTCGAACACAACATGAATGGAGCAGAACTTCCGGAATGGCATGCCAAACGTATCGATGGTATGACGGGAATGCTAGAGTCACTATTGGCTCAAATCGCACCACATCGTACTGAATCCGAAGTGATTCAAGCGAGTCGAGTCCTTTGGTCTGGCGTACATGGCATTACTTTACTCAGTGTCGATGATAAGTTTTTCTCTAGTGAACCGATTGATGGCAAAGAGTTGATCAGTAATCTTCTTTCCAACTACCTCACGAACTGGTAACAAAGGATTATACATGTCATCCGACAGACAGCCGTCCTTACTTACGCAGAGAAAATTCCTGCCCTATTTCATTACTCAATTTTTTGGCGCTTTCAACGACAATATTTTTAAAAACGTTTTGCTGTTGTTTGTCGCATTCGCTGGCTCCAGTGCACTGCCTATTTCGAGCAATTTGTTCATCAACCTTGCGGCAGGCTTGTTCATTCTACCGTTCTTTCTGTTCTCTGCTTCCGCTGGCGTATTAGCCGACAAATATGAAAAGTCATGGTTTATTCGTAAGGTCAAACTATTTGAAATAGCCATCATGCTGTTAGGTGCCATCGGATTCATAACCGAAAGTTATGGTGTGCTTTTATTGCTACTGTTTTTAATGGGCACACAGTCAGCATTTTTTGGCCCAGTTAAATATGCCCTTTTGCCTCAAAAGTTAAATGCTAAAGAGTTAGTGCCCGGCAATGCTCTTGTTGAAGCTGGTACCTTTATCGCCATCCTTATTGGCACCTTAGGCGCTGGGATTATAGCCTCTGCAGACAACGCAAAATACCTCGCCGCATTTTGTGTCGTGATCTTCGCATTGTTAGGCTACTTGTCGAGCCGCTCAATCCCCTTTGCTGCAGCCAGCGCGCCCAATCTCTCTTTTCGTTGGCAACCATACAAGCAAACCAAACACACGCTCTCTATCGCCAAATCCGATCGAGTTGTTTTTCAATGCATAATGGCAATAAGCTGGTTTTGGTTTTTAGGCGCCGCATATCTAACACAATTTCCGAATTTCACTAAGATTTACCTAAATGGCACCGAGAGTGCGGTGTCTTTCTTGCTCGCTCTATTTTCCATTGGTATCGCGCTAGGGTCGCTACTTTGCAATTGGATCTCAAACCATCGTATCGAAGTCGGTATTGTGCCAATTGGTGCCTTTGGCATTACGGTATTTGGGTACCTAATGGCCACTTCCATTCCCAATGATCTACCTACTTTCCATAACTTTGTAGACTTCTTTAGATATGAGCCTTTTTGGCCATTATTTTTCTACCTATTGATGATTGGCGCTTCGGGCGGTTTGTTTATCGTGCCTCTTTACGCATTAATGCAGCATCGAGCAAAGGAAACCGAACGTGCTCAAGTCATCGCAGGGCTCAACATTTTTAACTCTCTGTTTATGGTCGGCAGCGCTGTCTTAGGTATTGTGTGCCTAAGTGTAATCAAGATGACAATTCCTCAACTGTTTGCATTGTTAGCCATTTTAAATTTCTTAGTCGCCGCTTACATCTTTTTGCAAATTCCTATTTTTGTTGTTCGCTTTGTCATGTGGATGCTTACGCACACCATCTATCGAGTTAAGCATAAGAATCTACACAACCTACCCGAGCATGGTGGGGCATTGATTGTATGTAATCATGTAAGCTACATGGATGCATTGCTACTTAGTGCGGTATGCCCAAGGTTGATTCGTTTTGTGATGGAGGAAGATTACGCCAACCTACCTCCATTAAGGCGCTTTTTACGTCGAACTGGGGTAATTCCAATTTCAGCGAGTAACAGAAGCTCTATCAGACGTGCATTTAACTATGTGGAAGCTGCGCTAAGCGAAGGTCATATCGTCTGTATTTTCCCTGAAGGAAGATTAACTTCAGATGGTGAAATGAATGAATTCATGCGAGGTATTGATATCATTCTACGTCGTAGCCCAGTACCCGTCATACCTGTTGCACTTAAAGGCTTATGGGGAAGCTATTTCAGCCGCGCAAAAGGTCGCGCATGCTGTGGCTTACCGACTCGATTTTGGTCAAAGCTAGAAATTGAGGCAGGACAACCGGTGCCACCAAATGAAGCAACGGCAAAAACAATGTTCGATAAAGTGCATCAACTTAGAGGCGACTGGCGATAAATACACTTGAACACATGTTTAGGATAACTGAACATGTGTTCAAATCATTAAGACAAACTGACCACACCCAGTGCGATATACTCTCCCTTTCATTCACAACAGCGAATAAAAACCTTGAATAGAAACTACCTCCTGTTTGGATTGGCGTTACTTTTTTGTCTAACCCCTCTTGCCTCCTCTCCCATTGCTCTAGTTATCGGTTTTCTACTCGCAAGTTTTGGTTTTGTGCCTTCCGAGCTGCCCATCGCTTCTTTTACTAAAAAGCTGCTGTCTTACTCGATTATTGGCTTAGGCTTTGGCATCAACTTTGAGCAAGCACTTGCAGTCACATCGGATGGTATCGGCCTGATCATCGCCACTATTACAGGCACACTGATCATGGGCACTCTCATTGCCAGGGTAATTAAATTGGAGCGAGTAACCGCTTACTTAATCTCATCAGGTACTGCAATTTGTGGTGGTAGCGCAATTGCTGCTGTGGCACCGGCGATTAAAGCGAAAGACGAGCAGATTGGATTAGCACTGGCAACGGTATTTGTCCTGAACTCCATTGCACTCTTTGTGTTTCCTGTGATTGGACATGCTTTAGGGCTAGATCAACACACGTTTGGCACATGGGCTGCGATTGCCATTCATGACACATCTTCTGTTGTCGGGGCTGCCTCGGCCTATGGGGAAGAAGCGCTAACTACGGCAACAACATTGAAACTCGCGCGCGCTTTATGGATCATTCCTGTTGCTTTGATCAGTGCCGTCATCTTTTCAAGAGGCCAAAAAGAGAATGGAAAGAAAAAACTAGCTATCCCTTATTTCATTTTTTGGTACTGTGCAGCTATCGCGTTTAGCGACTTCTTTCCTCAATTTGAAATGGTCTATCACGGCATTTTCATTGGAGCAAAGCAAGCGTTGGTTGTATGTCTGTTCTTGATAGGTTGCAGCATTTCAATTTCAAAACTAAAGTCAGCTGGAGCTAAGCCGCTGTTGTTTGGTGTGACTCTGTGGGTGCTAATTTCTACCACTTCTCTAAGTTGGTTACTGTTTTAGATATTGGTGGTCTGCTTATCGCGTTGAGGGGGCGGTATTTCCCGTTTGCTATTTTTGTATATAACGACCAACGCAATAGCGATCAAAAATGCCGTCAGCTCTGCAAGAGAGCGGGCTAGCCCTTCACTACTTATCGCGATACCAATTTGTAGTGCTACTGCCGCAATTAAAACTAGCTTTGCCATCCTGAACCTTATGCATTTTCTCTCCACTAAGAAGCATAATTATGATTCAGAGTTATAAGGATACGAAATTCTCTTTATGACTAATACATAGCAAAATTGACTAATGCTGAAGTGATGACAACAGCCACTCTTTCACGGCCTTACGTGAAATTTTGATCCCACCTTCTAGTAGAGTTTCTGGCATTACATGGTATTCCACTGGCCATTTAAACTTCTCTAACTTTGATTGCAAGTGCTGGTCATACTCCGACTTGCTGCGCAATCCATTGGTCTGAATCACAGCTACTGGTCTATGACCAAACTCCGCGTCTTCGACTGGAACCACTATACTCTGCACTACACCATCAATTTGGTTCAAAGCGGCTTCAATCTCTTCACAATGGATATTCTCACCACCAGAGATAAACTGATTGTCGGCACGGCCGATTATCTTTAATTCATCACCTTGCCACTCGCCAAGATCTTTGCTGTCAAACCAGCCTTTCTCATCCAGAAATGGGGTAACATGTCCTTGATGGAAATACCCTGCCGCTAATGTCTTACCGCCAACAAAAATGCGTTGGTCAACTAATTTTATCTTACGGTGCTTCAATACATGCCCAGCATTACTGGTGCAGTCAATTCTCTTTGCGGTAACGGTAGAGGCCGCCTCCGTCATCCCATAACCTAACCATGTCTCAATGCCTTGCCCTGTTGCTCGTAGTGCCAACTCGTGATCAACGTGGCTGCCGCCCAGTAGCACATGTGTCAATGACAAATGTGCATCATCATCCAATAACCGTTTTAGCTGAGTCGCAACCAAAGAAGCGTGTGATACGCCCTGAACATCATCAACAAGTTTCCCTGAACCGACCTTTAGTGTTGCTCCGACATATAGCCAACGATAGACAATCGCTAATCCAGAGACGTGATACAGCGGAAGCGATAATAGCCAAGCATCTTGCTGAGTGAAAATGAACTCCTGCAACAAGCCCTCTGCAGACGCAAGATGCTGTCGATGTGTATGAACCACAGCTTTAGGCTCCCCTGTAGAGCCAGAAGTAAATACTACTGAAGCTAGCCGGTCATGATGATAGCTATCTTCAGTCAACGAATCACTCTCTTGCTGTGATACTACAGGCGGTGAAAGCAATGTTGCCTTGAGTTTTTGTATATCATGTTCAGAAAAGGTCGAAGCGCACTCCTGAGAAAACCAGATAAACCGAGTTTGATCAGGCCTGTAAAGTGCAGCAAGCTTACCCTGCAACTTATCTAGTGGTTGTTCCATGGTCAGCGCAGCGAGCGCGCCTAACTGTTTGGAGGCAAGATAAAACAACAGTGTTTCTACTTGGTTCTTGCCAACCAAAGTCAGCACATCCCCCCGAGTTACACCCAAGTCATTCAAATAGTGAGTGTATTGGTCAATACGCTTCGAGAGTTGTTGCCAGTTTAATACTTCTGTTGATGTCTTGAGTGCAATAGAAAAAGGGCTCGTTTGAGCCCAATATTTCCATGGTGCCTTCGCAATATTGTCTACGCAGAATGCCACACAATCTCCTGGTCTTTTAGAGGAAGAACGGGAAGTTCACACTTAGGCCAGCCCTGCTCTAGCTGAGCCTTGAATAAGCCAATCGTATCCAAACCTGGAACTTCATCAGGCAGCTGCCATTGGGCAAAGCGCGCTAATTGAGTTAAACCGAGACTGGATTCAATGCTCGAGCTAATCACTGCTTTCATCCCCAGTGACTTCGCTTTCTCTATCAGTGTAATACAAAAATCCACTGAACCAATGAGTGTGGGTTTGATGATGATCGTTTTCACACCAGTTAGATCTTCAAGACGGAAATCTTCACGACGAACCGCATCTTGCAATGTTTCATCCCAAGCGATAGCAATACCAGTATTAATCGCAAAAGAGAGACTATCGCCAGGAGAGCGGCACGGCTCTTCTAGAAACGTGATTCGTTGACGCTGAGACGGAGCAATGTACTTAGCGAACTGCTGCGCTTTTTCAGGTGTCCAAGCGCGATTGGCATCGAGTCGAAGCGTTAATTGAGGGATTGATTCAAGAAAAAGGTTCACAAGCATGCCATCGCGAATTGGCTCATAAAGTCCAACTTTCACCTTAGCGACTTTCTCACCTTCCATCTCGTTCAGCTTTGGAATGAGCTCATCTGGGTCGCCAGTGCATAGTGGCGCTGTTTGGTATTTACCTTGTTGTGGTAAGCCACCAGCTAATTCAAGCTGTGCCATCGATAAACCAAACGCAACCGACGGGTACATCTTGGCATAATCCACATCCAACTCTGCTACCCAACGCTCCGCCTGTTCTTGTAGCTGAACACCCGCATCTTCGGTGCTCTCTAAGCTAAAACCAGGAAGAGGAGCGACTTCTCCAAGCCCTGTTTTACCATCTTCGGAAAGCGCAACAACATAACCAACACGTTCGGTTAGCTTGTTGTCACGTAGGATGACACCACTATCCATGGGCAAGCTATAACGATAAATTTTCGCTTCACGCATAATTCAAGTCCTATGTAATGCCGTATATTTGAGCGTTCTGACGAGCAATCCCACCAGCCTCCCAGAGGGCAAGGCGCTCAGGAAAAAAGGAACAGAGGAGCTAACACGCTCCTCATTTAGACGGATTATGGGTTGCGAGGGAATTTATCGAAGTCTGGGCGACGCTTCTCGTTAAAGGCATTACGACCTTCTTGGCCTTCATCAGTCATGTAGAACATCATCGTTGCGTTACCCGCTAGCTCTTGCAGACCCGCTTGGCCATCACAGTCCGCGTTTAATGCAGCTTTTAAGCAACGCAGTGCCATTGGGCTGTGCTGTAGTACTTCACGACACCAACGAACGGTTTCTTTCTCTAGATCCGCTAGTGGTACAACTGTGTTTACTAGGCCCATGTCTACTGCTTCTTGAGCATTGTAGAAACGACATAGGAACCAAATTTCGCGAGCTTTCTTTTGGCCTACGATGCGAGCCATGTAAGATGCACCCCAACCGCCATCAAATGAACCCACTTTAGGGCCTGTTTGACCAAATTGAGCGTTGTCAGCTGCAATCGTTAGGTCACACATCATGTGCAGAACGTGACCACCGCCAACAGCCCAACCCGCTACCGATGCGATCACTGGTTTTGGACAAGTACGAATATCGCGCTGGAAGTCCAATACGTTTAGGTGGTGTGTACCTTGGTCGTCTTTATAGCCGCCGTAGTCGCCACGGATCTTCTGGTCGCCGCCAGAACAGAATGCGTCTTCACCTAGACCTGTCAGAATGATCACGCCAACACCAGAGTCGTAACGCGCATCTGCCAACGCATCAATCATCTCTTTTACCGTTTGAGGACGAAACGCGTTACGCACTTGAGGACGCGCAATGGTGATTTTCGCGATACCATCTTCAGACTTATGGTAATGAATGTCCTCGTATTTCTCGCCGCAATCTTTCCATTGAACCGGAGCGTAAAGTTCTTCTTCAGAAATGCCTACTGTTTTAGCCATGGTGATTCCCATTGTTCTCGTTACTCTCACCAAAGTGAGACTGAATTATTTGCTTGGTATGTATCGCAAACTGTTTGGGCTGCTCTTGATGGACGTTATGACCAGCGCCTTCAACTTGTCGATACGCCAACCCGCTACGTTGTGCCAGTTGGCTAAATTTTTGGTCTTTCTCACCACACAAGTAATACACTGGTATGTTCTGCTTTTGCAGTGAGGGCAACAAATATGCCTGTTTGGCTAACGATGTCGTCATCAACATATTCGCCACCGCTGAGCCAAGATTATCACTTCGCTTCGCAATGAATGTTTGTCTTTGCTCATGGTTTAGTGAAGAAAACACCGCTTGTTGGTACCAATCGTTCAAAACACGTTCAAGTGGTTCAGTTTTGAAACGCATTGCCCAGCGAGCATCATTCTCTAATCTCACCTGTTTCTCTGACTCAGTTTGAAGCCCGAAGTTTCCCCCTTCAACAATCGCGCCCGCAATATTGAGATCTGGAAAGCATTGATGGGCAATACCATGCATCGCAATGCGGCCGCCCATAGAGTAACCAATCAAAATAAGTGGTTGTTGTGAGGGAAATAATAAAGATAGTGTGGAACCAAGAAGTTTGCAGCAATCATTTAAATCGCAGCAAAAAATAGATTGGCTGCGTCCGTGACCAGGAAGGTCAACCGTAACACGCTCATATTCGGGTAATGCATTTAAACACGCGAGCCAATCGGCACCGCTACCGAGTAAGCCATGCAAAAACACCAAAGTGGGCAACGTTCTACTTTGGTGTTTTTCTAATACAGGGAAACGTTCAAAGTAAAGCATTCAGACTCTTATTAAATGCCTTGAGTGTCTCAGCAGCTTGGTTAGATGGGGTTTGAACCTCGACCAGCAACGTTCCTTGGCCGTGACATAAATGCTCTTTTACAGATGATTGGAATTGCTCCAGTGTAGAAACATGCAAATACGCCAAACCAAACTGCTTTGCCGCGTGTTCAAACTGATAACCATGAGGCATTTGATAATATGTCGTTCTGCGCTCTGGTGGTACTGGCAACATATCAAAAATCGCACCGCCGTCATTATTAGTAACAACAAGTATCGCCGGCAGTTTATTGTGAGAAAATAGCGCCAGAGAATTGAGATCATAAAGTGCTGCTGTGTCACCGATATACATTAGTAACGGATTACCTCTTGCCCGTTGCACGCCTGATGCCGCAGCAAACAAACCGTCAATCCCTGACGCGCCTCGATTAGTGAAAACCTCTACACCATCCAATTTTCCGTACATATCAACAAGCCGAACAAACAAGCTATTACCCAAGAAAACATCTACGTTCTTTGTGCGCTCGTTGATGTCTGCTGCCAACGCAATTTCGTCAATGGCAGACGCTGAATCAGATAGGAAGGCTTCTTCGATACGTTGATGAACTCGCTTAACGTCATTCGCTAACCTATCAGCCCACCCAGCAAATATTGACTTCTCAAAACTAATGCGAGAAACCCACGTTTTAGGAGGCTCAACCCAGTGCATTTGCGCCAGATGATTTTGGTTATTCCGGTCCATACAAGGTGAGACATACCAATACTGAACGTCTTTACTTTGTTGATTTTTCGATACTTGTTTATCAATCCATTGGTTCAAACGTTTGGAGATGATTCGGCTACCAAATTGGATAATAAGTTCACAAGATTCAAGCTCGTTTGCAAACTCGGGAAGTTGAAGCCATACATCGTAATACGCCCAATCCGAACTGAGGCCACTTTGCGGGTCTGCAAGTACTGGCCATCCCATCTTTTGTGCAAATGCCTGCGCCGACTTCGCTTGTTCAAGCGGTAAGCTGCCAATCACAACCAAGCCTTTTTTGTCCGAAAAAGGCGGGATGTTCGCCTGTGACAAATGGCTAAAACGCTGAGTATAAGTGCCGCTTCCTTTTCGCCATCCGGCGACCGAATCTAAGTAAGTTTGATAATCCGCTTTTGCGCCGTTGGAATACAAAGGCTCTGGAAATGCACAATTAATATGAACAGCACTACCCTGCAATTGCTGAGTAAACATCACTTCGTCAACAGAGGTCAGCAACCAGTTAAGCGACGTTGCTAAATTTGGGCTTGGTAAATTCAAACTGGCCGAAACATGATGTGAAAAAATACCCAATTGATTTATCGCTTGGTTTGCACCACAGCCGACAAGTTCTACTGGACGATCTGCTGTCAGCAGCACCAGTTTTTCACCAGTAAGTTTGGCTTCGGCAACCGACGGTAATAGGTTCGCCACTGCCGTACCAGAGGTAACGATAATTGCCACTGGCTCCTGAGTAGCTTTCGCTAAACCAAGAGCCATAAAGCCCAGTCCACGCTCATCAAAATGAGTATGAATGGAAAAGTCGGACTGTTCTGCCGCTTCTAAAGTTAAAGGAGTAGAACGAGATCCGGGAGCGATACAAACATGCTTAACGCCAAATCGCTGAAGCTCAATCAATATGGTTTCTGACCAAACTCGATTGAGCACCGCTTGGTCATGACTCATGATGCGACTCCCAATGGCGGATGATCAGAAATCAGCGTAAGTAACGTCGACATTTTCTTATCAAGTTCTGCCCACTCATGTTCTGCCACAGAACCAGGCACAATCCCTGCGCCCGCAAACAGTTGTACTTGATCACCGAGCACAAGCGCGCTTCTGATTGCGACACAAAACTCTGCTCGTTCATGGCTTATATAACCCATTGACCCCGCGTACCAGCCGCGTGCAAAGGGCTCATTATCAAGAATAAACTGCATGGACTCTTGTCGGGGTAAGCCAGCAACCGCCGCTGTTGGCTGAAGCGCCGATAACAACTGAACACCATTTATCCCCGCTCTTAGACTAGCGTGAATATTTCGCTTAAGGTGCTGCACTTTTCGTAGTCTGACCAAACTCGGTTCAGCTTCCACTTCAACCATTTCAGAATGCGGTGATAGACGGTCAATGATGTCGTCCACCACATACTGGTTTTCGTTGAGGTTCTTTTGGTCTTGGGATAACCAATTCGCCAACTCCATATCTTGAGTGGCATTGTCTCCCCGACCAATCGTACCTGCTAACGCTTCGGTATGTAGCTCATGCCCTACGCGAGAATACAAACGTTCTGGCGTAGACCCCATAAAACTGTGCTTACTGTCTAAGCTCAGCATGAAATGGAAGCTATGATGGTTATTTAAGTAACTTGCTTTAAGTAGCTGTGCAGCACTTAATGTGTTATCAAGCTGCACGGTAGAGCGACGCGCTAAAACCACTTTCTTAAAATCATCATTCTCTATACCAGTCAGAACCTTATGAACTAACTCATTCCATTGAGGCTGACTTGGCGTATGAACAATAGAGCGGATGTGAGACGAAATTGGAGCTAAGGTCGCGACCTCACAAACCAGTTTATTCAACCCAGCTAGAGTTCGCGATTTGTCTTCTGAAATATTAACTGCGAGAGACCACTGTTGGTCAAAACGAATTAACTCAATTTGAGGCAAAAAGAAAAAAGAAGGCATACAGCGGCGATTCTTCTCATGCTGTCCATCAAAAGAGCGCCCGCCCCAGACTCTTTGCCCTTCACCTAGAATGGTATAAGCAGGACCTGGCTCAACAAAAGCGTGCAATTGCCCTAGTGCAACGACCTCTTCACGTGTATCGCGGGACTGCCAATAAAACTTAGGGAAAAGTGGTTGTGCATCAAGCCAATCAACAAATGAGAAATTAGGTTTCTCGCTAAGGGGCTCGACCAGACGTGTTTGATTGCCTTCCGATTGCTGAACTCGCTCGATAATTCTCTTTACGGCTTGATGGAACTGTGACAAATCAACCTCGTTGTATGTGAGGATAAATGGTAACTGACGGCTACTCTAAGTTTAGACCCAAAGCAAATCAAGGTCGTATGCGATCTTTTGCAAAATCCTGTGATAGCAAGCGAGCAAAACCTAACCAGCAGACAGATTATTTACAGATATATATTCTAATAAAAAACAAATTATTGTATTTTAATAAAGAAATTAACGAATTTTTAGGAATTAAACAATGCAAAATATCGGGATGTCGTCAAAACTCGACAATGTCTGCTACGACATTAGGGGTCCTGTACTCAAACATGCTAAGCGCATGGAGGAAGAAGGGCATAAAATCCTAAAGCTAAACATTGGTAACCCTGCCCCATTTGGTTTTGACGCCCCTGATGAGATTTTAGTCGACGTGATTCGTAATCTGCCGACTTCTCAAGGCTATTGTGATTCCAAAGGTATTTACTCTGCTCGTAAAGCTGTGGTCCAACACTATCAGCGTAAAGGTATACGCTCGCTAGATGTCGAAGATGTGTATGTAGGTAACGGCGTGTCTGAGTTGATCGTAATGGCCATGCAAGCGCTATTAAACAATGGCGACGAAATGCTGATCCCAGCACCAGACTATCCGTTATGGACAGCTTCAGTTGCACTATCTGGTGGTAAGCCGGTTCATTATCTATGTGATGAAGAAGCTGACTGGTACCCAGACCTTGAAGACATCAAAAAGAAAATCACACCAAAGACACGTGGCATTGTTCTGATCAACCCGAACAACCCGACAGGTGCGGTATACAGCCGTGACTTCCTACTTGAAGTGATTGAGATAGCACGCAAGCACAAACTGATCATTTTCGCAGATGAGATCTACGACAAAGTGTTGTACGACGGTGCAACACATACCTCAGTCGCCACACTCACTGAAGACGTGCTAGTCATGACATTCAATGGCCTTTCAAAAGCCTACCGTGTTTGTGGTTTCCGTGGTGGCTGGATGTTCCTAACGGGGCCTAAACATCTGGCTCAAGGGTACGTGAATGGCTTGGAGCTGCTTTCATCAATGCGTTTATGTGCAAACGTACCAATGCAACATGCCATTCAAACCGCGTTAGGTGGATACCAGAGTATCAATGAACTGATTTTACCTGGCGGACGCTTATTAGAGCAGCGCAACCGAGCGTATGAATTGATCAATCAGATTCCTGGTGTTTCTTGTGTCAAACCTAAGGGTGCGATGTACCTCTTCCCGAAAATCGACACTAAAATGTACAACATCAAGAACGATCAGCAGATGGTTTTAGATTTCTTAAAACAAGAGAAGGTCTTACTGGTGCAAGGTTCTGGTTTTAACTGGCCAAAACCAGACCACTTCCGCATCGTGACACTACCGCACGTTGAAGATCTAGAAATCGCCATTGGACGTTTTGAAAGATTCCTATCAACCTACAGCCAGTAATGAATCACTGGTAGTAATTAGTGCTGATCTCTCATATGCTTAGAGGAACTCCTAGTGAGTTCCTTTTTTACACCAGAAACGGAGAAAGCCATGAAAGAAAGCCATTTTTTCGCCCACCTGGCTCGAATGAAGCTGATCCAACGCTGGCCTTTAATGCGGTCCGTCTCACCAGAAAACGTTTCAGAGCATAGCTTACAAGTTGCTTTTGTCGCTCATGCCCTTGCCCTAATTAAAAACAAAAAGTTCGGCGGCAACCTTAATCCAGAACGCATCGCGATTCTGGCCATGTACCATGACTCCAGTGAAGTATTAACGGGTGATCTTCCAACTCCAGTGAAGTATTACAACCCTGAAATTGCCAAAGAATATAAGAAGATAGAATCGGCAGCGGAACAAAAATTACTCTCAATGTTACCGGAAGAGTTCCACGATGATTTTGCCCCCTATCTTCTTTCTCACTCTGCACACGAAGAGGACGCAAAAATCGTTAAGCAAGCCGATTCCATCTGTGCCTATTTAAAATGTCTTGAAGAACTAAGCGCCGGCAACCATGAGTTCGCTCTGGCAAAAAAACGCTTAGACGTCACTTTGCAAGAACGCAGAACGCCTGAAATGGATTACTTTCTCAATACCTTTGCCCCAAGTTTCGAATTATCGTTAGATGAAATCAGTTAGCTTACGGAGATAATCGTGTCGTTTGAATTACACCCGCAATGGCAAGAGCGCCATGATGATGAGCATAAAATCCGTCGAGACGACCATCGGAGCCCGTACCAACGAGACCGAGCGCGCATTCTTCACTCGGCTGCATTTCGACGCCTACAAGCAAAAACCCAAGTACACGGCAATAGCTTGGAAGACTTTCACCGCAGTCGGTTAACGCACTCCTTAGAAGCGTCGCAACTTGGGACCGGTATCGTCGCCCAGTTAAAGAAAAAACAACCAGAGTTCCGTGAACTATTACCATCAGACAGCTTAATTGATTCATTATGTTTGGCGCACGACATCGGGCATCCTCCATACGGTCATGGGGGAGAAGTCGCTCTAAACTACGTAATGCGCGAACATGGCGGCTTCGAGGGGAACGCCCAAACCTTTCGTATCGTCACTAAGTTAGAGCCTTATACTGAGCATTTCGGAATGAATTTATCACGCCGCACACTGCTTGGTTTGATTAAGTACCCTGCCCTCGTTAGTCAAACACGCTCCGTCAAGTTGCCTCAACCAGCCGAGCATCAACGTAAACTAAAAGCAAAAGATTGGAGCCCAGCTAAAGGCATTTATGATTGTGATAAAGACTTATTTGATTGGGTAATTGCACCGCTTTCTGACAACGACAAGGCATTGCTTAGTCTGATGCGTTCAACGCCAGAATCGGAGTTTGAGCACAGTAAAACGCGTTTTAAATCACTCGATTGCTCAATCATGGAGCTAGCAGATGATATCGCCTACGGTGTTCATGATTTAGAAGATGCAATCGTACTTGGTATGGTGACACGTCAGCAATGGCAAGAAGGCGCAGCAAGTCAATTAGCGGACTGTGGCGACCCGTGGTTTGAAGCTCATATCGATTCCATCGGACAGATGCTATTTAGCGGTAAGCACCATGAGCGGAAAGATGCTATCGGTGGTATGGTTAACGCGCTACTGACCAGCATTTCAATCAAAACGGTGGATGAGCCGTTTAATAACCCGTTACTGTCTTGGAATGCGTGTTTAGAACCACAGATGGCACGTGCACTTGACGTACTCAAGCACTTTGTCAGCACCTTCGTTATCCAAGTCCCGCAGGTCCAGATCGTTGAGTATAAGGGTCAGCAAATTATTATGGATATTTTTGAAGCGTTAACAGCAGACCCAGAGCGATTACTACCCGTTCATACAAGAGATCTGTGGTGTCAGGCGAAGAGCGAGAGCAATAAAATGAGGGTCATCGCCGATTATATTTCTGCAATGACCGATGGTCACGCGCAAAAGCTACACCGCCAACTTTTCTCTTCCATCGTTCTTTAGTAACACTCAACCTTTCAAGTAATTCTTTTCAAAAACGCCCGGAGGCATCTGGGCGATTTGGAATTCGATCATCTTTTCAAACGCACGCATCAGCGGTGTAAAGTCTCGCTCGGGTTCAAGCAAGCGAAGCGAATGATAACCAGCCTCGACTGTCGATAAGCTATTCTCAGAGGGCGCCTTACGAATGGTGTAGTGCCCTTGTAGTTGCTTAGGCAACTGCACGGTTGGGAGTGGATGTAAGTTGCTTGAGAGTTGCCACATTTTGTACGCTTTTTTCCACGTACCATCGAGCAAAATCAAACGTATTTTCTTAGATACACTATGACTCGCTTGAGTGATTTCAGAAATGCATCGTGACTCTTCTGATGGGTAAAGAACAAAATGTTGATATGACTCATCCGCTAATAAGTGATTTAAGGCATCATCACAAGAAAAGTCCTCTCCTATCAAACAAATACAGTTATCTAAACTCAAATTGAGAATCCGTGCCGTACCAAGCGGACGATGTTCTTCACTCGTGTGCTGAAGAATGATAAGTTCTACCTCGCTTGCCAGCGGTACAATCCATTGGCAAATACACGCTTTTTGCGATTTTCCACAACGAGAACAATAACGAGACATAGAGTGAACCTTTATACCTTGCTGAGTATTATCAGCGTGATCTGTTTGATACTTCAATTTGAACCAATGGCAAGCCTAACCGAGTGGCACAGCTACAATATACGCCATGGTGAGTGGTGGCGAATCGTAACAGGAAATCTCACACATACCAACTTTGCGCACTTAGGAATGAACCTCGCCGGATTGTGGATCATTACTTTTATTTTTTGCCCAAGCACTCGTAACTTCCTTATCGTTTTTTCAATCTTATGTGCATGTGTTGGTGCGCTGAATTTGTTTACCAACATGTCGGTATACGTGGGTTTATCCGGCGTATTACACGGATTGTTTGGATTTTGGGCGCTCAGAGAAGTCTTTGAAAGCAGAAGAAGCAGTGTGTTGTTAGTTGGAGGACTAATCGCCAAAGTAGCATGGGAGCAGGTCTATGGCCCATCCAGCAGTACTGCTGAGCTTATCGGTGCAAACGTTGCTATTGATGCTCATATGTTTGGCGCACTCGGTGGGTTAGTAATGGCTTTACTGGAAAAAGGCCTTCGCCGTCGTTTATTCGGATAAAAAATCCCGAACCACGAAAGAGGGGCTGGTTCGGGAAAGCAGTAATAGGGAAACAGATATTGTTCTGAATTCAGACTCAATATCTGCAATACATCAAGCTACAGTAAAATGCGGTCTTCGTTTTTCTTAACTGTCGCTTCACCTATGCCTTTTACGCTCTTCAAATCTGCTGCCGTTTTAAAAGGGCCATGTTCCTCGCGGTAGTCCACTATACTCTGCGCTTTCTTCTCACCTATACCTTTCAACATGGTCGCAATTTCTTCAGCAGTGGCCGTGTTGATATTTACAGTAATTTCAATTCCTTCATATTTGTCAGTGGCTGAATCCGCAGCCATGCTAAAAGGTGCAAAAACAAATAAGCACAATGTCAAAATCCATTTCATATTGAACATACAATCTCCAAAATAGTAGGCTAAAAACAGTCATCGAGAGCGAGTCACTATCAAGTTTGCAATGGAAAGCAATATGGTTATGCATTTAACAAACTGAGATGACCCGGAATTCACAACGGCCGCTATCACTTAAACGCGCACTAATTTAAGTAATGCCTATTGATGATTGAAGTTCATAAAGACAAAAATAAAACGGACCGCTTATGCGGTCCGTTTTATTCAACATACAAATTACACTAATTGTGCTTAGTTGCTCACAACAAAGTACTCAATGTCAGTATTTGCACGCAGTACGGCTAGTACAGATGATAAATCTTGCTGAGAAGATGCACGCTGCATTTGCATCGCAACTTGATCTTCTAACTCACTATCTAGCTCTGCGTTTACAGCATCAAGCTCGATGATAATGATGTTACCTTCAAGATCTTTAGACTGACCGTATACTGGTTTACCATCGACTGGTTTTGCCATCGCGAATACCGTTGTTGCTAACGGAGAACGACGATCTACTGTCTCTTGTTCACCAAAGGCAAGATTGTTTTCAGCAAGCACGTTCGTCTTACCTTCTTTCAATGCCGCAACGACTTGTGTTCCAAGCTCCATCGCTTCTTGCTCACCTTTAACACGAGATAGCTCTGCAACAACCTGATCTTTCACTTCTTCTAGTGGAAGAACTGTCTCGTCACGCGCATCTTCAACACGAACAACGATAATATGCTCAGGCGCAACTTCAATAGCTTCAGAGTTTAGGCCATCTTCTTTAACTTCAGGACTTAGGATAGCTTGCATTACCGCAGGGCTACGAAGCACTTCAGGTGCATCAACCTGAGAAATAAAGTCCGTTGTCTTCACTTCTTGGTTAACCGCTTGAGAAGCATCATACAATGAGTCTGGGTATTCAAACGCTACGCGCTCAAGCTCATTTTGCAACTCGTAGAATTGATCGATCGCTTGTTGGTCAACCATCTCTTGTTTGATTTCAGCAGCGACTTCTTCAAATGGCTTCGCCACAGAATCTTTTAGCTCTTCAAGCTTGATAATGTGATAGCCAAAGTCCGACTTTACTAGACCCGACGTATCGCCAGGATTCTTCAGTGCGAATGCCGCTTCTTCAAAAGCAGGGTCCATCACATCACGCTCGATCCAACCTAAGTCACCACCGTTTTCAGCGCTGCCAAAATCGTCAGATTTATCTTGAGCAAGCGCCGCAAAATCTGCACCCGCGTTTAGCTCATCTAGGATAGCTTGCGCTTTTGCTTCATCGTCCCCTTCTACAAGAATGTGAGCGACACGGCGTTGCTCTTCTGAAGAGTATTTGTTTAAGTGCTCGTCGTAGTACTTTTTCACCTCAGCATCAGAAACATTAACTTGTTCCTTTAGCGCTTCAGCTGACAGTTCGATGTAAGAGACTTTAACCTGCTCTGGGCGTGTAAAGTTGTCTGGGTTTGCTTTGTAGTACTCTTGAATTTCTTCGTCGGTCAATTCAATATTTTTCGCAAACTCCGCTAAGTCGATCTGAATCGTGCGAATATCACGAGTTTGAGTGAACAGCTTGCCTTCTGCTTGTACTTCACCCGGCAGAATAAATTCACTGTTTTGTAGCGCATTCAGCAGTTGCTCACGAACCAATTCACGACGCATGTACTCAGCAAAAGAGTCTGGCGAAAAGCCTGCACGACGCAAAGAAGCTTGATAGATCTCTTGATCAAACTGACCATTAGATTGGAACTGAGGCATGTCTAGAATCATGCTACGCACTTGAGTGTCGCTGATTCGCAGACCCAAAGCTTCAGCTTGTTGGTCAAGCAACACGTCATTGATCATTCGATCTAAAACGGATTTGCGGAAAGATTCAACATATGCAGGGTCAGCCAGCATTTGAGAGAAGTAGTCACCCAACTGAGCTTGCATACGGTTACGCTCATTTTGGTATGCCATCTCGAACTCACCACGAGGAATCTCAGTGTTACCGACTTTCGCTGCAGAGTTGTTGCTACCACCAACGATGTAGCTACCTACACCTGCAAATACGAAAGACAGGATGATAAGTCCAAGGATAATTTTGACCGCGATGCTATTCACGCCTTCGCGTAGTCGATCCATCATAATTTAACTGCTCTCCACAATTGAAGCCTACTGCTTCTATCTAATAGAAATAATGGCGCAATAATATCAGAAAAAGAAATGCGCATCAGTATGATGCGCATAATTTAAGAAAGTTCGGCTCGAAGTTTGTAAATTTTTGTTCGAAACTTATTGTTTGAGCAAAAGTTAAGCAAATGGCCGGTTACAGAAATAACGCCGTGATTAGTTACAAGCGTCTTTCAGTGCTTTACCAGCTTTGAAAGCTGGTACTTTTGCTTCTGCGATTTGGATTTCTTCACCAGTTTTTGGGTTACGACCAGTACGTGCAGCACGAGTACGAACGCTGAATGTACCAAAGCCAACTAGAGCGACTTGATCACCAGATTGAAGAGTTCCGCTTACTGCTTCGATGAATGCATCTAGAGCACGACCCGCTGACGCTTTAGAAATATCTGCATTTTCTGCGATTTGTTCTACTAACTGAGTTTTATTCACTGTAATTTCCCCTTTGTGTCATCTGTGATTATTTTTGTGATGACTTTCGTTCCATTGTTAAGAAAATATGCTCCACCCCTTATTCATCAAGGGCTGGCAGCTATCGAAACTAACTTAGCGCCCAAAAAAAACGCTGACAAGCCTTTTTGGGCTTATCAGCGTAAACTTTTACTTATTTTTGCTACACATCACTATTTTTGAGACTCAAACTCAACGCCCGTCGGGTCTCGCTCTAGTGCGACTTTCAGTACTTCATCAATCCACTGTACAGGGATAACTTCCAGATCCGCGATAACATTATCAGGAATCTCTTCCAAATCACGCTCGTTATCTTTTGGAATTAGCACTGTCTTAATGCCACCACGGTGTGCCGCAAGTAACTTCTCTTTTAGGCCGCCGATAGGTAGAACCTCACCACGCAGTGTGATTTCACCCGTCATCGCTACTTCTGCTTTCACAGGGTTGCCTGTTAGAGAAGAAACCAATGCTGTACACATTGCTGTACCCGCACTTGGGCCATCTTTTGGTGTCGCGCCTTCCGGGACGTGTACGTGAATATCTTTCTTCTCGTAGAAGTCAGTATTGATACCTAGCTTTTCTGCACGAGAGCGAACCACTGTCATTGCTGCTTGGATAGACTCTTGCATCACATCACCAAGAGAACCCGTTTGTGTCAGCTTACCTTTACCTGGCATTGATTGAGTTTCAATCGTTAATAGATCGCCACCCACTTCGGTCCAAGCTAGGCCAGTTACTTGACCAATTCGGTTACTTTCATCCGCTTTACCGTAATCGAAACGTTGAACACCTAAGTACTCTTTTAGGTTGTCCATCGTTACCGTTACTGACTTGATGTCCTTATCCAGCAAGATGTTCTTCACCGCTTTACGGCAGATCTTAGAAATCTCACGCTCTAAGTTACGGACACCCGCTTCACGCGTGTAGTAACGAATGATGCCAATAATCGCAGAATCTTCAATGACGATCTCATCCGCTTTCAAGCCATTACGCTTCACTTGTTTATCAACAAGGTGACGTTTTGCAATGTTCAGCTTCTCGTCTTCGGTGTAACCAGATAAACGAATAACTTCCATACGGTCTAACAATGGACCCGGGATGTTCATCGAGTTCGATGTCGCAACAAACATAACGTCAGAGAGATCGTAATCCACTTCTAGGTAGTGATCGTTGAACGAGTTATTCTGTTCAGGATCAAGTACTTCTAGTAGAGCCGATGCCGGATCACCACGCATATCGGAAGACATTTTGTCGATTTCGTCCAATAAGAACAGCGGGTTCTTCACACCAACCTTCGACATCTTCTGGATCAATTTGCCTGGTAATGAGCCGATATAAGTACGACGATGACCACGAATTTCCGCTTCATCACGCACACCACCCAACGCCATACGAACATACTTACGGCCTGTAGCTGAAGCAATTGAACGACCAAGAGATGTTTTACCGACACCAGGAGGACCAACAAGACAAAGGATAGGGCCTTTTAGCTTGTTGATACGGTTTTGAACCGCCAGGTATTCAAGGATACGTTCTTTGACGCGTTCTAGACCGTAGTGATCTTCATTAAGAACCTCTTCTGCTTTCGCTAAGTTTTTCTTAACTTTTGAGCGCTTAGCCCAAGGAACGCTGACCATCCAATCGATGTAGCTACGAACCACTGTTGCTTCAGCAGACATTGGAGACATCATCTTAAGCTTTTGCAGCTCTTGCTCTGTCTTTTCACGTGCCTCTTGAGGCATTTTTGATTCGTCAATCTTCTTCTGTAGCGTTTCGAACTCGTCTGGTGCGTCTTCCATCTCACCAAGTTCTTTCTGAATCGCTTTCATTTGCTCATTCAGATAATACTCACGCTGAGATTTTTCCATTTGCTTTTTAACGCGACCACGAATTCGTTTTTCAACTTGCAGCAAGTCGATCTCTGATTCCATCTGGCCCATCAGGAATTCCAGACGCTCAGTGACGTCAACAATTTCAAGCACTTGCTGCTTATCTACCAACTTTAACGGCATATGAGCCGCAATGGTATCCGCTAAGCGTGCGGCTTCGTCGATACCATTAAGTGACGTTAGCACTTCTGGTGGAATCTTCTTGTTTAGCTTAATGAACCCTTCAAACTGATTAATCGCGCTGCGAACAATCACTTCTTGCTCACGCTCATCCAATTCTGGCGTAACAACAAATTCAGCTTCCGCTAGGAAGAAGTCACTCTCTTTAAAGTGATTGATTTTTGCTCGCTGCTGGCCTTCGACCAATACTTTTACTGTGCCATCCGGAAGCTTCAAGAGCTGGAGAATGGTGGCTACCGTACCTACGTCAAATAGGTCGTCAACCGTAGGCTCGTCAGTATCCGCTTGCTTTTGTGCCACAAGAAGAACTTGTTTGTTGGTTTCCATCGCCGTTTCTAGACAGCTAATCGATTTCTCACGACCAACAAACAATGGAATAACCATGTGTGGGTAGACCACTACGTCACGTAGAGGTAGTACCGGGATCTCGATACGCTCGGAACGTTCCAAGTTCATATAATTCTCTCTTCCGCTTTCACGTTTAACGTATTACTTAAGGCAGTATATGGGGGCTAATTGTTTGGATTCAATAAGAGAAATAAAAAAAGGAGGTAATTACTTACCTCCTTTTTCATTATGGCTGAATTTACTCTGCTCCAGCTGCCTGATTGTCTGCGTTACTGTAAATAAGCAGTGGCTCTGACTCGCCATTAATGACGGACTCATCAATCACGACTTTACTAACGTCTGTTGCAGATGGTAATTCGTACATGGTTTCAAGTAGCACGCCTTCAAGAATCGAGCGTAAGCCACGAGCACCTGTTTTACGCTCCATTGCTTTTTTCGCGATAGCGCGCAGCGCATCTTCACGGAATTCAAGTTCGGCGTTTTCTAGCTCAAACAATGCTGCATATTGCTTGGTCAGTGCGTTCTTCGGTTCACATAGGATCTGAATCAACGCTTCTTCATCAAGCTCAGTCAGTGTTGTTGTTACAGGTAGACGACCAATGAATTCTGGAATGAGGCCGTACTTCACTAAGTCTTCAGGTTCAACTTGAGTAAATAGCTCACCTACCGTCTTCGATTCATTCTTCGAACGAACTTCAGCACCAAAGCCAATACCTGTACCTGTTGCAACACGCTGCTCAATCACCTTGTCTAAGCCAGCAAAAGCACCACCACAAATGAACAGGATCTTAGATGTGTCCACTTGTAGGAATTCTTGCTGAGGATGCTTACGACCACCTTGAGGTGGAACCGATGCAACCGTACCTTCGATAAGTTTTAGTAGCGCCTGCTGAACACCTTCACCAGATACGTCACGCGTAATAGATGGGTTTTCAGCTTTGCGTGAAATCTTATCAATTTCATCAATGTAAACGATGCCGCGTTCCGCTTTAGCTACATCGTAATCACATTTTTGCAGAAGCTTTTGGATGATGTTTTCAACGTCTTCACCTACGTAACCGGCTTCGGTTAGTGTCGTCGCGTCTGCCATTGTAAATGGCACATCCAAGAATCGAGCTAATGTCTCCGCAAGTAGTGTTTTACCGCTACCTGTAGGACCAATTAGAAGGATGTTACTCTTACCAAGCTCCACACCTTCGCTCGTTGTATCACCATTGCGTAAACGCTTGTAGTGGTTATATACCGCAACTGCGAGCACTTTTTTCGCGTAATCTTGCCCGATCACATAGTCATCAAGGTGTTCACGGATCTGTTTTGGCGTTGGTAACGCTTCAGATTCTTTCTTAGGGAGAACATCCTTGATTTCTTCGCGAATAATATCGTTACATAAGTCGACACACTCGTCGCAAATGTACACTGACGGACCTGCGATTAGCTTGCGAACTTCGTGCTGACTTTTGCCGCAGAAAGAACAGTACAGCAATTTACCGCTGCCACTTTCTTTGCTTTTATCTGTCATTCGCTAACCTCTTAGCCTTTACTCTTCATGAATGAGTGTATATCAATTTTTGCCAAAATGCGCTGGCAAATTACTCGCCACGGTGGCTTAACACTGCATCCACGATACCGTATTCCACAGCCTGCTCTGATGACATGAAGTTATCACGATCAGTATCGCGCTCAATGACTTCAAGAGGTTGGCCTGTATGTTCTGCTAACAACTTGTTTAGCTTCTGTTTAATCGTCAGGATTTCCTGAGCATGGATTTGGATATCAGAAGCTTGACCCTGGAAACCACCCAATGGTTGGTGGATCATTACACGAGAGTTAGGCAGTACGTAACGCTTACCTGGCGCACCACCTGCAAGCAGGAAGGCACCCATTGAACATGCTTGACCCATACATACTGTGCTCACATTTGGCTTAATGAACTGCATGGTGTCGTAAATAGACATACCTGCTGTTACGCTGCCGCCTGGTGAGTTGATGTATAGGAAAATATCTTTATCTGGATTTTCAGATTCTAGGAAAAGTAGCTGAGCCACGACAAGGTTTGCCATGTGGTCTTCCACTTGACCCGTTAAAAAAATCACGCGCTCTTTCAGCAGACGTGAGTAGATGTCGTAAGAACGTTCGCCTCGGGAAGTTTGTTCAACCACCATTGGTACTAGCGCGTCCATAATTGGCGACATTGCATTTTTTTCTTGGTAGCTCATATTCTTATGTCCCTAAAATAAATGGCCCGGATGATGACTATCATACGGACCATTGTTAGCAGAATAGTTAACGTTAAGTCAACCTTCTACGCAAGATATTGCTTATTAAGCAGCAGGTTGTTGTTGGTTAAGTAGCTCGTTGAAGCCTACTTCTTTCTCAGAAACCTGTGCTTTAGCGATGATCGCGTCGATTGCTTGCTCTTCTAGAGCTACGTTGCGCATGTTGTTCATCATTTCTTCGTTTTGCTCGTAGTAAGCAATAACTTCTGATGGATCTTCGTATGCAGTAGCCATTTCTTCGATTAGCGCTTTAACTTTCTCGTCGTCCGCTTTTAGCTCTTCAGATTTGATTACTTCACCTAGTAGAAGACCAACAACTACGCGACGTTTAGCTTGTTCTTCGAACAGTTCACGTGGAAGCTGAGCAGCAGCTTCTGGGTTACCACCGAAGCGTTGTGCAGCTTGTTGACGTAGAACTTGGATTTCTTGCTCGATAAGCGCTGATGGTACGTTGATGTCGTTTTGCTCAACTAGACCGTCAATCGCTTGCTCTTTGATGCGGTTCTTAACAGCTTGCTTAAGTTCGCGTTCCATGTTCTTACGAACTTCAGCTTTAAGTGCTTCAACACCACCTTCAACAACACCGAACTTAGCAACGAACTCGTCGTTTAGTTCTGGAAGTTCACGAGCTTCAACTTTGTTCACTTTGATTGCGAACTTAGCTGCTTTACCTTTTAGGTTTTCAGCGTGGTAATCTTCTGGGAAAGTCACGTCGATGTCGAATTCCATACCAGCAGTTTTACCTGCGATACCGTCTTCGAAACCAGGGATCATGCGACCAGCACCCATTTCTAGAGGGAAGTTCTCAGCTTTACCGCCTTCGAACTCTTCACCGTCGATAGAACCAACGAAGTCGATGCTTACGCGTTTGCCATCTTCTGCTGCTTCTTCAACTTCAACCCAAGTTGCTTGTTGCTTACGTAGAGTATCGATCATCTCTTCTACGTCTGCATCTTTAACTTCTGTTAGTGGTTTTTCAACAGTGATGCTCTCTAGGCCTTTAAGCTCAACTTCTGGGTAAACTTCAAAAGTTGCAGTGAAAACTAGGTCTGAACCTTCTTTGTTCTCTACAGGAGCGAAAGTTGGAGCGCCAGCTGGGTTGATTTTCTCTTTAACGATAGCTTCGATAAAGTGGCGTTGCATTACTTCACCAAGAACGTCTTGACGTACTGCTTTGCCGTACATCTTAGCAACCATTTTTAGAGGCACTTTACCCTTACGGAAACCATCGAAACGACGGTTTTTAGCGATGTTGCGTAGTTCAGCTGTTACAGCGTCTTCGATGTTTGCAGCTGGAACAGTAATGTTTAGACGGCGCTCTAGGCCCTCTAGCGTTTCAACAGTAACTTGCATTATATATAAACCTCTAAAGTGGCTCGGTTTTCCGAGCGTATGAGCGAAACTCAGAGGAGCTTACGCTTCATCCTTGTGTAGTGTTCTGTCCGAACACCTAATTTAAAATCGAGTATCGATACTGGTTGTCAGTACCGGACTAATCAGTGATATCTTCGATAAAATAACCAAAGGTATCTCCTATTAGCCTCAGGACAGAATTTTTAGACGCGACATTCTAGCGATCTGTCGCAACCCTGTCGAGCCAATAGCCACTATGTGGACATTGTCTGCGCTAAATTCTCGAATGCTGACCCATTTTTTCTTCAAAAATGCGATTCAGACACCGTCTAAGCATCGCCAGCATATCTAGAATGGGGACAATAGCGACTTTTTCAAGAGAATCGACCGGTTTTTTTATCGAAAAGCCTAAAAAGAGATCTTGCTCTTGTTTTACTCCACAGAGTTGAAAACTAAATCCCTAATCCTTCCTACAAACTATTAACATTTTCTTACGTGACCAAAGGAAGTTGTAAGGAGTGTAAGGATGTCGCAAAAAAAACGGATTCTGCTGACATTTTTTGCTTTCTATTTCCTGTCCGCAATTATCGGTGGCCATTGGGTTTGGCAGACCAGTTATCAATCTCTACTTGATAAACACCAATCACAGCTGGAGCAGTTTTCTGGCCATATAAAAAATAAACTCGATAAGTACGCCCATATCCCAAATCTTCTCGCTAAAGATGATCCTCTTTATCAAGCGCTTCTGCACCCCAACAACAGTGCGCAACTGGAAATCACTAATCGGTATTTAGAATCCGTTAATGCCGTGATTGAAGCAGCGGATACGTACTTAATCGATCAATGGGGTACAACGATCGCGGCCAGCAACTGGCGTAAAGAGCGCTCCTTTATCGGTCGAAATTTTGCATTTCGACCTTATTTCAAACAAGCCATTGTAGGTAAACGAAGCCAATACTACGCACTGGGCTCAACATCTGGTAAACGTGGCTACTACTATTCTTATCCCATCGTATACGCTGGCGGTGTACTTGGTGTCGTCGTGGTGAAGATGGACCTAAGTAAGATAGAGGACAACTGGCAGCAACCTAACAGTGTTTTTGTCGCCAGCGACCCATACGGAATTGTTTTCATGAGTAGCCGAAGTGAATGGCTACTCAAAAGCTTACAACCACTGACAAAAAAAGAGAAAAAGCAAGTTTGGGCAAGCCAACAATATCTTGATGCGCCAATTGAAACGCTTGGATTAGTAGGTAGTTTGGACGAGGTGCATTCTGAGCTTAAACAGGGTTACCCATACAATAAAGGAACCTTGGTGGTCTCTTCGCTGCCCCTTCCCGAACTCAAACTGACAATTCGTGTGCTGTCTCCTAAACAGTCGATCGTTTGGTTCACCATGGGTTACATCTTTGTACTCACTCTAGCATTCATGGTTTTGTTTTTAATTGGTCAGCTTATCTATCACCGTCAACAGCGTCACTTGCAAATTGAACGAATTCAACAAGAAGCCAATCAAAAGTTGGAATATCAAGTCATGGCACGGACTGCCGAGTTGCAAGCTGAGATCGCACAGCGTATCGATACCGAGCAAACTTTACGCGTTACTCAAGATGAATTGGTGCAAGCAGCGAAACTCGCGGTGTTAGGACAAATGTCAGCCAGTATCAGCCATGAACTGAATAATCCACTTGCGGCAATTCGTAGCTTTGCGGAGAACGGCAAGCTGTTTCTAAAAAAAGAAAAATATGAGCGAGTGGAAGATAATCTCACTCGCATTTCTGCTCTCACTGACCGTATGGCAAATATCAGTCAGCAACTTCGCTCTTTCGCCAAAAAAACCAGTGGTGACGAGTTGGCTCAATCTCGATTGTTCCCTGTGATTGCCTCTGTAAAAGAACTGATGAAGCCCGCATTTAAATCAGGGCGCGTCACGTTAGAAACAAATTTGCCAAAGCATGATGTTGAAGTGCAGATCAATATTATTCAACTGGAGCAAGTGTTGGTCAATTTACTGACTAATGCGATAGAAGCACTCAAAGAACAACAAGACAAACAGGTAGAATTATCTGTAGAACACGATGAGCACACTGATTTGGTTTGGATTCATGTTGATGATAATGGCCCAGGGCTTGGCTCTTTCTCACTTTCTGATTTATGTGAACCGTTTCTAACTACTAAACTGAACGGTTTAGGTTTGGGTCTCTCTATCTCGCAACAAATCTTAGCCAGTATGAATGGAAAATTATGTGCCCATAATCGAGAACAAGGCGGCGCTCGATTCTCATTGTGTTTACCTATCACTTCTTACAACACTGAACCATCAAAAGGATAAGATCATGTGTCAGGTGTTTTTTATTGATGATGAGGCCGATCTCAGACTCGCTATAGAACAGACCTTTGAACTGGCGGATATCGACGCCAAGTTTTTTGTGGATGCAGAATCGGCTTTAATAGCGATGCAGCAAGGAGAAGAAGCTGGCGTCGTGGTCACTGATATCTGTTTGCCGGGCATTTCTGGTATGGATATGCTGACAACTTTGACTCAACGCGATGCAAACTTACCCGTCATCATGATCACGGGACACGGTGATATTTCCATGGCTGTGCAAGCCCTTCATCAAGGCGCTTACGACTTCATTGAGAAACCTTTTGCGCCAGAACATTTGGTTGAAACGGTTAAGCGGGCGATTGAGAAGCGCAAACTAACCAATGAAAATGAAAAACTGCGCCTGTCACTTAAAGCCAGTAAAACCCTTGGTCCACGAGTTATTGGTGAAACCTCTAGCATCCAAATATTACGAGAGACCATCACCCAAATCGCCGATACCGACGCCGATATTTTATTGTTTGGTGAGACCGGTACAGGGAAAGAGTTAATCGCTCGTTCTTTACATGAGCAAAGCTCTCGCCGGAACCAAAACTTTGTCGCCGTAAATTGTGGAGCGGTTCCAGAGAACTTAATTGAGAGTGAACTCTACGGCCATGAAAAAGGCGCATTCACTGGCGCCGAAAGCCGTCGTATCGGTAAATTTGAGTTTGCACAAGGCGGCACACTTTTCTTGGATGAGATCGAGTCGATGCCTATCCAAGCCCAAATTCGTTTATTGAGGGTATTACAAGAGCGCGTGATTGAGCGTGTCGGTTCCAATGAATTATTGCCTTTAGATATTCGAGTGATTGCCGCAACAAAGGTCGATTTAAAACACGCAGCTGAAGAAGGTACTTTCCGTCAGGACCTCTATTATCGGCTCAATGTCGTGACCTTGGATCTCCCGCCACTACGCGAACGAAAAGAAGACATTCCCGCCCTCTTTCACCACTTTCTGTTGGTAGCAGCTTCACGTTATGGCAAAAGCTCACCTAGCTTGTCACCCCAAGATCTAGCGCAACTGATGAGCCATGACTGGCCTGGCAATGTTCGAGAACTCAGAAATGCTGCAGAGCGTTTTGTGCTATTGGGTAAGTTAATTCAGTTGGGAGAATCGAACCCAGTTGCTAAGTCTTCCTCAAGCCTTGCAGAGCAAGTGGCGGAGTTTGAGAGAGCAGCCATTGAAGGCGCTTTATTAGAAAACAACGGTAGTATTAAACAGACAATGTGCCAATTGAATGTGCCAAGAAAAACCCTTTACGACAAGATGCAGCGCTACCAAATAAATAAAGACCTTTACAAATAAAACACGTTCAAATAGCTGGCATTATATTCAACTTGAATCATAATTTTTAACAACGGATTTATCATGGTTGTTATAGATATGAACGAAAAAGTGAGAATACCGATTGTTACAGATACCGTGCTCGTAGACGGTTGCTATCAAGAAGAGAGAAGATTCGGTGAAGAGCGTCGCAAAAATAAAAAGAGGTGGCGACACTATGAACGTCGAATTAATTCAGACCCGCGCAAAACTTGTTACAAGTCAATAGACGAAGAGGTGTGAATTCTCACACCTCTTTCTACTTTCTGGCTTCCATTACTTGGTAATGATCTCCGGCCCCATCAAGGTAGTAGGCAACCAAGTCGAAACCCATGGTACATATGTGACGATAATTAGGAATAAGAACATCACTCCAACCCAGGGTAATGCTGCCTTCACTACGTTCATCATCGACATTTTGGCAACACCAGCGGTCACAAATAAGTTAAGACCCACGGGCGGCGTTATCATTCCTATCTCCATATTCACCACCATCATTATGCCCAAATGAATTGGGTCTATGCCTAATGCAATGGCAATTGGGAACACGAGCGGCGCAACAATGATCAACAAGCCTGATGGCTCCATAAACTGACCACCAATCAACAACAAGACGTTCACCACAATCAAGAAAGTGATTGGTCCGAGACCAGCCGAGAGCATCGACTCGGTGATCATTTGCGGGATGCGTTCTTCCGTTAAAACATGCTTCAAAATTAAGGCATTAGCAATGATGAACAGCAGCATGATGGTGAGTTTGCCCGCTTCATACAGGGTGTGTTTGGTGTCTTTATGAACAAAGGTTTGGAAGATTTTAACGAGCGCAGGTTTAGTGTTTTTCTTGTCTGCAAATGGCCCCATGTCTTTGTATACAAAGTTAGCAATAAAGAATGAGTACACAGCAGCAACCGCAGCGGCTTCTGTCGGCGTAAAGATACCGCCATAGATACCACCAAGAATGATGACGACCAACAACAAGCCCCAGCTTGCATCCTTGGCGGCATCAAAAGTTTCTTTCCAACCGACAAAAGGTTGCTTTGGAAGGTTCTTGATTCTCGCGGCAATGTAAATCGCGATCATCAACATGACACCCGCCAGCAAACCGGGAATCACACCACCAAGGAACATACGTCCAACTGACACATCCGTTGCGGCTGCATACACCACCATCACAATCGAAGGTGGGATCAAAATCCCTAGCGTACCTGCGTTACAAATTACCCCAGAGGCAAACTCTTTTGAGTAACCGTTTTTGATCATGCCTGCGATAACAATACTACCTATGGCAACAACCGTTGCAGGTGAGGAGCCTGACAACGCGGCAAACATCATACACGCTACAACCGAAGCCATCGCCAAACCGCCGCGGAACCAGCCTACAATGGCAATGGCGAAACGAATGATCCGCTTTGCTACGCCACCCGTCGACATAAAGCTTGAAGCCAATATAAAGAATGGAATAGCCAATAGCGTGTAGTGGCCCGCGAATGCATTAAACAGCGTTTGAGCGACTGACGCTAAAGAGGCATCCGAATGCATTAAAAGGAAAAGAACACTGGAAAGGCCCAGCGAAATAGCAATTGGCACGCCAACCAGCATAAAGCCAATTACCATCAAAAATAGAAATAAGATATCCATGGCTTATTGCTCCTTGTTTTTAGCGTCTTGCGAGGCCTTTGGAGCCATTACGTCTTCAGCGTCACTCATCTCAGCTTTAAGAGATTCGAGCTCTTCCTCCGCTTCATGTCCTGCAATCAAGCGATCGAGCTTACCAGTAGCGATTTGCCACGTGACTTGAACAAATCTAAACGTTAGTAGCGCCATTCCAAGTGGCAAAGCGAAGTAAGGAATAAAACGTGGCAGCTTTTCATAACGCTCTCCCTCATTTAGCCAGTCGGCCATGAACTGGAGTATTTCAGGCATCGGAATATCGTCCGTTTCATACCACGCTCGGTCAGTAGCGAACGGATACCAGTAGTTCCAAGCGCCAATTAACAGCAAAATAGAGAAGGCTAAGCAACACATTGCTGCAAAAAGCGCCAGGGCTTTTCGTTTACCTTCCGGAACGATGTTAATAATGACATCGACACCAATATGAAAGTGTTTTTTCACACCATAAGATGCGCCAACCAACACCATCCATGCGAACATGAAAACGGTGAGCTCAAGCGCCCAAAGAATATTGTCGTTAAAGACATAACGAAAGATGACATTGGCAAAGGTCAGCAAGGTCATGGCACCCAAGAAGAAAGCAATCAAAGTCTCTTCAATGGCATCAGTGATTCGTCCAGCCTTGGCAAAAAAAGTCTGTTCCATAATTACATCACGTCGTCTGTAGGGGGAAAGAGCCCCCTCAGTTTGAGAGGGCTAAATGTGCTAGGTGTTATTATTTTTGGTTAGACGCCAAAGCGGCTTCGATTAGGTCAGAACCAATGTCTTTTTCGAACTTCTTCCATACTGGTTGAAGTGCAGTGACCCACTCTTGGCGCTGTTCTGGCGTTAGAGTACGAACCACACCACCGGCTTCGATGATATTGTTCTTATTCGCAAGGTTTACTTTGGTTGACTCAGCATTACGCTGAGCAGTTACCTCTTGAATAATGGTGTTTAACTGCTCGCGCTGATCATCTGGTAGGTTTTTCCAGAAGTCGTTTGACGTCACAACTAAGTAATCCAGAATTCCGTGGTTCGTTTCCGTAATGCCATCTTGAACTTCGAAGAATTTTTTGCCGTAAATGTTTGACCAAGTATTTTCTTGACCATCAATAACCTTAGTTTGCAAGCCGCCGTAAACTTCTTTGAACGACATTTTTTGTGGGTTAGCACCTAGCTGCTCAAACTGAGCAACGAGTACATCAGACGCTTGAACACGGAACTTAAGTCCTTCAGCATCAGTTGGAGAAATGAGCGGCTTGTTGGCTGACATTTGCTTCATGCCGTTATGCCAAAACGCAATGCCTTGTAGGCCACGACGTTTCATTGAATTTTTCAGCTTTTCACCCGCTTCCGAGTTTTGGAAACGGTCAACCGCGTCGACATCATCGAACAAGAAAGGGAGATCGAAAAGGCGGTACTTCTTGGTGAATTTCTCAAACTTAGAAAGAGAAGGAGCAGCGAGTTGAACATCACCATTCAGTAGCGCTTCCAACACTTTGTCATCATCATAAAGTGTTGAGTTAGGAAACACCTGCATACAGACTTTACCGTTCATCTCTTCGTTGACGCGCTTTTCAAGTAACGAAGCCGCGATGCCTTTAGGGTGTTTGTCCGCATTCGTTACATGGCTAAACTTGATGACCGTTTCACCCGGGTCACAATTTGCGGCAGCATTAAAACTGGTAACAGCAAGTGCAGAGACAGATAGTAGAGTTAGAGGCTTAAACATTATTATTCTCCTTGTTGAATCACATCCCATCCCGTCCATGAGTAACTAGGTGTTAGGCGATGGGTACGGATGTTCAACAAAGAGCAATTAATGGACCATGTTAAAATTTATATATATTTCAATAAATTAACAAAGCCCGTTAACATGAATCCGAAGTGTAACGAGTGAATTCCACCCAAGAAAAAGATATAAATGGGTGGGAAATGACCCATTTATGAAGAACAGCTTATCTCCATTTTCTTCCCCCATTCCGGCGGCAATTTCGCATAATCATCAAACTCGGGTTGCTCATCAAATGGGCGTTTTAACAGTTCGGCCAATCGGTGTAATTCGCTAAAGTCCCCTTCTTCCGCTTTATCAATCGCCAACTGAGCCAAGTAGTTACGCAAGATGTATTTGGGATTGGCTTGACGCATCTGTTTGCAACGCTGTTCGGTTGAAATCAGGCCCCCTAGTTCATCAACCTCTAGCTCACACCGAGCTAAGTACAGATCAAGCCAAGCTCGCGCAGCTTCTCGGTCGAGAAATAAATCGATTACGGCTTGGGAAGGCGCATTATCAAGGTTTGAAAGCGTTCTGAAGAAGCGAGTGTAGTCCGTTTTGTTCTGGTGAAGAAGCTCAAACATAGCTTCAAACAAACGCCCATCTTCCGCTATCTTGGTTTTTAAGCCCAACTTTTCACGCATGAGGCGGCTGAACTGCTGGCTTAAATGAACTTCAAATTGACTCAACGACGATTCTAAATCTTCTCGTTCAACGAGTGGCGATAGCGCATGCGCCAGTGCTGACAGGTTCCAAAGCGCAATTCTAGGCTGTTGATCAAATGCGTAACGACCCTGGTAGTCTGAATGATTACAAATGTATCCCGGCTCATAATCATCAAGAAAGCCAAACGGACCATAATCAAAAGTTTGCCCAAGAATTGACATGTTATCGGTATTCATCACACCATGCGCAAAACCAAAAGCTTGCCAATATGCGATCATCTCGGCTGTTTTAGTCACGATGGCGTCAAACATCGCGGCATATGGTTTCTCCGCCGATGCACAATCAGCAAAGTGCCACTCAATCACCTTATCCGCCAACAGCTTCTGCTCTGCTAACTGGTTGGTGTAAAAGAAATGCTCAAAGTGACCGAATCGAACATGGGTTTCAGCCATTCGAAGTAACAAAGCGCCCGATTCCGTTTTTTCTCGATAAACAGGTGTATCACTGACCATCATACCAAGAGCACGTGTCGTGGGAACCCCAAGGCCCGCCATGGCTTCACTGCACAAGTACTCACGGATAGTTGAGCGTAATACCGCTCGCCCATCCCCCATTCGCGAGTAAGGCGTTAGCCCTGCACCTTTGAGGTGAAGATCAAACCAAGTACCATCCTGATGCTCAATTTCTGCCAACAGTAATCCACGTCCATCGCCCAAATCTGGGTTGTAAACGCCAAACTGATGGCCTGCATATTTCATCGCAAGAGGACGAAATTGTTCGAATTCACTTAGCCCAGAAAAAACCGCCAATAACTCATCGTTTTGCTCTTCTGGTAAACCAAACTGCTGTGCAAACTCACCATTCCAAGCGACCCAGCGAGTGTTGTCCAAGGGTTGTGGCTCGACCAACGTATAGAACGCTGACGGTAATTGACTAAAGCGATGGGTGAAATTGACCCGTTGCCAAATGGACATGTAGGGTTCCTTAATAAAAAGAAGTACTGTTGTGAGTATACGTGTGAATGTCCCTTTCATTCAGCCATGAAATGGGCATGGGTATTTTGCGTGAATAACGCGAAAGCGGCAGGAAGGTATCAACCTGCCGCAGACCGTCTCCTAAACGGAGGTAGCATGTAAAAACGATCAAAGGGTTAAGCGGAAAATTCTTCACCCGTTTTTGGTGGCTGTGATGGCGTATCAAAACGAGCGCGTTCGATATCCACTACCGTTTTATAGCTCAACGATAACAATGCCAGCTGGTACGCGCCAAAAATACCATAGGCCACACCGACGAGGCTCAACATAAAGAGATTCGTAAAGTGGCTAAAGATCAGCTGACTGAGCAAGCCCGCACCCAATGGAATTAGTCCCATCAAAATGAATACTTGTTTGTTGTATGCTCTGCTCTGGTTCCACGAACGACGCAAACTGCGCGGTTGATGATCCATTGCAGTCGCTGGCAACACAAATGACCATCGCGCCATTACCCAATAGCCAGGAATGCTTGCAATCGTTGTGATAATAGCCATAGCAACAAAGTCGGCTTCACCACTTTCTGCAATGTAGATAAACGACAACACAAAGATCGGGATACCAATAACGAGCATCATCATCAGTCCAAACAGTATCCACCAGCCTATGAAACGGAATTCTCGAGCTGACAAACGAAATACATCCAACGCAGAGTGCATGTAATCGCCGGCTAAATAAATTCGATGCACACGCACAGCCGCCATAGCGGCAACAAGTGGGTACAAAATAATTGTGACGAAATAAAATCCTGAGACATTGCCTTCTTGAACGTTCGCTTGATCTTGCCCCGTCATTTCAGGATACATAAAAGCAAAAATTGAGTGCACGATAATCAACGGAATACAAGCAATAACAATTGCGAGTAGATTCCTTCTGACCATCACTGCCGCTTCTCGGCATATTTCCGAAACAGAAAAGCCCTCGGTAGACATATAACATCCTTAGTTCATAAAAATCGGCCCCTAGGGTAACCGCAGAGTAGAAAAATCGCTTTAAAAATAATGAGAAACACATCTCATAAGATAATGAGAACGAAACCAAAATAAATCAGATAAAAAATAAGCCACTCAATGTGAGTGGCTTATACCGCAATTCAATACCGTTTTAGACGCGACGTCGCCAGCCTAATGTTGCAAGTAACATCAAAGCCCAATAAGAAACACTGCCGCTACCTTCAGAGTTCTTGAATGTCGTTGTCTTCAAATAAGCAACAACCGTCACGATAACTTCACCCGTAGCAGTGGCACCATGACCGTCTGAAACCGTATATTGCAGCTTGATGCCGTCAGTAGGGCTATCCGGTGCTTGAAAACGGATTTTGCCATTCTCTACACTCGCACTTCCCACACCCGTTACGTTCTGTACACTTTCTACAACCAGTTTATCGCCGTTCACATCCGAATCATTGCTCGCTACATCAATCAGAATACTTTCACCAACGGCAACGGTCGCCGTATCTGCAAGCGTAAGTGGCGCTGCGTTTTTCATGGTTAAATCGACGGTAGCACTGGACGTTTCATTACTAGGATCAGTCACGGTTAAACGGAATGTCAGAACCTCACCAGCTTTTGCACCTTGAGACACCGTAAAGCTTGTGCTAACACTGGTTGCATTGCCAAGAGAAACTGAAGTGCCAGCCAACTGCTCCCATTTATAACTCAACACATCACCATCAGCATCCGTACTATTTAACGCAGACAACGTGACTCGCTGCCCAACCGTCATGTCTTTATTATCAACATCAATCACAGCCACTGGCGCTTCGTTGCTGCCAAGCACTTCCACCTGCACATTCACGATTGAAGATGAGTACGCACCATCAACCGACAACAAACGATATTGGAAAGTGTCCAGACCAACGAAGTTAGCTTCAGGTTGGTACTGGTTGCCAGAGATGGTGCCGTGCTCAGGCTTCTGCACAATGTCCACATTGAACTGATACCCTACCGCCATGAAATCATTGTCCATCAGGTTCAGTTTGATTGGCGTATTTTTATTGGTTTGTAACGAATCAGATTTCGCTTCAACCAAGTTGCTCGCATCCACATTTAATAATGCTGCAAACGGAATATAAGAGAACCCGGCTTTTTCTAGACCAAACGTGCCAATCTCACTGTAATCACCAGTCCACATTACAGGTAGGGAGGCTTTTTCAGTTTTTAGCAAGCGACCGAAATCAAAGTTTGCATCAAATTGACCGCCTTCCAATTCAACGACCAATAAATGCTGACCCGCACTCAATTGGCTTGGTTGGGGGAATAAAATTCGAGATGACTTTTGGAAGTTACCTTGCTGTAAAAGCTCAGCGTTGTTTTGATTCAATATTAATCGATAGCCAATGTTTCCAGAAAATGGGAATCGCCAAACTCGATAAGTCATGTCACTTTGAGCGCTATCTCTTTGCGCGTAAAGTTGAAGACCATCAAGCTCTGTATCACTATTCAAGTCCAGTGACACCGCCAGAGTGTTACTCCCACTCGCGTACACATAACCTTGATGAAGAGAGTTCAGCCATGCTGATTTATTTGGTTCGTTTGTATGCTCAAGAGAAAAGCTACCGCCGTTGGTGTTGCTGGCAATGTTGGAAATACGAACCCCAGTATCAAACCCTGTGATCGCTCTCAGACCCGGGGTCGATGTATCTGAAATGACATCGCCACCATTAGGGTATAAATCGTCAGCGTCACTCCTACCATCATTTTCTAACTCATTCAGACCATCAGCCTGCATGATTTGAACCTGCATCGCGCCAACATCATTAAAGCGGTTCTGGACATTGACCGACGTCGCTAGGATACCTTCAGCCGCCAATGCTCGGTCGTAACCGCTAAAGGTGCGATTTTCCAAGTAAATACGTGGACCAAACTCTTTCAAGTACGGGTCGAGATACACCAGCTTGACATCGTCGTTGTTCACAGAAATAGGCGCTGGACTTTCATGAGTTACCGTTGGTACAACAAAACCAGCAGCGTGTTTGCTCCATGCACTCATGTTCACCGGAGTGTCACCAGCGTATGAATCTCCCGGTTTCTGCGCCCATGAACCGCCACCCATCACGCCCCAAGAGCCGATCGAGGCATCACTGTTCCTTGCGTACAAATCCGGTAAGCCAAGCATTAAGTGGCCAAGCTCGTGTACGATCACGCCCAAGGTCGCTTGATGATCAACTTGATAGTCAGCGAACACACAATAGTCTGTGATCTTTTTACCATCTAGTGTGACATCATCGTGAGAGAATTTGTGCGGCCAAATAGCAGGACGGTTGAGAACCCCTGTTGAACGATCGCCCCCCGCAAAAATAAACATGACAGAGAGTTCTGACGGTTCTACAGTACCATTTTGATTGCTGTCGTAGGCCGAAAGATTAAAGTATGGATCCAGTTTTTGATAAGCCTCGGTGAAAACCGCATTCAACTTGGCGGTGCATGTCTTATCAGTCGAACTAGAGTGACAGTTAGGGTGGCTTTGTGCCACAGTCACATCTATCACACCGTCATTGGCGGTGCCGTAACTCTCAAGTGCAGGAACAACTTTGAATTTACCTTGAGAGTTTTTATCAAAGTAATCCACAACGCTTTGACCATTGGTATTAAATACGCGTTGCTCAAAATCATGCACCATTGCTTGGTCATCAAACGAAACTTGCACAACCAATAGGGGCTGCTGCTTCACCGTTGAACTGCTCATCGCCTGGTAACCTTGCGCCGAACGCAGTAGGTTTTTTCGTGCCATCGGTTCAATGGTTTTTAGAGAAGATAATTGCGGTTTAACTTGTAAATCCGGGCGAAACCTCGCCGACTCAGGTGGCTCACTCGACTGCGTTTTCACCACACCTGTCGAGATCAATATTGGCGTGTCTGACTCGCGCTGAATCCGCGCGAAAAACCAAACGCCGTCTTCCTGAAGTAAGGCATTGCCCTGCTTATCTTCAAACCAGTGGAAATCTGCCGTTCCACGTAGAATTGCCTCACTGGAGCTACCATCGCTCAACGCAATAGTATGCCAAACCGGTGATGGCGGAGTAGTTGCCATGCTCTTCCCTGCAAGAAGCGCAGTTAGCATAGCTATGGCGAGTGTGTTGAATTTCAAAGTACGACTCCATCTTTTCGATTCGTTAATTAATACCAAGCACAACAAACACAAAGTAACCCTATGGGCATAGAGTAAGACTGAGTGACTATTGACGAAGGCTGGTATCAATTCGCTCAGATAACACGACGTAGTTTGGTGTCACACTACAAAAGCGTCGGATTCCAAAACGCTGTTATGAGCGTAGCTTCTGAGAATATAAATTGAGTGAATGAATAGTATCGAAACGAAAGGAAGAAGAAATGAACTTCTACGAATTTGTAGGTAAAACTGGGCAACATTCCACATATTCTATAAATGTACGAGCACTGCTATTAATCAATGCTCGTAATGGTCGCGCGGCCATTGTTGAACGCTATATTAACCTGTAAGAACGGCGTCTTCTGGGTATTTGACCAAGGTAGGTTCAGGACGTGCCAACATGTAGGCAAGCGTGAGCGGCCCAATACGACCAATGATCATCACCACGATCATAATGTATTTACCAGGTTCAGAAAGTTCCGCAGTCAAGCCGGCGGTGAGCCCCACTGTGGCAAATGCGGAAATGGTTTCAAACATAACTTTATCAAAGCTGGCCTTCTCGGTAAGCATCAATAAAAACATTGCGCTTGTCAGGATGGCTCCGCTCACAACGATAATTGCCAATGACTTAGTCACAGTTTGCCAATTTATGGTTCGCTTAAACATAACCACATGTTTCTTTTGGCGTAAAAAGGTCCACGTAGCCATAAACGCAACAGCAAATGTGGAAACTTTAATACCGCCCCCCGTTGAGGTGGAACCCGCTCCAATTAACATCAGAACAATCATGACCAGTAAGGCCGGCTGGGTAAACAACGCCAAGTCAACACTATTAAACCCTGCCGTTCGCGCACTCGCAGATTGAAAGAATGCCGCCAACCATTGCCCTGTTGCAGGTAAAGACGCCATTGTGTTTGGGTTGCTTCGCTCAAGTAACCAAAACATCATCGTTCCGACTAAGAGCAATATCGGTGTCGCAATCAGCATGATTTTGGTGTGAAGATGCAAAAAGTGGAAACCTTTGCGCCAGTTTAGCCAGATGTCACCCACAACAGTAAAACCAAGCCCGCCAAAAATGAATAGCCCCGCCAGTGTAAAGATAACCAACGGATCATTCACAAAGCTCATCATACTGTCAGAAAACAGCGCGAACCCAGCGTTGTTAAATGCAGAAATTGCATGAAACAAGGCGTAAAACATACCAGTCTGCCAGCCCATTTCAGGGACCCAGCGGATAGAGAGAAAAATAAACCCGACCGTTTCTGCAACAAGCGCGAAAACAACAATCCGCTTTACTAGTCGGTTTAGATTGACTTGCCGATCTTGCCCTAATGCTTCTTTCGCCAGCGCTTGTTGACGCAAACTCAAACGCACGCCGAACATATAGAGTAAGACCGCCGACAAAGTCATCTGCCCCAACCCACCGATTTGCATTAAAAACATCAGCAAGATTTTACCCGCAAGCGTAAAGTGTTGCCCAGTATCGACAACACCAAGCCCTGTCACACTAATAGCGGACGTTGCGGTAAACAAAGCATCCGTTATCGACAGGCCCGTAACAGAAAATACTGGCAAGGTTAGCAATACCGCAGAAGGCAGTAAAACACCGAGAAAACTGAGCAATATAATTCGCGGTTCATTGCCTTTCGCTTTCTCTTGTTTACCATCTGGTGCGTAAAAAACACCTTTCTGATGAAAATACGTCATAGCGATTTTAATTTATTTGCGAGCGCATCTTGAGGGCCGACCACAATAATTAGGTCACCAATTTCTAGTGTGGTATTAAGGTCAGGTGCCTTGGTAATTTCTGGGCCCCGTTTAAACCCTAGCACTTGCACGCCATCGACTTTGCACAGAGCCAAATCACTTAGTGTCTTACCCATCCAACGAGAGCCAATCACAAACTCCGTCATAGCTAAGCCACTGCCTAATGGGTGGAACTCAAGAACCCGTTTATCGAGCATTTTACGCGCGACACGTATCCCCATGTCACGCTCAGGCATGATAATGTGGTCTGCGCCAATTTTTTGCAGAACACGAGCTTGGAAGCGGTCGTTGGCTTTAACCCATACTGACTTTACTCCCGCCTCTTTAGCAATCAATGTCGCAAGAATACTGGCATTGACATCCGCTCCGATGGCAATCATCACCATGTCGTAATCATCAAGTTTGAGCTCAGCAACCGTCTCTTCGTGAGTACAGTTAGCCACAACCGCCTGACTAACAAAACTGGCGGCTTCTTTAACTCTGTCTTCGTTGATGTCAACGGCTAAAACTTGAGCGCCTGAATCTTGTAACTCTTTACACACTGCCAAACCAAATCGGCCAAGACCAATAACGGCGAATTGCTTATCACCTGTTTTCATTTGTGCCCCATCTTATTATGCATTCATTAGCAAGCAAAAAAGTTTGCGCCCATTCCTTACCTTGTGCAAACCTGCGGACAGATAATTGACAAAAGCTTAACGCACCTTGATTCACTTTACGTGTTAAGCGTATGACACTGATTAACTTTTTTCCTCATTACCGAATAGAAACCGTCGCGATGGCTACATAATTGGATGCCTTAAAACGCAAAAAGCCGCAAGAATGCGGCTTTTAGATCATGGGATAAACTGGCTATTTTGATTCGCGCTTATCGTGCGGTTTACGTTTATTCTTAGGCACGTAATTTAAAATTGAAATTGGTACTGGCTTTCTTGGCGCAAAACCTTCAATTTCCACTCGCTCTAGCAAGTGCCCTAAACGACTTTCAATCATGCAGAGGTTCTTAAAGTCGTCTTTTGAAACCAGTGATATCGCCTCACCTTTCGCGCCAGCACGACCTGTACGACCAATACGATGTACATACTCATCCGCTGGGTAAGGTAAATCGTAGTTGATGACAACTGGCAGATTATCAATATCAATACCGCGCGCAGCAACGCCGGTTGCGACTAAGTACTGGATTTCACCCGCTTTAAACTTTTCTATTAATTCCTGGCGAACACGCTGATTACGGCCACTGTGGAATGCTTCTGCCACAATGCCACGTTTCTCAAGTTGGCTTACCAGTTTGGCTGCGCCGTGTTTAGTTTCAATAAATACCAGTACTTGCGACCAGTCATTTTCTTTAAGCAAGTGACTTAACAGCGACGACTTCATGTCTTTATCGACGGTCGTGATCCACTGTTTAATATTTGATTTTGAGGCACTGTGCTTTGCAATCGTGATCTCTTCAGGATCAATAATCGCATTTTTCGCCAAGTCACGAACAGGGTTAGATAACGTCGCTGAGAACAGCAAACTTTGCACATGTTCTGGCATACAGTCGACGATTTTGTCGATCGCATCGATGAATCCCATATCCAACATTTTGTCGGCTTCATCAAGCACTAGCATTTCCACTTCATCAAAGTGAATCGCGCGTTGACCGTACAGATCAATCAAGCGCCCAGGCGTGCTTACCACAATATCGACCCCCTCGATCAAGGCTTGTTTTTGTGGTGCATAATCCACACCACCAAACATCGCCATTGAGCGTAATGGTAAGTTTTTACCATAAGCTTCAATACTTTGATGAACCTGAAGCGCAAGTTCGCGTGTTGGCGTTAGGATAATCGCACGAGCGCGTTTTTTACGTTGCGTTTCGCCTCGACTAAGCTTTTCTAAGATTGGCAGAACAAAACTGGCCGTTTTACCTGTGCCCGTTTGCGCTGCTGCAATTAAATTGCGGCCACGCAATACGATTGGAATGGCTTTTTGTTGGATAGAAGTGGGTTTTTCATAACCTAGCGCTTTTACTGCATCAGCAATCGATGCGCTTAAACCAAGCTTAGAAAATGGCATAGAAAGGTCTCAACAGAGGAAATGGGCGCGTAGTGTATCAGAATCCCCGTGAAGTAACAGAAGGATTCATGCGCGAAAAACTAGGAACATGACACAATCTTAGCCCATGAAATTGGGCTGCAAACCTTTTTCTAATTTTTTCCTCACTTTGTAGGAAACATCATTAAGCGTGATTTTCCCCGTGTTGTGGCGATCGATACCTGCATTCTGTCGATAGGCAATTGAGCCTTGTCTGAACAAAACGAAAGACGGCGGTTTACCAATCGCAGCAGGGTAGAGAATGGCCATGTAAGCATCTTCTAAGCTATTAATTTTATTTCGATAGGGCCAATAGTACGCTTTCACATAGTCAAGTTGTTCAAGCGCGCTCATTCTCGCAAGAGTCTTTGTGTTCACTCCTAATGACTCTGCGGTAGAGGGCATAAATTGAATTAACCCTGTAGCCCCGCTTCCGGAACCATTTTTGATGCTTGGACTGAAAGTTTCAGCAGTTTCAAATGCCATGCACGCCATAAGATGATTAGGATTGATCTTTAGCTCTTTACTAATACGAATGACTTTAGATTTGAACTCTGGAGAAACTTTACCTCCCCACGCTACCGCGTTCTCGGGATCTGCAATCGAAGAGACCGTTGATGCGTCATGTTCTTCGACAATTTTAGAAAGTAGAGGAAGCGTTTGGCGTAGTCGATGGCTCGAACTCACCAAGCGAATTGATTTGGTAAGAAACTTGTCTTTTTTTTGGTGTAGTTTTTGGAACTTTACTAACTTATACAGTTGCTTATAAACCGTTTTCACAACGAAGCCGGATGTAGGGAACACTCCCAGAATGTAATCCATTTCCTACAAATTTAATATAAATATCAGCAACAGGAATTCTAGATGTGATCAATGTCACCATAAAAATTCTCAAATTCGATACACACCGATGTAAGTGGTCAATGTGTCTCCAACACGCTAGAAGTAAAAGTAAAGAGGCATTAAAAAGGTCTTACTAATTTTTTGGTAAGACCTAGGTTTACTGATTCTCGGATAAGCGAATGTATATTCTTACAGTTCAGCTTCCCGAACCAGTTCTGCAAGCGTCGACAAACGCTGCTCACTTTGTTTTACGTAAGGATTATTCGTATCCCAAGCATATCCAGCCAAAATCGCACTAATCATCTGTTTAATACGTGGGTTCGGGTTTTGATAGAAAATCACATCTTGCAACGTGCCGTTGTACCAGCCTTCCACATAAGTGCGGAATGTGTTCACTCCCACCATTAAGCGTTGCGAGTACTCTTCTTGCCAATCAACCTTTTCACCATTCAGCTGACGAACCACGCAGTCCGCTGCAAACTCTGCCGATTTCATGGCGATAGTGACACCCGATGAAAATACAGGATCAAGAAACTCACCAGCATTACCAAGCAACGCGTAGTGCTCTGTCGCTAAACGTTTGACGTTAGCAGAATAGCCACCCAACTCGCCTGCTGGATTCGGGTAATTCGCATTTCGCAATAAAGCAGCCAAACCCGGCTCTTCATTGGCTAACTGCTGCAACGCTGCAATCTTATCTTCTGGGTATTGTTCGAAAAATTCTGGCTCACCCACCACACCAAACGAACAAGTACCATTAGAGAATGGGATTAGCCAGTACCATACGTCGTGATTTTCAGGATGAACTGAAATTAAAATTTTGTTGCGATCGTATTCCGGCTCTTGGGGAGAGATATGATCTTCGATATGGGTAAAGATCGCTTTTCTAGGCGGAAGACAAGAAGGTTCTTCTAGCTCCAACAAGCGTGGCAAAACACGCCCAAAGCCACTTGCATCCAGCACAAAATCTGCTTCGATTTGATAAGCCTTCTTATTTGAGTCGAGCACTTCTAATCGAGACTTTTTCCCTTCAAACGCTAGGTTGAGCAGTTCATGCTGATAGCGAATCTCTACGCCTTGCTCTTCAGCGCTATCTGCCAATACTTTATCAAAGTTGGCACGTTGAACCTGAAACGTCGTGCCCGGTCCTGGCGTGTATTTGTTTGTAAAGTCGAACTGGGTGTATACACCATGACGACGAAATGCAGCACCATCTTTATACTGGAAGCCAAACTGCTTTACTGCATTGGTCATTCCTGCTTGTTCAACAACTTCCATACATGCAGGGAGTAGGCTTTCTCCTATGGAAAAACGTGGAAAAGTCGCTTTTTCTAAGACAACAACATCTATGCCACGCGATTTTAATAACGCAGAAACGGTTGAACCTGATGGCCCCGCTCCTACGACAACAACTTGCTTGAGCTCTGTTTTCATTCTGAATTTAGTTTGCTTGTAGTTTTAATAAGGTATGACCAAGGCCAATATTGTCGGTTCTTTCAACGACAGATAAACCTGCCGCTTCGACAATTTCTAAGAAATCATCACTGCGATAAAAGCGACTATTACCGTTAGCTAAACAGGTAAAATAAAGAGAAGTGGCATTAAGGCTATAGGAAGCTCCCGCGTATTTTTGAGCATCCCAAAACAGCTCCAATACGTAAATAGTATCTCCCTTCGTTAACTGGGCTTTAACTTTTTTAAGGATATTGAGGATCTCAATTGGGGAAAAGCAATCCAAGAACTGGCTCATCCACCAAACGTCAGCATGCTCCGGCAATGTTTGTGCTTTATCAAGCATGTTTGCAGGGTATGGACGTACACGCTCGACGAACTGGTTTTCTGAAACATTCTTCATCGCTACTTCTAATTGCTGCGGTAAATCAACAATCGTCACTTGAACGTCAGGGTCATGTTTACAACACTGAATCGCCCATTTTCCCGTATTTCCGCCAATATCCACAAGATGCTTTGGCTTGCTTGCAAATACCTCTTTAAGCAGAAGTGGGAACGAGCGATCCGAATAGAAATGATCGAACTTAAACCAGCTCTGTTTGGCTTGTTCTGGTAACGTCGATAGACCTTGATAGATGGTCTCCCAATTGCCCAACTCTTTCAAACCTGACGGTTTACCTTCTTGAATTGCTTCCGTCAAATGCATCATCGCGGCGTAACAAACATCTGCCGTAAAATCCATATTTGCATTCGTCATACCATCATGAAGAAGGTAAAAACCAAGGTTTGCAAGCGAATAGTTAGGTCGTTCCCATAAAACAATATGCGCACTAATCGCCATATCCAACAGTACTTTAACACCATATTCTGATACTCCCGTTTTCTCGGCAATATCTGTGGCACTCATGCCTTGTGCGCCAGCGCTGTCTAAAGCGGCTAAAATACCTAAATCTCGAAGCGTTTTGGCGGTCTGGAACACGATTGGTGCAAAAGATAACTTCTGAGCTTCTGTCTTCGCTTCAAAAGCATTAAAAGGGTCATTATTTTGATTTAACACGGAAAAACCTAACTGCAATTAATAGTTTTATTGTTGAGATTGATTGCCCAACAATGCAATAGCTCGCTGAATATCAACATTCAAGTTGTTTACCCAACGATTGTAATTACGGTGGATTTTGCCATCACTTGCTTTGAGATTTACTGAGTTGAGATAAATAATTGAGTAATATTTATTATTGTATGGGATTTTTACTTCTGCAGAGTGTTTACGAACGTGGATTTTTGCAATAAGAACACCAGGGCTTACTTCTTCGATCGTCCAGCCTCGGTTAGTTGCTGATTGCACTATGGCCATTTTTACTTGTTTATTTTGAAGATCATAAGCAACTGGAGTATCCTCCACATTCATTACAGGTTGTACTCGTCCACAACCAACAAGAAGCAAAGTTAATAATAACGAGACATACAGCTTAAAACGCGACATGATAATTTCCTTTTTATTGTGAATTTGGGTCAACCCCAATTTGTATCGAGCTGTAAAATAAACAATTTAACCCAATATGCCAAACTCGAAGATCAACATTTCGTTCAATATTGATGCGTGGACAGCGAATTCATTCGGTTTATCCGAATCCAATGAATGGAAACAATGGGCAACAGAGATAAAATGGCCAGAAGATGGCAAAATCAATGTTGCAAATATTCCTGCGATGATGCGCAGAAGAATGAGCCCACTCAGTAAACTGGCGGTACAAACTGCAATCGAAATGCTTAATCAACATCAAGTTGATTACCTTGTATTTTCAAGCCGTCATGGTGAACTGCATCGCAGCGTCGCACTAGTTGAAGATATAATTAATGGAGAAGAGGCGTCTCCGATGGCTTTTTCTCAATCGGTGCACAATACCGCCGCAGGGCTTGCCACTATCGCAACTAAACAACCCATTCCCCTAACTTCTATCGCTGCGGCAGAAAACACATTCCAAAGCGCAATATTAGAAGCATGGCTGTTTTTGTCCGACAATCCTGACAAAAAAGTACTGCTTATTGATTTTGATGAGCCTATGCCTGACTCTTACTTAGAATATGAAAACCAACAATACAAAGGGTTTGGACTTGGCTTGATACTTTCTCATGGAGACAAGTTCGCGATACAAAGCTCCATAAACGCAGAACGTTCCGGTCATCCTCTTCCTCAAGGTTTAGTATTTTTGCAACAATACTTGTTAGATAAAAGCCAGTGGACTATTTTCGCTCCGCAACAAGCTTGGGAATGGCACAAAAAATGACTCGCTTAAATCAGTATTGGCGTGTGCTAGCAACAGGCTTTTGTTTTTCAGTATTTGGGTTAGGTGGTTTAGTACTGAGTTTCATTGTTATTCCGACCATTCGTATTTTTGTTTCAGACCAAACGGAACGCGAATATAAAGTTCAGGGTGCGATTCGATATTCATTCAACACATTTTGTAAATTGATGAAGCTAAGTGGCGCAATCGATTATCAAATTATTGGTGCCGATATTCTTCAACAAGATCGTAATTGTTTAATTGTTGCCAACCACCCTAGTTTAATCGATTACGTTCTCATTGCTTCACAATTAAATCGCTGCGACTGTTTAGTAAAATCGGCAATATGGTCGAATCCTTTTATGAAGCACATCGTAAAAGCAGCCGGATATATTCCCAATGAAGCACCGGATGATTTATTAGCACTTTGTGATGAACGATTTAACAAAGGCAACGTGTTGCTTATATTTCCTGAAGGAACAAGAACAACACCAGGTGTAGAGCCGAAATTACAACGCGGTGCAGCACAAATTGCGGTAAGAACAGAACGAGATTTAAGAGTTGTCCATATTACGGTAACGCCAAGTTTCCTCACAAAAGAGAAAAAATGGTATCAAGTACCGGCAACAAAGCCCTTTTTCAGGGTTGAAGTTAAGGATAAAGTTGAGATTACCCCCTTTATAAAGCAAACTACGTCGCCGACAATAGCGGCGCGACGCTTACAACAGCACCTAGCTGAAAACATTTTTCCAGAAAACTTTTATTAATAAGCAGGTCCCAGTGGAACAGTTACACAACGACATTAAGCAACTTATTATTGATGCTTTAAACCTTGAAGATTTAACCGTAGATGATATTGAAACGGATGCACCACTTTTTGGTGATGGACTTGGCTTAGATTCTATCGACGCGCTTGAGCTTGGACTCGCAATAAAAAAACAATACAACATCGTTATTGATGCCGACGACTCAAATACGCGCGAACACTTTGCGTCTGTAGCAAATCTAGCGAAATACGTTTCTTCTCAAACTAATGAATAAGTTGTAGGTATATTCATGACTGATGTAAATAAAGATCAAGTATTTGAACAAGTTAAAGATGCGCTTGTTGAGCTGTTCGAAATTGACGCAGCCGAAATTCAATCAGATGCGCACTTATACCAAGATCTCGATCTTGATAGCATTGACGCCGTTGATTTGGTCGTACACCTACAGAATGTCACTGGCAAAAAAATCAAGCCAGCAGAGTTTAGTGCAGTAAGAACCGTTGACGATGTGGTTAACGCTGTTACTGAGTTATTGAAGGAAAGTTAATGCGCCAATTGCTGACTGGTCTGTCTGCAATTGTACTGCTTGCCTACCCCTTCGCCGTCTATTTCGGTATAGATAAATATGGCTTGAACTTAGTTGGGGGCTTGTTAATTGCTGCGTTACTTTTGCGTGTTTTCGTCGTAAATAAGACCCCACTAAAAGAGTTTAAATTCTTGGCGCTCGCTACGGGCGCTGTTGGCATTGTTCTAATTACACTTGGCATGGTGTTTAAACAACACGGGTGGCTTCAGTTTTACCCTGTCGTTGTCAATTTATGTATGCTGTGTGTATTTGGACTGAGCTTAAAACAGCCGCAATCGATCATAGAGAGGCTTGCTCGCTTGCAAGAACCCGACCTTCCGGCTAGTGGCGTGGCTTACACTCGCAAAGTGACGATGGTTTGGTGCGCCTTTTTTACGCTCAACGCTGCCGTTGCACTCTATACCTGTTTCCTACCAGTAAAAATATGGACGCTTTATAACGGCCTCATCAGCTACTTACTTGCTGGTGGCTTGTTCGCTGGAGAATGGATCGTGCGTCAATTTGTTCGAAAGGAACACTAATCGTATGAATACAACGTATTCGAGCTTTACCTCCCTAGCGACCTTGTTCATCGCGGAGAGGTCTGAGCAATCCCCAGTCTCTTACGATCGCGATACGGTTATCACGTGGGGTGATTTCCAACAGCACGTCGCAACACTTACTCAACAGCTAGAAACCCAACCAACGCAAAACATTGCGTTGTGTTTTGGCAACAGCTACCTGTTTGCCGTTGGCTTTTTTGCTTGTTGTTATGCAGGAAAATCCATTGTATTACCTGGTAATTACCAACCAGAAGCACTCAAAGAGCTCAGTGAGCACTACGATTTGTTGCTGCATGATGCCGATGTCTCGGCTCCAAAACTCGTGAGCTCGCTTTTGATCGAAGCTCAATCATTGCTAGAAACCACCGTGATTAGCGAGCCAGAGGCCAAACAACCTTATTTTTGGCGTGAATTAAACCTGGCAGAAATACCAGTAACGCTATTTACTTCGGGTTCAAGCGGCACACCAAAAGCCATTGCAAAAACGCTGAAACAGCTCGATATCGAAGTTGCTATTCTAGATAACCTGTGGGGCGACACGGTTGCCAGCACACGCGTTGAAAGCACCGTCTCTCATCAGCACATTTACGGCTTGCTGTTTCGTGTATTGTGGCCTTTGTGTTCTGCACGTCCATTTTCAGCACCCAACCTTGAGTTCCCAGAGCAAATTGTCCATCACGCCGATGTTGACACCACGCTAGTAAGCAGCCCTGCGTTACTAAAACGACTCGGTGAAGAGCATAATCCGGTTGCGATTCGGTGCGTATTTTCTTCTGGTGGCCCCCTGCCAAACCAAGCCGCGCAACACAGCCAGCTGTTGTTTGGGTCACTTCCTATTGAAGTTTTTGGCAGCACAGAAACCGGCGGCATCGCTTACCGTCAGCAGCACGTAGCCAGCACTCCCTGGACGTTATTCCCTGGTGTTGAAGCCGAGCTTAACCATGAGAATTGTTTAAAGCTCCGCTCGCCACACATTGATGAAAACACTTGGTACCAAACTGCGGATGAATGCTATTTCCATGATAGTATTTCTTTTGAATTGCGTGGACGCACTGACCGAATCGTCAAAGTCGAAGAAAAGCGTATTTCCCTTGTCGAAGTGGAAAAACGTTTAGAGCAATTGCCGTGGGTTCAAGAAAGCGTGGTGATCCCAATGGAAGAATCTGGTCGCCTCACGTTAGTCTCGATCATCGTACTTAACGATAAAGGCAGCGATGTGCTTAATGAACTTGGTAAAGGCAAATTTTGGCTTGAGCTTCGCAAGGCACTGCGCAATTGGCTAGAACCGATCGCTATCCCGAGAAAATTCCGAGTGGTCGCCGAAATTCCATTGAACAGCCAAGGCAAACGCCAAGTTGCTGAAATTGAAAAACTATTCCAATAAAGCTAGTAACATGGATAAAAGAAAACCAACCATTCAGAATATTGAAGTGAGTGACCACACCGCAGAGCTTTCGCTGCGTGTGGATGCTGACATCTTAGATTTCCAAGGTCATTTCAGTGACTTTCCTCTTTTACCCGGCGTCACTCAAATTGACTGGGCGTTGTTCTACGCCGTTCAATATTTGAACACTCCCAAGGTATTTAAAGGAATGGAAGTCATCAAGTTTCAAGAGCCGATTCTGCCAAACGCCGACGTTTGTCTCTCACTCTCTTGGGACAATGAGCGCGAGAAATTGGCCTTTAAGTACACATCGAAAAACGGTGAAACCTTGGTGACTCACTCTTCAGGCAAAATGAAACTGGGTGAGTCACGTGAGTGATTACCGTCCCTGCTTTTTAATTCCTTGCTACAACCACGGCAGCACAATTGCAGACGTGGTTGCGTCGTTATTCTCTTTCGATTTGCCAGTGCTTGTCGTGGACGACGGCAGCAATGAAGACACCAAACAAGCACTTTCAGCGTTGAGTGAGCAAGGGCTGATAAAACTGATTAGTTTGAGTGAAAACCAAGGCAAAGGTGGCGCGGTGATGGCAGGCCTACATCAAGCTCACCAACTTGGTTTTACGCACACCATTCAAATCGACGCAGATGGTCAGCACGACCTAGAAGCATTGCCGAAATTGCTCAGCGCCAGCGAAACAAAACCAGATAACCTGATTTCGGGCCAACCGATATACGACGAGAGCGTACCCAAATCCCGTTTGTATGGTCGCTACGCTACACACGTTTGGGTGTGGATAGAAACCTTGTCACTGTCTATCAAAGACAGCATGTGCGGTTTTCGCGCCTACCCAGTGGCGAAAACGGTCGCCGTGTTGAACAAGTACAGCATCGGCAAACGCATGGATTTTGATATCGAAATTCTAGTGCGAATGTATTGGGAAGGCGTCGACATTGATTTTGTTCCAACGCGCGTGATCTACCCTGAAGGTGGCATTTCCCACTTCGACGCATTGTGGGACAACATCAAGATAAGCTGGATGCACACTCGCCTATTTTTTGGCATGTTGCCGCGCATTCCTTCGCTACTCGCCAGAAAGCGCAGTCACACAGACGACAGCAATGCCCACTGGTCGAAACGAAAAGAACAAGGCACGATTTTAGGCATCAAAACCTTGCTCGCGGTTTACCGCTTGTTCGGCAGAAAAGCGTTTGACCTGATTTTAAAATTAGTCATGCGCTACTACCACTTCACGGGTAAATCTGCCCGTGAAGCGTCTGAGATTTACCTGCAAAACTTGCAGCGCTACGCAGCGCAGCAGAACATCGCACTGCCAAAACAGTTGGACAGCTATCATCATCTGCTTTCTTTTGGGCGTACCATGCTCGACAAACTGGCAGCATGGCAAGGTGACTTTAATGTCGACAACCTAACCATTCACGGCCAACATCATTTCGAAGAGATGGCGCAGAAAAAACAAGGCGTGCTCATATTAGGCTCGCACCTTGGCAATATCGAACTCTGCCGCGCGCTTGGTCGTCGACACTCTCATGTCAAAATCAATGCCTTGGTATTTACCCAACACGCTGAACAATTTAATGCGGTAATGAAGGCGGTAAACCCAAATTCGGAACTGAATCTAATTCAAGTCAGCTCAATGGGACCAGACACCGCGATTCTGCTTCAACAAAAAATCGAGCAAGGCGAATGGGTGGTGATCGTTGGCGATCGCACTTCCACCAGCAAAGAAAATCGTGTCGTTTGGGCAGATTTTCTTGGTAAACGTGCACCATTCCCGCAAGGCCCATTCATGCTAGCCTCGGTATTAAAAGCGCCGGTTTACCTACTCTTCGGCCTACGCGACGATGAAGCGAACACTCCGCATTTTAATGTGTACTTTGAACACTTTAGTGACCAAATCACGCTACCGCGCAAGGAACGTCAGCAGGCACTAGAACACGTTGTTCAACAGTACGCACACAGATTAGAACACCACACACTGCAAGCGCCGTTACAGTGGTACAACTTTTTTAACTTCTGGACTTTAAGTAATCAGCCACATGACAAACAACAATAATCACAACATCACTTTTGGTGCCCAATCTTTAACCATCGAAGATGTCGTTGCCATTGCTCAAGGTGCAAAGGCAAACATGAACACCTCGCCAGAATTTACCGCGAAAATTGATCGTGGCGTGGCGTTTCTGGAACGATTACTGAAAGAAGAAGGCGTTATTTACGGCGTGACTACGGGTTACGGCGATTCATGTACTGTGGCGATTCCACCCGCTCTTGTGGATGAACTTCCGTTGCACCTTACACGCTTCCATGGTTGTGGCTTAGGTCAAATCCTTTCTCATGAGCAAGCTCGTGCGGTGCTGGCAACACGTTTATGTTCATTGTCGCAAGGCGTATCTGGCGTGTCTCACGATCTGTTGAACCAAATCGTTACGCTTATCAACCACGACATTGCGCCGCGTATTCCACAAGAGGGCTCGGTGGGCGCAAGTGGCGATTTAACGCCTCTGTCTTACCTAGCGGCGACCTTAATTGGCGAGCGTGAAGTGCTTTACAAAGGCGATGTGCGACCAACACAAGAAGTATTTGCAGAGCTGGACATTGAGCCAATTCGCCTAAAACCAAAAGAAGGTTTGGCGTTAATGAACGGTACATCCGTGATGACTGCCCTCGCCTGTCTTGCCTACAAACGCGCAGAATACCTAGCTCAGCTATGCACCAAGATTACCGCGATGGTCTCTGTGGGTATGCAAGGTAATGACTTCCACTTTGATGAAGCGCTGTTTGCGGTAAAACCTCACCCTGGTCAACAGCAAGTTGCGGCTTGGCTGCGTGATGATCTTAATGCTGAACGTCCGCCACGCAATAGCGACCGACTGCAAGATCGTTACTCGCTGCGTTGTGCGCCACACGTGATTGGCATGGTGCAAGACTCACTGCCTTGGCTACGTCAATTGATTGAGAATGAACTAAATAGTGCCAACGACAATCCAATCATCGATGGCGACAACGAGCGCGTTCTGCACGGCGGTCACTTCTACGGTGGTCATATCGCAATGGCGATGGATACGTTGAAAGTGAACATTGCCAACTTAGCTGATTTGCTGGACCGTCAGATGGCGCAACTGATGGATTACAAGTTCAATAACGGCCTGCCGTTTAACTTAACCGGTGCAGAAGGCGAGCGTAAACCGATCAACCACGGCTTTAAAGCGGTTCAGATTGGTATCTCAGCTTGGACGGCAGAAGCGTTGAAAAACACCATGCCAGCAAGCGTTTTTTCTCGCTCAACCGAATGTCACAACCAAGACAAAGTGAGCATGGGCACCATTGCGGCTCGTGACTGCCTACGCGTACTTGAGTTAACAGAGCAAGTTGCTGCGGCTTCACTCCTAGCAAGCGTTCAAGCGGTTGAGATTCGTCGTCGTCATAACGAATTGGACGAACACCACATGAGTCAGAGTTTGCGAGTAATTCGTGACGCCGTGCTGAGCGAGTTTGAGTTTGTGATTGAAGATCGCCCATTGGAACAAGATTTGCGTCATTTCATTGAACGCATTCAGCAACGTCATTGGCCACTCTACGCGGAGGTATAATGCAAGAGCAGGTTCTCTACCCATTAGAAGCGGAGGTGACTATGGTCACCTCATTCCAAGATGCTGACCCGATGGGCGTGATATATCACGGCAACTTCTTTCGGTATTTTGAAGAAGCGCGTCGTGTGCTGATGGAGAAGATCCAATACAGCTATCGCGATATGCAAGACTCTGGGTATATGTGGCCGATCATCGACACGCGCGTTAAATACGTCAAGGCGATTCCGTTTAATCACACCATTCGCATTACCGCGCAACTCACGGAGTGGGAAAACCGCTTGCGTGTGGATTACGTGATTTACGACGCCGAAACGAATCAACGTATGTGCAAAGCGCATACAACGCAAGTCGCCGTATCCATTGAAAAGCAAGAGATGTGCTTTGTTTCTCCAGCAGTCTTTTTAGATAAAGTAGAGCAATGGCACAACCATGGGAGCCTGAACTAATGCAAAAGTGGTTACTCTCTTTTTTGTTGATATTTTCTGTTCCAGCACTGGCCACACCGACAGCAAACGTAACGGATTTGGCATCGCTTCAACAGCAGTTGTCTCAGCATGAAATCGTACGCGGAGATTTTACGCAGCAGCGTCATCTGGAAATGTTTAGTCAACCTTTAACCTCTAAAGGTCAGTTCACACTGAGCAAAACACATGGCTTGTTGTGGCAACAAACTGAACCTTTCGCAGTCAATTTGGTATTGACGGAAAACAAACTTCGTCAGACTTTTGCCGACCAAGCTCCGAAAACGATTTCTGCTGAAGAAAACCCAATGGCGTTCTACTTTAGCCATGTGTTTTTATCCGTGTTCCACGGGGATACTTCTGCACTGCAAGAACAATTCACACTCGATTTTTCAGTTGAGAACAATCAATGGCAGCTCGTTTTAGTGCCAAAACAGTCGCCATTAAATGCGGTGTTTCAATCCATCACTCTTTCCGGTAAAACGCACATTGATCGCCTAACCCTACAAGAGCTGCGTGGCGATAAGACCGAAATCACGTATACGAACCAGACCTCTCTACCTCAGGAACTCACGGATGCCGAAGACGCTCAATTCCGTTTCTAAACTCAGTCTTGGCACTCACACCTTTGCTCTGGTTTGGCTCAATCTCGTTGTTTTAGCGGGCGCGTTGCTACTCAAACAATGGGTTTGGAGTGCAGAATCTCCGATTGAGACCAACATTTTAAAACTGCTGCCGAAGATCCAACAAAACCCGGTGGCTGAGCAAGCCTTTGAGTCGGTCTCGGCAAGTATGAGCGACAAAGTCATTTTCGTGATCACAGCGCCGGACAAAAATGCCCTTTTTGCAGCGGCCACTGAATTTGATAAGGGGTTACGACAAAGTAATCATTTTCGCGATGTGGTGGGAAAAATCTCACCTCAAGAGCAGCAAGCTTGGGCGAGTTACTACTTTAAGCACCGTTTCCAATTGCTGACGCCTGAACAACGAGAGCGTTTAAGCAAAAATCCAGAACAGCAAGTGCAGCATGTGATTCAGTCTCTGTACAACCCGTTTTCTGGAGTGACTGGGCAAGAGTTACAAAATGATCCTTTCTTGCTATTTCGTGATTATTTAAGCCAAGTTACCCAGCAATCGTCCTCTTTCCGATTGGATAACGGCTATCTGTCCGTCGAAAAAGACGGTGCTCAATACTTGCTTATTACTGCTGAGCTAAAAGACTCGCCTTATAGCCTAACTGGGCAGCTTGCCGTCCCTGACATTCAAGCGCTAGAGCAAAGCGTCGCGCAGAAATATGGCGCTGAAGTCGCACATACTGGCGTTCTATTTTACGCCGACTTTGGTACGCAAAGTGCAAAATCGGAGATCAGTACCATCGGTGTGTTCTCTCTGCTCGGTATCATTGCATTGTTCGTATTGGTCTTTCGTAGTGTGGTGCCACTGTCTCTCGCACTGCTTTCAATCACCATTGGCTTGCTCGTTGCGTTGTCCGTTACGACGTGGATTTTTGGAAAAGTCCATCTGTTCAGCTTAGTGTTTGGCGCAAGTTTGATCGGCGTGTCTATCGACTACGCATTCCACTACCTAACCGAACGCCTTGCGGCGGGAAATGAATGGGATAGCGAGCAAGGGTTAAAGCATATTTTCATAGCGATCACACTTGGCTTAATCACCAGTTTGATCGGCTATTTGGGCATGTTAGTGGCGCCGTTTCCTGGTTTGCAGCAGCTTGCGCTGTTTTCATCCATTGGTCTGATTGCCGCTTACATCACAGTGGTAGCTTGGTATCCGATACTGGCTCGTAACCCATCGCGCACCATTTCGAATTTACCGGGACAATCACTGTTGGCGAAATGGTTAACACTTTGGAATCAACCTCGAATTAAAGTCGGATTACCGATGTTATGTGTGGTTGCGAGTGGTTTTTTCTTGCTGCAATTGAACTACGATGACGACATTCGTCTGCTGCAAACGATGCCGAAAGATCTCAAGCAGCAAGAAACCTTGATTACGACGCTCAGTGGCATGCAATCTTCGCAGCAAATGTTGGTCGTTACCGCCGACGATGACGAAAGCCTAATGAAAAAGCTGGAGTCTTTGATACCAACTTTAGAAGCGTGGAAAGCGGACAGCACCATCGAAAGCTACCAGAGCCTGAGCCGCTACTTGAGCTCAGTGGAACGTCAGCAACAAGACTATCAATTGATTCGCGATCTTTACGCGACACAATCCAGCCCACTTACTTCCGGGCTGGGCTTAAGTAAAAAGCCCAAAATGGACGCCGACTTTATCCCTGTTACGGTTGAACAGTACTTGCAAAACCCGGTATCAGCGCCTGTACGTTTTCTTCATTTGGGTAAGATCAAAGGAAAATCGGCAACGGTAGTGGTGTTAAACCAATTGCAAGACTCCGCTGTTGTTAAGGCATTTGCCAAATCACAGTCTGATGTTGTCTACCTAAACAAAGCTGAAGAAATATCCGCCCTATTTGGTGGATACCGAATCAAAATCATGGAGCTATTGGCAGCCGCCAGTGCTGTGATCTTTCTGGTATTAATCAAGCGGTACGGTCTGCAACACAGTTGGCGAGTTTTACTGCCATCATTGATTGCTTGCGCCTGCGGTCTGGCAACTGCTGTCGCGATGGGAACAACATTAAACCTGTTCAACTTGCTTGGCTTGGTGCTCATTCTTGGTATAGGGATCGATTACACTCTGTTCTTTGCCGAGAAAGCCCGCAGTGTGAGCACACTATTGGCGATCACCCTTTCGGCAATGACCACTGTGTTGTCATTTGGATTGCTGTCACTCAGCCAAACTCACGCGATTCACAGTTTTGGCATTACGGTGTTAAGTGGTATTTTTGTCGCTTGGCTGCTCTCTCCGATTGCAATTAAAACAGAGGAAACGACGTCATGATTTTCAATCGCGCCTTTCGCTGCGCGACGTTATTCGCACTGAGCCTGTTTTTAAGTGCATGCAGCTTGGTCCCTCACCAATCGACGCCTCAGGTCGACATTGCCGAGCACACCCAAGTTAGCTTGCCCACTCCCGCAAGCTTGGGCTATCAGTTGTCTGCCAGTCAGTTAATTACGGCTTCTTGGGCAATAGATGGTAAAACCACATCTGAGCAACTTCCGGTACAACTGCAAGTGACCAACAACGAAGTGGTGCTGGCAGGCTTCTCATCCTGGGGGACAAGAGTACTCTCACTGTCTTACGATGGAGAACAAATTCAAACCGAAGTGCTCAACGGTTTACAAGGTTCGCTACCGCAGCCAGAACAGGTATTATTTAACCTGATGATCACGCTCTGGCCGAGTTCCGCTTGGGAAGGATCGTTAAATGAGGTAAGGTGGCGAATTATTGATAAAAATAATTCTCGCGCCATCTTTGATAGCGACGGTGAAAAGATCATTGAGATTCAATACAGCTCTTCTAACAAGTTAGAGGGTAAGATTGATTTTCATCACCTCAAACATCAGTTTTCAATTTCTATTCAAACACTGCAACATCAGATTAATTAAGAAAAATTTAGAATAACAATATGCCTATTCGCTCTTCTCAACCTTTGTATATTCAGGCCTGTGGCTTTCACTCTGCCATGGGACAAGATGATGCGCTCATCCACCAGTGTTTATCGGGAGCGAAGCCATCCAACATGGTGGTTGACCGAGATATTTTAAATTCAGGCCGCCAAACAGTAATCGGTCGAATCGCACAGACGTTACCGCAATTACCACCCGCACTCAGCCAGTTTGATACGAGAAACAACCGCCTCGCACTTTCGGCTTTGCAGCAAATCGAAGGCGACGTGCGTGACGCCATTGCTAAATATGGTCGTGACCGTATCGCGGTCGTGATCGGCACCAGCACATCTGGCATTTCAGATGGCGAAATCGCATTTGGTGAAAAGCTGGCAAACGGTAATTTTCCTGTCGACTACCATTACACCAAACAAGAGCTTGGAAACTGCAGCGATTTTATTGCCGCCTACTTTGATTTGAGCGGCCCACATTACTCAGTTTCAACCGCCTGTTCTTCTAGTGGTCGTGTCTTTTTAACCGCGCAACGCCTGATTCGCTCTGGCATTGTTGATGCGGTCATTGTGGGTGGTGTGGATAGCATTTGTCGCCTCACACTAAACGGCTTTAACGGTTTAGAAGCTCTATCCGATACTTTTTGCAAACCGTTTGACCAACATCGTAACGGCATCAATATCGGCGAAGCCGCAGCATTAATGTTGCTAAGCAAAACACCTGCGCCCGTTGCTCTTCTCGGAGCTGGCGACAGCTCAGACGCACACCATATTTCCGCACCACATCCAGAAGGGTTAGGCGCAGAAGAAGCGATGAAAAAAGCGTTGGCCAATGCAGGACTTACAGCGCAAGACATTGGTTACATCAACGCGCATGGCACAGCAACGCCGTTAAACGATGCGATGGAAAGCAAAGCCATTCATCGCTGCTTTGGAGACTCCGTTCCCGTAAGCTCGACAAAGCCACTTACCGGACACACATTAGGCGCAGCAAGTGCTACGGAAGCCGCGATCGCTTGGCATATTCTCAAGTACAACCTTGATTTGCCAATACAACACTGCGAAACCAAAGCAGACGATATCCATATATCGTTAGTTGAGACGCCAACCAAACTGGGTAACAAAGCGATTCTCAGCAACTCTTTTGCTTTTGGTGGCAATAATATTAGTCTTATTTTTGGTTACGCTCATGACTAAACTTCCTCCCATCGAACAACTTTTGCCACACGACAAACCAATGATCTTGGTTGATCGTGCTTTGGATGTTCAACAAGATACGATTCACTGCCAGGTTGATATCGCAGAACACAACCCGTTCTTCGACTCGACCTCTCAAACCGTGCCAGCTTACGTTGGCATTGAGTTTATGGCGCAATCTGTCGCGGCGTGGTCTGGTTACCACGCATTAATGAAGGAACAAGCGCCACCGATTGGCTTTTTGCTTGGTAGCCGTCGATACACGTCTGAATGCGATACGTTTTCTCGCGGACAGGTGCTCGATGTGTATGCTGAAAAAGTTATGGAAGATAACGGTATGGCGGTTTTTTCAGCCCGTATTGAGCTACAAGGAACTGTTGTAGCGACTTGCCAATTGAACGTTTACGTTCCATCAGAAGAAAAATTACAAGAAATGAAAATCAGGAGTCAACAATGACCCGACAAGTCCTCGTTACAGGTGCCAGCAAAGGCATCGGTAAAGCCATTGCCGTTCAATTAGCCAAAGATGGTTTCCAAGTCATTGTCCATTACATGGGCGATCAACAAGGCGCGCAAGACACCCTAAACACCATCGAACAGCATGGTGGTAGCGGTCGTCTTATCCAATTCGACATCAGTGACCGTGCAGATTGTCGTGAGAAGCTAGAAGCCGATATCGCCGAACACGGCGCTTACTATGGCGTCGTAAACAACGCTGGCATCACAAAAGATACCGCTTTCCCTGCGATGACCGAAGAAGAATGGGATGGAGTGATTCATACCAACTTAGATAGCTTCTACAACGTTCTTCACCCTTGTGTTATGCCAATGGTGCAAAAGCGCAAAGGCGGCCGAATTGTTACCCTTGCATCAGTCTCGGGCCTAATGGGGAATCGTGGTCAAACTAACTACAGCGCAGCGAAAGCGGGCGTAATTGGTGCAACAAAATCACTCGCGCTTGAACTGGCAAAACGCAAAATCACCGTCAACTGCGTTGCTCCAGGGCTTATCGACACAGGCATGGTAGACGAACACGTGAAAGAACATGCGATGCCGCAAATTCCTTTGCGCCGCATGGGAGAGCCAGAAGAAGTTGCTGGTTTAGTCAGTTACCTTATGTCTGACATCGCAGGCTATGTAACTCGCCAAGTCATTTCGGTAAACGGAGGCCTAGTATGAGCCGTCGAGTTGTTGTAACCGGAATGTCAGGCGTGACTGCGTTTGGTAACGATTGGCAATCTGTCGAACCAAAACTGCGTGACTGCCAGAACGCGACGCAATACATGCCTTCTTACGAACAGTATGAAGGTTTGAACACCAAGCTCGCGGCACCCATTTTAGATTTTGAACTGCCAAAGCACTACAAGCGTAAGCAAGTACGCGGCATGGGCCGTGTTTCCAAATTAGCGACCGTCGCAACAGAAAACGCACTGAGCCAAGCAGGTTTGATTGGTAACGGCGTACTCACCAATGGTCAAACGGGTATCGCATACGGCTCATCAACAGGCAGTACTGACGCAATCGGCGCATTTGGTGTCATGCTGAATGAGAAAACCACTAAAGCGATCACCGCAACGACTTACGTGCAGATGATGCCGCATACTACGGCAGTGAACGTTGGTCTATTTTTCGGTTTGAAAGGCCGAGTGATCCCAACCAGCAGTGCATGTACCTCTGGCAGCCAAGCAATCGGCTACGCCTACGAAGCGATCAAACATGGCTACCAAACGGTAATGGTTGCTGGTGGCGCTGAAGAATTGTGCCCAACGGAATCCGCTGTCTTCGATACCCTTTTTGCCACCAGTCTAAAGAATGAAGACCCGAAAAGCACACCAAGACCTTATGACTCCGATCGCGATGGTTTGGTGATTGGTGAAGGTGCGGGAACGCTAGTTCTGGAAGAGTACGAACACGCCGTCGCTCGTGGCGCGAAAATCTATGCAGAAATCATCGGTTTTGCCAGCAACTGTGATGCCGCACACGTCACTCAACCACAGATGGAAACCATGCAAATCTGTATGGAAATGGCTTTGCAAAACGCGGGCATTCCTGCTGAGAAGATCGACTATGTATCTGCTCACGGCACTGCCACCGACCGCGGCGATATTGCGGAAAGCAACGCAACAGCGAATGCTCTGGGCAAAGTGCCAATCAGTTCACTCAAGAGCTACTTTGGCCACACACTAGGCGCCTGTGGCGCGATTGAAGCGTGGCTAGGTTTAGAAATGATGCACACAGGTTGGTTTAACCCAACGCTCAACCTAGAAAACCTCGACGAGCAATGTGGCGATTTAGACTACATTGCCGGACAAGGCCGAGAGCTGGACGTGAAATATTTGATGAGTAACAACTTCGCCTTTGGCGGCATCAACACCTCCATCATCTTTAAAAAGATGTAATGCCCTTAATAAATGCAAAAGCGCTGGTTAACCAGCGCTTTTTTATTGGTTGCTATCCAGATTGCTAGAAATTGCAATGGCTAGAATGCCATTCAAAAGTTGTAGATAGAGTGGCAATTACAGCCAAAAACCTAAAAACGACAAAGCCCCGACAACTCAAAGAGTTATCGAGGCTTTTGAATAAATGGCACGCCCTATTGGATTCGAACCAATGACCACATCCTTAGAAGGGACGTGCTCTATCCAGCTGAGCTAAGGGCGCGCTACAGGGACAGGATTATACGAGTTCAAACGGGTAAATCAACGGGTTTTCATAACATTCTGATCTGAATGCCTAAAAAAAGTCCATTAAAACGCTTAATGTTCAAAAACACCACAAAGCAAACGTTTGCGTATGGATGTTGATAAGAAATTCTGCGACAATGCGCCGCAGATAATCTGCCTTCTTAATTTATAAGGAAAGTCATGACTGCTCAAAATATAGACGGAACTCTCATTTCCCAAACTGTTCGATCTGAAGTGGCTGCACGTGTTAAAGCACGTGTTGAAGCTGGGCTACGTGCTCCTGGTTTAGCAGTGGTTCTAGTTGGTGAAGATCCTGCTTCTCAGGTTTATGTCGGTAGCAAACGCCGCGCATGTGAAGAAGTTGGGTTTGTTTCTAAGTCTTTTGACCTTCCTGCGTCTAGCTCAGAAGAAGAGTTACTAGCGCTGATTGATGAATTAAACAACGATGATGAAATTGACGGCATTCTAGTGCAATTACCCCTTCCTGCAGGCATAGACACAACACATGTTTTAGAGCGCATTCACCCAGAGAAGGACGTGGATGGCTTCCACCCTTACAACGTTGGTCGTCTTGCGCAACGTATTCCAAAGCTTCGCTCTTGCACGCCAAAGGGCATCATTACCCTACTCGACCGTTACAACATTGAGCTACGTGGTAAACATGCGGTTGTGGTTGGCGCGTCAAACATTGTTGGTCGTCCAATGACACTTGAGCTGCTGCTTGCGGGCTGCACAACAACAACATGTCACCGTTTTACCAAAGACCTAGAGAGTCATGTGCGTCAAGCTGACGTTGTCGTGGTTGCGGTTGGTAAGCCTAACTTCATCCCTGGTGAGTGGATTAAAAAAGGCGCAGTGGTGGTCGATGTCGGTATTAACCGTCTTGATTCAGGCAAACTAGTTGGCGACGTGGAATACGACAAAGCACGTGAAAGTGCGAGCTTTATTACTCCTGTTCCTGGTGGCGTTGGCCCAATGACCGTCGCAAGTTTAATTGAGAACACGATGCTCGCTTGCGAACAGTTCCACACAGACAAATAACGTAAAACTTCAGATACGAAAAAGGCTCCGCAAGGAGCCTTTTTGCTAATTGTTGATATCTATTTCAATTACAGACTTAAAATCACGCCCGCAATCGAAGCGCTCATTAAGTTCGCCATGACACCAGCGATAATCGCACGGAAACCATGCTTAGAAACAAATGCACGCTTTTCTGGTACCAATGAGCCCAACCCACCAATCAGCATCGCCATGCTTGAGATGTTTGCAAAGCCACACAAAGCAAACGTCACGATTGCTTGTGAGTGTCCACTAAGTTGAGACTTCACTTCTGCAAGCTGGATGAAAGCGACGAACTCATTCACCACAATCTTGTTACCAATCAGCGAGCCTGCTGTGGTTGCTTCTTGCCATGGTATACCCAACAACCAAGCGACTGGCGCAAACACAAAACCTAGGATGAGCTCAAAACTTAATGGTGTCCCAATAAGATCACCTATCCAGCCTAACATGCCGTTTAGCATTGCAATGACACTAATAAACGCCAGTAACGTACCACCGACCGATACAGCAATGCGTACACCCGCCATGGCACCATCGGCTAATGCTTCTACTACGTTGGTTGCACGTGGAATTTCAACTTGGCTAATGTCGATATCTGCTGCTTTATCCGTATCTTCTGGCATTAAAATTTTTGCCATCAACAAGCCGGCAGGTGCTGACATAAATGCAGCAGCAATAAGATAGTTGAGGTCGACACCCAGTGATGCGTAACCAACCAACGTTCCGCCAGCAACTGACGCTAAACCACCTGTCATAACTGCAAAGAACTGCGAGTCAGTCATGTGTTTTAGGTAAGGCTTTACCATTAATGGTGCTTCAATGGTGCCAACAAAGATATTCGCCGTAGCAGACAAAGACTCAGCACGACCGATACCCAGCAGCTTTTGAATACCACCACCGATAAAGTTAATGATTTTTGGCATCACACCAATGTGATAAAGACCTGAGATAAGAGAGGAGAAGAAAACGATGATACCCAGAACATTGATCGCAAAGGTGAAGCCCCCTGTCGCCAAATTACCGAATAAAAACGCAATGCCCTCTTGACCATAGTTGATCAAATTCGACACAACGCTGCTCACTGAATTCAGCGCATCTCGTCCTGCTGGCACATATAAAACCAACAACGCAAACAGTACCTGCAAAGCAAACGCAAACGACACCGTTCTCAGCTTTATATTTTTTCTATTTGTAGAAAGTAGCCATGCTAGGAATAGTATGGCTACGATACCAATAATTGAGTTCATAAAATGAATCCGACAGAAGGGGGATATGGAAGGCACCGGATTGTATAGTGGACTCAAAATGCTGCAAGTTGAGGATGTTAACAATGTGAAAAGTTTAAGCGACCAATAACTGACCAACAAAATAACCAATTGAATTTATTGAAGATAAACGTTTGCTTATTTTAATTATTTCCATATGGAAAATATGTTTCTGGTTCGGGAAAAAATTTTGTGAAGTGAATCACCTTATGTGTCGTTCTACAACGTCATTGATCCTGTTATTCAGGAATAGAGATGTAAGGCGCCAAACGTTGGTCCCAATGACAAGGGTTGCCGATCTTCTGTTTGATAAAGTTAATCACTGCGGATATTTTTTTTGGCATATGCTGGCGGCTTGGGTATACCGCATAAAACGGCATCGACTGGCTGGCTTTCCAGTCAGGTAACAGCTGTATTAACTTACCCGTTCTAAACTCATCCCCCAGCAAGTAAGTGGCAAGGTAGGCAATACCCCAACCTGCAATAGCCGCATCCCGAACGGCTTCTGCCAGATCCACTGAATAGTTACCCGAGACTTTTACGTTCAATTCTTGCTGATCTTTGGTAAACGCCCACCCCGTATAGTCACGCTCCCAGCTTCTGTATATGAGGCAGTTGTGAGCAGATAGGTCATCCGGTTCTGCTGGCGTGTCATGTTTCAATAAGTAATCTGGCGATGCCGCAACAACAAACTGGCAATCCGTCAAACGCTGCGCAATGTAACCTTCAGGCAAATGCTCGTTGTTGGTTACCCATAAATCGAGCCCTTCGGCTAACATATCGACCTTATAGTCAAACAGATGTACTTCCACTTGAAGTTGAGGATACAGTTCGCGTAACTCTTGAATCGCTGGAATAATGTGTAAGGTACCAAATGATTGCGACAACCCAAGACGTACCAAACCTGCTACTTCATCCCGCTGGGTTTCCATCTCTAATGTGGCGCTGCTCACCGCTTGTACCACTTGCTCACAGTGATGAAAAAAGGTTTTCCCTGCCTCAGTCGGCGTAAAGCTTCGCGTAGTGCGTTGAACAAGCTTGATACCAAGAGACGCTTCTAACTGACTTAACTGTTTACTCACATGAGACACCGACACGCCTAAGCTCTTTGCAGCAGCTGTGAAGCTTTTGTGTTTAAGAAGAGCGGAGAAAATCACCATTTGTGCGGCACGTTCAGATAACACGCTTTACCTCGATTTGGTTATAGAAAAAACAAAGGGCTCCGAAGAGCCCTTGTATTGAAGACTGGATGCCAAATTGTTTGATGGCAGATCAGTATTTAATGCGGTCAGCCAAGTGACTCACAGCAAGTGCGAAGTAGTAAGAGCGGTTCCACTTCATCAATACGTTGTAGTTATTGTAAACCAGATACGTACGACCATTCTCGTCGTCCGGCATGATCAACCATGCTTTGATGTCTTCATCCAGTTTTGGCAACGGGCTACCGTCATATTTTGTGATACCTAATTGGCTCCACTCTTGAAGGTATTTGCCTTTTTCAGCCGTGCGCCCTTCTAGACTGCGATCAATATTTTTAGGAACCTTAACTTGGCGACCCCAAGTATATTTATCATCCCAACCAGACTTGCTCAAATAGTTAGCGGTTGATGCAAACACGTCCGCTTCAGATTGCCATATGTCTTTTTTACCATCCCCGTTGCCGTCAGCAGCAAAACGAAGGAAAGAGCTTGGCATAAACTGGCATTGACCCATCGCACCAGCCCATGAGCCTTTAAAGTTCTCTAGCTCAATATGGCCTTGATCGAGGATCTGCAGTGCCGACATAGTCTCTTTACGGAAAAACTCTTCACGACGGCCTTCAAATGCCATTGTGGATAGTGCATCAATCACTTTAAAGTTGCCGGTAAACTTACCAAAGTTACTTTCAACTCCCCAAAGTGCCACAATAAAGCGCGGGTGGACACCGTACTCATCGCCTATACGCTTTAGCTCGGTGTAATGCTCTTTGTAGAGTTGTCTGGCTTGCTTCACCTTCCATTCAGGCACCGCGCGAGGAATGTACTCATCCAATGTCAGTTTCTTTTCTGGTTGGTTTCGGTCCGCTTTTACTGCTCGGGGCTTGTACTCAACATTAGCAAAAGCAGCACTAATGACCTGCTCTGAGATACCTTTATCACGAGCTTCAGCACGCAGCTTATTCAAGTATTCATCAAAACCCTCGCTACTTGCAAAAGCCGAGGTACACATACCAACGCTAAGCATGGTAGCCAGTATCTTTTTCATATTGCCCTCCTTGAGCAAGGCAGAAATCCCAGATGAAAAACGATGACGTTATTCGCCTTTCTGCTGGGCTTTTTGTTCTTTGTACTTTTCTAATAGGTTCTCCGGCGGCGGTGGAACCTGAAGAAAGAAGCCATCATTTTGTAATGAAGCCTTCACTTTTTCGATATCAACTTGTGCCAATTTACGGCCATCAAGTTTAATCGTCATGACAGCGATAGGCTTACCGAACATCTGCATTAAGGTGTCAGGAACCTGTGAAAAATCATCCTTTTTCGGAATATAGAGATAAGTACCTTCTTTTTTCGAGCTTTTATAAATAGAACAAAGCATGACACGCCTTTTATGCTGATTTAGCCGCGTTGAGTGCGGATTAGGTTGAAAACGTCAAATTCTCGCAAACTTAATAGCAAATTTGAGATTAATTCACCTATTTGCCCACGAGAGAACTTGCTGCGTCAAAGGATGAAATATAACATGACATACCTAGTTTAAGGCAACGCTCTTTCAATAAAGGCAAGAAGTCCACGATGACCCATTCACCAGACCTTAAAGGTAGCAGTTTTACATTGTCAGTTTTACACCTTTCTGACAATGAGATCGCAAAGACTGTCGAATTTTTGCAAGAAAAAGTTTCTCAAGCACCTTCTTTTTTTGCATCCGCGCCTTTGGTAATCAATATAGCAAAAGTACAAGGCGACATTGATTTCCCTAAGCTTAAACAAGGCATCTCAGATGCCGGTTTTATTCCGGTCGGTGTAACGGGCTGTAAAGACAAGCGTGTACAAAACCTTGCTTCCGAAGCTGGCTTCGCCATTATGTCGGCGAGCAAATCGCCAAGCCAAGCACCTGCCAAAATGGCACCAACGAAAGTAGTTCGTACGCCTGTCCGCTCAGGACAACAGATCTACGCAAAAGATGGTGATTTGGTGGTGCTAGCGCACGTAAGTGCAGGTGCTGAAGTCATTGCTGACGGCTCTATTCATATCCATGGCACACTTCGAGGTCGTGCGATTGCAGGAGCAAGTGGTCAGCAGGAAGCGCGTATTATTTGCCACGATTTACAAGCAGAACTGGTATCCATTGCGGGTGACTACTGGTTAAGCGATCAAATTGAAAGCGAGTACTGGCAAAAGAAAGTAATGATCAGTAAAGCCGATGAATCATTACATTTAGAAGTTCTCGCGATTTAATCTAAAAAGGAAAAAAAATGGCACGCATTATTGTAGTAACGTCTGGTAAAGGTGGCGTTGGTAAAACCACTTCAAGCGCAGCCATCGCCTCTGGTCTAGCTCTTAAGGGAAAAAAGACCGCGGTGATCGATTTTGACATCGGTTTGCGTAACCTCGATCTAATCATGGGCTGTGAGCGCCGCGTCGTGTATGACTTTGTAAACGTCATTAACGGCGAAGCGACATTAAACCAAGCGCTGATCAAAGATAAGCGCACGGACAACCTATTTATTCTTCCTGCTTCTCAAACTCGTGATAAAGACGCACTGACAAAAGATGGTGTTCAGCGCGTATTCGGCGAACTTGATGAAATGGGCTTTGATTTCATTATTTGTGATTCACCAGCAGGTATAGAGCAAGGCGCGTTAATGGCCTTGTACTATGCCGATGAAGCCATTGTCACAACGAACCCAGAAGTCTCTTCTGTGCGTGACTCTGACCGCATTCTCGGTATTTTAGATTCTAAGTCACTGCGTGCAGAACAAGGGCTAGAGCCAGTAAAACAGCATCTGTTACTGACTCGCTACAACCCATCTCGCGTCACTCAAGGCGAAATGCTAAGCGTTGAAGACGTTGAGGAGATCTTACATATTCCACTACTGGGCGTGATTCCAGAAAGCCAAGCCGTGCTTAACGCGTCAAACAAAGGTGTGCCAGTCACTTTTGACGATAACACCGATGCGGGTATGGCTTATTCTGACACCGTTGATCGCTTATTAGGCAATCAGGTTGAATTTCGTTTCCTTACTGAGGAGAAGAAAGGACTCTTTAAACGACTCTTTGGAGGCTAGACATGTCATTATTAGAATTTTTCCGTCCACAGAAGAAAACTTCTGCGAATCTAGCTAAAGAGCGTTTGCAAATCATTGTCGCAGAGCGCCGCAGCCAAAATGATCCTGCGCCGTCTTACTTGCCTCAATTAAAAGAAGACATCTTGAAGGTGATCAGCAAGTACGTGGCAATTGATCCAAATATGGTTGACTTAACATTTGAGCACAAAGACGACGATATCTCAGTTCTTGAGCTAAATGTGAAGCTACCAGACGAAGAAAAGTAATCAGTTTCTCTCGCCAGACGAATGCTCTAATTAGAACGAAAAAGGTTGGCATCGAGGCCAACCTTTTTCATCTTTCATTACTTTAATGCTTTGTTCATCTTGTCGCCGAGTAAATCCAAACGCCACCCTTGCATCAAATCAGGCAACACTTCTGGGTCACGATCTTTTTTCCAAACCCAACTGATCAACTGATTGATCTGCTTTTTAGAGGCAAGGAACTCCGTGGCTAAACCAGACTTCTGCGAAGCCGATTTCACCAAGTCTTTCATATTTTTGAAGACCTGCTTGTAACCCGGATAGTCCATTAAACGCTCAATTTTCGCAGGATACTCTTCAGAAGGTGTTTGCTTCGCTTGTTTAACAATCGCGGCAATCTTCGCGCCATGGCGGTTAATCGCTCGGATATCAATATCTTCTGCTTCCATCTTCTTAAAGTTCGTTAAACCAAGACGAGCGACCGTTAATAGATCACCTTCTTTGAAGATAAAGTTCAGCGCTAAATCTCGTTTGATTGCTTCACGATAACGCCACGTCGCCAATGGCTTTAAAATCGCCAGCTCAGAAGGTTTTAATTGCCAAGCGCCCTTAATATCAAGGTAGGCATTCTCTTCATTGGTTACGCGAATACGTTTCGAAACGAGTAAATCACTTTCTTGCTGTACAGCTTCCCACCAACCTGCTTGCGTCACCTTATCGAACAGCTTTTCGTATAACGGTAACAAGTAATGAACATCTGCGGCAGCATAATCTAATTGCTTTTGTGTCAGTGGACGAGCCATCCAGTCGGTACGTGATTCACTTTTGTCGAGCTCTACGCCTAAATATTCTTCCACCAGCGATGCGAAGCCTGTCGATAGGCCGTGACCGAGAAAAGCGGCCATCAGCTGCGTATCCACCATAGGGAATGGTGTACAACCAAAAGCGTTTTGGAAAACTTCTAAATCTTCACCACATGCGTGCAGCACTTTTAGCACAGAAGTATCTTTTAATAGCGCTACAAACGGCGTCATATCCGTTAATTCAGTCGGATCAATCAGCGAGAGGCGATTACCATCGAAAAGCTGAATCAGACCTAACTGCGGGTAGAAAGTGCGAATACGAACGAATTCGGTATCCAGCATCACTACGTCTGCCTCTCGGGCATGAGTGCAAACCTCTTCTAGGTCTTTGTTTTTAGTAATAATTTGATAGTTCACATACTTCTCGCTATAAAAATGCCAGCAAAACGCTGGCATTCTATCATTTTTTAAATCTCTCGACTCGACGAAATCGGCTTATGCGCTTTTCTTCGCAAGTTCAGCGTCATTCTCTTCGCGTAAAACACGACGCAAGATCTTACCGACATTGGTTTTAGGTAAGTCTTCGCGGAACTCAACCAACTTCGGAACTTTGTAGCCAGTTAAGTGTTCTCGACAATGCGCGATCACTTCGTCTTTGGTCAAGCTCGGATCACGTTTCACGACATAAATCTTCACTAATTCACCAGACACTTCATGCGGCTGACCAATAGCAGCAACTTCAAGTACTTTGCCGTGTAGTGCTACAACGTCTTCAATTTCGTTCGGGTAAACATTAAAGCCTGATACTAAGATCATGTCTTTCTTACGGTCAACGATATGCAGGAAGCCTTCGTCATCGAACTTAACGATGTCGCCAGTTGATAGCCAGCCGTCTTCGTTAATCGTATCTTTCGTTGCTTCAGGTCGTTGCCAGTAACCTTGCATAACCTGAGGACCACGAACTTGAAGTTCACCAGTTTCAGTATTCGCAAGAGCGTTGCCTTCTTCGTCCACGATACGAACTTCTGTTGATGGTACCGGCAGACCAATAGAGCCATTGTATTCAACAAGATCATGCGGATATGCCGCCACCAACGGAGAACACTCTGTTAGACCGTAACCTTCGAGCAAATAGCAACCCGTGGTCTTTTGCCATCTTTCTGCCACTGAGCGCTGCACTGCCATGCCGCCGCCAACGGCTAAACGTAGATTACTGAAATCCAACTCGTGGAAATCTTCATTGTTGACCAATGCATTAAATAAGGTATTCACGCCCGTAATCGCAGTAAACGGATGCTTTTGTAGCTCTTTCACGAACCCTGGAATATCTCTAGGGTTGGTAATAAGTAAGTTACGACCACCCATTTCGACAAACAGCAGACAGTTTACGGTAAGAGCAAATACGTGATACAGCGGTAATGCTGTTACGACTAATTCACGCCCCGGAGATAAAACCGGTCCGTACGCGCCTTTTGCCTGTAGAACGTTCGCAATCATGTTGCGGTGAGTCAGAATCGCGCCTTTCGCGACACCTGTCGTCCCCCCCGTATATTGCAGGAATGCAATGTCATCCCCAGACATAAACGGTTTAACGTATTGTAGACGACGACCTTTACGTAGAGCCTGACGCATTGAGATTGCACCAGGTAAATCGTACTTAGGCACCATGCCCTTAACGTACTTCACGACAAAATCGACAATCGTACCTTTCGCTCGTGGCAGCATTTGACCAAGACTGGTTAACACTACGTGTTTGACTGGTGTTTTATCGACAATTTGTTCTAACGTATTCGCAAAGTTAGACACAATCACAATCGTCGTCGCACCTGAGTCATTCAATTGGTGTTCAAGTTCACGAGGAGTGTAAAGTGGGTTAACGTTTACGGCGATACAACCTGCACGCAAAATACCAAACAACGCCACTGGGTATTGCAGTAGGTTTGGCATCATCAGAGCAACACGGTCACCCTTTTGCAGTTTTAACTCGTTTTGCAGATACGCTGCGAATGCGCGACTACGCTCTTCCAATTTACGGAAGGTCATAACCGAGCCCATGTTCATGAATGCTGGTTGGTCTGCATATTTTTGTACAGACTGTTCAAACATTTCTACCAAAGACTCATATTGCTCTGGATTAATGGTTTCAGGTACGTCACTTGGATAACGTGAAAGCCATGGTTTATCCACGATGTTACTCCTCGTTTATAACTGGCTAAAAAATAGCGTCCTTTTTATTTTGAAAGCTATTACAGCACAGCGAACGTGCTTGAGCACGCAACTCTCAAACACTTGTTTAAATTTTGTTAACTACACCAAGAATTCGCGTTGCGACCTCGAGTATTTGCTCTAAATGACAGTGATGACCACCCTTGACAGAAACCACTTGCGGTGGGTTCTCTCCCCAATCAGCTTGGTTAGATGGTAAATTCTGAAATCCTTGATCGCCTAATACAATCAAATGAGGACAACGTATTTGGCTGGTAATCGAGTTAGCATGCGCTTGCGCCATTCGGTAAAGCGACGCACATTTTAACTTGGCGTCATGCCGCCAATACCATTTATCTCCTCGCTGCTCTGTTCCACGCTCGACTATCGGTAGAAGTTGCTCAGCGGTTAATTGGTTGGCTTGCATGCGTAATTTTAACGCCAGATCGAAGGAGGCAATGGCTCGCTCTGGCTTGTTTTGCTGTCTTATTCGACTTAAAACGCCATCGCGAAGACGAGGCAAACTGTTAGTAGGATCCTCATGAAGAGGTCCTGCTCCCTCAATTTGCACAAGAGCTTCGACCTGCTCTGGAAACGCTGCACTATAGCAACTTGCGATTAAAGCACCAAGTGAATGCCCTACTAATATCAGTCTGTTTGGTGATAATTCGTCCAAAAACTGATACAAATCGGCAATATAGTCGTGAAAGGGGTAATAATTATCGTGAGATTTATGACTCGATAAACCGTGACCAAAATGATCGATGGCGAGGAGGTGTAAGTGAGGATTAAGTTGATTCAACTGCTCCATGAGCGCTTTAAAGCTGCCCGCATTATCTAACCACCCATGAAGAAAAACGACTGACAAGTCAGCCGTTTTCTCGTTCCCTATCTCAAGGGCTGCCATTTTGCCGGCAGGAAGCTCGAATTGACGCTCATGCATCGCAGATTATTTGACCTGTTTTATCACTTTACCGTCTTGCGGGAAATCATTACGCCACATGCGGCAGTTAATCGAGTAACATGGGTAAAAGTAGGTTGGCGAGTCATACATGCGTACACGTTCTTCAATTTTCCATAAACGGTACCCTTCCCCCTTAATTACTGGGAAGATGTAACCGTGCTCACCGATCTTTCCTTCTTCTTCCCCTGCTCCTTTGCCTACAACCGTCACCAAACGGCCTTCACTAAAGGCGACAGGCTCTAAATAGCCATCAAAATAGGCGACAAAACGCCCCGTAGGCTCTTCATCAATATCAGGTTTACCAGACTTACTGATAGGAAGGTTTACAATCTCTAGACGCGTTTTATCTTTAAAGTTATCCACTTTAGCGATGATTCCACCAAGGCGAACATCTTCACTCACTTGCCCCTGAGACTCAGCAAACGCTTTATAGTCTGTAACGACCAATTCTGTGCTTGCATTTAGCTCCTCTGGCAAAGAGCTACACGCAGACAAACCAACCGTAGCAAATAATGCGAGAAAAAACCGTCCAAAAACCTTCATAAACCACCTTTCAATATTAGTAACCCCAAGCTGGGGAGATCTCACACGTAAATATCGACACCAAGTAATTGAGCCAGTTCCTCTTTTTTAGCTCGATTCATGACATCCATGTACTGCTCCATTGCTTTACGTGCGCCCCCTTCAGGAAGGTCATATTGCACTTGAGCTCGGTGAATTTGGGACTCATCCACGTGTTTTATGGAGTGCGCCACGGCGTTAGCAACCTTTGAAGGCTGACCTACAGGCTGCTTTGTTTGTGATTTATTTACCTGCTTCTTTTGACTGGCTTTATGAGTGCGATTTGCACCGGGAATCAAAGAAGGAGGCAAGCCATTAATCGACGCCATAGCACTCCATAAAAATACAGGGCAAACGCCCTGCTTTTTGTCAGGTTAATGAAAAACGGACTATTCGCGACCAGGAAGTTTTTTCCATGTCACATTATCACGTAAATAAACAGGGCTCGAATCTTCGACCGGCACGGTATTACCCTTTTTAAATTCTTGTTCAGCAAGAATCACGATGTCTTGTGAATCAGGGTACAGAACGTCACTATGCGTCAAATTAAACGGTAGGTCTGCTAATACTTCTTGGTAAGCATCCCAACCAGTACCTGCTGTCGTCCACGTTTTGTCGTCTGCTTGTGCTTCTTCAACGAGACGTGCTGGTGGAATTACGCACTCTGCATCCATCTCTGCCCACTCACCGTTTGCTTGGCGAGTGTAACGTGCCCAGTAAACTTCACCCATACGTGCGTCAATAGCCACAGCGACATCGGTCACACCATGTAAGCGATAGCTACCTTGAGCCATTGCAGCCAGCGTTGAAACGCCGATCATAGGTAAGTCAGCACCGAACGCCAAACCTTGTGCGATACCAATACCGATACGAACGCCAGTAAAGCTACCTGGACCACGTCCAAACGCTAACGCATCCAGCTCTTGTAGAGTCAGGCCAGCTTCTTTGAGTACTTCATCAACCATTGGCAGTACTTTTTTGGTGTGATCGCGTGGTGCAACCGCGCTACGTGAAATCACTTGATCATTAGCCAACAACGCAACTGAACAGTTTTCAGTCGCTGTATCGATAGCAAGAATTTTTGCGCTCATTTAACTCTCTACAACTCTCATTTATTGGGTTATGCCTCAGCACTTGCGTCTGTGACAGATTGTTCTGCTTTCAGGAATGCTTTGATTCCATCTAAGTCTCGCGTCCTTGGGATAGGTGGTAGACTTCCGAGGAAAATACCACCATAGTCTCGCGTGACGAGGCGATTATCACAAATGATCAACGCACCGTGATCCTTCTGATCTCGAATTAATCGCCCGACTCCCTGCTTTAACGTAATCACTGCATCCGGGATTTGTACTTCAGCAAATGGTTCACCGCCACGTAATCGACAATCCTCGATACGGGCTTTGAGTAACGGATCGTCAGGGGCGGTAAACGGTAATTTGTCGATAATAACACAGCTCAGCGCATCACCTCTAACATCAATCCCTTCCCAGAAAGCGCCCGTCGCCACGAGTAAAGCGTTACCCAGTTCCATAAACTCCGCCAAGGTTTTCTGCTTACTCATCTCCCCTTGCATTAACACAGGCAGCTCAAGTACTTCTCGGAACTTCTCACCTAGTTCACGCATCATGCTGTGCGAGGTACATAAAAAGAAGCAGCGACCATCATTTTCTTCAATCACCGGAGCAAGCATTCGGACTAACTTATCCGCTAAGCCGTTACTGTTTGGCTCTGGCAAATACCTTGGCACACAAAGGCGCGCTTGCTTTTGATAATCAAAGGGGGACGGCAGAGAAAATTGCTTTGTAGGCTTGAGGCCAAGGCGCTCAGTAAAGTGCTTGAAATCGCCCGATACGGCTAGGGTTGCTGACGTGAAAATCCAAGCGCCTTGTTTAATCTCTATTTGCTCATGGAACTTGTCCGCGACAGAAAGAGGCGTAATGTGCAGAGCGAAATGACGAGGCGAGGTATCGTACCAGTATGAGTAACCGGTAATATCGACATCACATACCCGGTCGATACGGCCTTTGATCAAATTTGCTCGTTCAAAGGCGGTATCCAGTAATTGACTGCGCCCTAAGGCTATTTTGAGTACATCAATCGCCAATTCGAGGCTGTCAGTTAAGCGCAATAATTCTCGCTTAATAGAACCTGATTGCAACGCCTCACGCCAGTTGCCACGAAAGCCTGGCTCACCCAATACAATCCGCATGTCCATTGCGCTTTGCATGAGTTTGTCGCCCACTTTTTGCAATTGACGCATATCTTTGGCTTCGGTGTGATAGGCTATTTCAATGTCTTTGGCAAGATCGTGAATTTGGCGGCTTGAAACTGACTGGCCGAAATATTCGCTCGCAATATCTGGCAACTGATGAGCTTCATCAAAAATAAACACATCGGCTTCTGGAATCAGTTCACCGAATCCTGTTTCTTTGATCGCTAAATCAGCAAGAAACAAGTGATGGTTCACTACAACAATGTCGGAATCCATGGCTCGCTTACGCGCTTTCAATACAAAGCAATCAGTGTAGCTCGGACATTCTTTACCTAAACAGTTATCATTGGTTGAGGTGATAGTCGGAATGATCATGCTGTCTTCTGGTAGATCATCACAATCCCCAAGGTCACCTGTTTTGGTTTCTGATGACCAAGCACGCACTTTAACAAGTTGAGTTAATAATGTCGGGTCAGATTCATTAGTATGGCTTTCGACCATTTGGCGGCTCAAACGATCCAAACACAGATAATTAGAACGCCCTTTTAATAACGCCACTTGGCCATAAAAACCAAGCGCATTGACCATGAGCGGTAAGTCACGATGGTACAACTGCTCTTGCAAGTTTTTCGAGCCTGTACTGATGATCACTTTTTTACCGCTTAACAGCGCAGGGACTAAGTAGGCGAAGGTCTTACCGGTTCCGGTTCCTGCCTCCACCACCAACTGGGTTTGATCTTTGATCGCACTGCTGACGGCTTCCGCCATATCGATTTGTGGCTGACGAGCTTGAAAGCCAGGAATGGCCTTACCTAACGCGCCATCAGAGGAAAAAGTTTTTGCGATCATGCTTGGTATTGAGTTTGAAAAATTATCGAGAGTATATCAGAGGAATAGGAGTGACATCAGCCCACAATCTGACCAGCTTGCGGCGACACAAGGATATTTTGTTGAAACCAACGTAAGAATAGATTATTTATGGTGAAACATGGCAGTACAGTTACACCCGCCAGGGAATAATAACAAATTAGTACGCTAAAATATTAATGCATGGAAGTACCTGATTTATGGAAAAGAAAACACTGTTGACCCACTGTTCTGACGCCCCGGGTCTCATCTCGAAAATTACTAATATCTGTTACAAGCACCAACTCAACATCGTTCACAATAACGAATTTGTTGATAATACCAGTGGCCACTTTTTCATGAGAACGGAGCTGGAGGGATACTTCAACGATCAAACGTTTCTTGCCGACTTGGACCAAGCTCTCCCGCAAGGTGCTAAGCGTAAATTGGTTGGCTCTCGCCGTAAGCGCATCGTCATTCTCGTCACAAAAGAAGCGCATTGTTTAGGCGATATTCTGATGAAAACCTACGATGGAAGCCTAGATGTTGAGATCGCCGCTGTGGTGGGGAATTACGACAAACTGCAAACTCTCACTGAACGCTTCGACATTCCTTACCACCATGTGACCCATGAAAACCTTAGCCGTGAAGAACACGAGCAGAAGATGCTAGAAGTGATCGATCAATACGATGCTGACTTTTTGGTGCTAGCTAAATACATGCGCGTATTAACGCCGACGTTTGTTGAGAAATATCACCACAAAATCATTAATATTCATCACAGCTTCTTACCTGCTTTTATTGGCGCGAAGCCATATCAACAAGCTTACGATCGCGGTGTGAAAATCATCGGTGCAACAGCACACTTCGTGACTAATGATTTAGATGAAGGGCCGATCATCAAGCAAGACGTAATTCCTGTCGACCATACATTCAATGCCCAAGATATGGCGCAAGCTGGACGCGATGTAGAGAAGAACGTATTGAGTAAGGCTTTGAATAAAGTGATCAATGACCACGTCTTTGTTTATGGGAATAAGACAGTGATCCTTTAAGTTCATCGCTTTTGAATGAAAGAAAGGGTTGCTCATTTGCAAACCTTTCTTCTTTCTAGTCGTTCAAAACTTGCTTATTCAGCCTGCTCAGACTCCACAATACGCTTAAGTGAATGCGGGTGCAGTTTGATACAAATGCCTTGGTATTTAAACGCCACGGTTGGGTTTTTCAAGCGTTCGCCATCCCCTTTCGGGCTCGATAGTTTGATCTTCACACCCAGCTCTTCCAACTCGTTAAAACGCGCGCCAAACGCTGGGTAAGTGTGTTTCAAATCAGCAAGAAACTCATCTGAGGTATCGGCGTGAGATGGAATCACGAACTCCACATGCTCCCAACTTTCGCTTGGGTAGATTTTGCCTTCCGCAGGGTATGGCAGCTCCAGACACTCTATCTTCCAGCCACGGCTTTCTAACGCCTTGTCGAATTCAATAACAATAATTGGGCGACCGTTGATTTTCGCTTGTGAAATCACCTTACCGTATTGATTCCATGCTTCATGCGCGGCTTTCGCTGTTTCAGTATCATTAATACGCAGCGCAATATGGTCAGCTTGAGCAAAGCTCAGATCCAGTTTTAACAGGGATGCAAGCTCTTCAATCTTCGCCATAAATGCATCCAGATCTTGGATCATCAATTCAGGCGCTAGGCGTTTTTCAACTAGTTGAGTCGTCATTGTGGCTCTCTTATGGGGCGATTTATCTCATTACTCTGAGCGCAATAGTAAACGCAAACCAAGCCACATTTCCATTCAATCGAAAAAGTATAAATTTCCCCAATTCCTCTCTGTATGAAAAGCAATAAAGTTGTTATCATTAGCCCCATTTTTGTGAACTCCAACAGAACTCGGCACTTACTTCGCCGAGTTCTTCGTCCTTGAATTGAAGGAAACGCGTGTGAATATCCAAGCACTTATTAATGACAAAGTATCTCAGGCTCTAGAAGCCGCTGGCGCACCTGCAGGTAGTCCTGCGGCAGTACGCCAATCAGCAAAGCCACAATTTGGTGACTACCAAGCAAACGGCGTAATGGGCGTTGCTAAAAAACTGGGTACTAACCCACGAGAATTTGCACAGAAAGTACTGGATGTTCTAGACCTAGATGGTATTGCGAGCAAGACAGAAATCGCAGGTCCTGGTTTCATCAACATTTTCCTAAGCGAAGAGTTCCTAGCAAAACAAGCGGAAGCAGCATTGGCTGATTCACGTCTTGGCGTTGCAGCAGACGAAGCTCAAACTATCGTTGCTGACTACTCTGCACCAAACGTTGCGAAAGAAATGCACGTTGGTCACCTACGTTCAACCATCATCGGTGATGCAGTAGTACGTACTCTTGAGTTCCTAGGTCACAAAGTGATCCGTGCGAACCACATCGGTGACTGGGGTACTCAGTTCGGTATGCTTATCGCAAACCTTGAGCGTGTACAACAAGAGTCTGGCGAAGTTTCTATGGAACTGGCTGACCTTGAAGGCTTCTACCGTGAGTCTAAGAAACTGTACGACGAAGACGAAGAATTCGCAGTTAAAGCACGTAACTACGTTGTGAAACTGCAAAGCGGCGACGAGTTCTGCGCAGAAATGTGGAAGAAGCTGGTTGACGTAACCATGATTCAAAACCAACGCAACTACGATCGTCTAAACGTATCTCTAACTCGTGATGACGTAATGGGCGAAAGCATGTACAACGACATGCTACCTAAGATCGTAGCAGACCTTAAAGCACAAGGCCTTGCGGTTGAAGATGATGGCGCACAAGTTGTGTTCCTTGAAGAATTCAAGAACAAAGACGGCGAAGCGATGGGCGTTATCGTTCAGAAACGTGACGGCGGCTTCCTATACACAACAACGGATATCGCATGTGCGAAATACCGTTACGAAGAACTAGGTGCGGACCGCGTACTTTACTTCATCGACTCTCGTCAACACCAACACCTAATGCAAGCTTGGACAATTGTTCGTAAGGCAGGCTACGTACCTGAGTCAGTATCTCTTGAGCACCACGCGTTCGGCATGATGCTTGGTAAAGATGGTAAGCCATTCAAAACTCGCGCGGGTGGTACCGTTCGTCTTGCCGACCTTCTAGATGAAGCAGAAGTTCGTGCAGCACAACTGATCGAATCTAAAAACCCTGAACTAGATGCGGAAGAAAAAGAGAAGATCTCTAAAACAGTTGCAATGGCAGCGGTTAAATACTCTGACTTATCTAAACACCGTACGACTGACTACGTGTTCGATTGGGACAACATGTTAGCGTTTGAAGGTAACACAGCACCATACATGCAATATGCATACACTCGCGTAGCTTCTATTTTCGCTAAAGCTGGTGTTGCTATGGACGCTCTCCAAGGCGACATCAAAATCACTGATGAGAAAGAGAAAGCACTTATTGCTAAACTTATGCAGTTCGAAGAAGCGGTTCAATCTGTCGCTCGCGAAGGCCAACCGCACATCATGTGTAGCTACCTATTCGAACTAGCAGGTCAGTTCTCTAGTTTCTACGAAGCGTGCCCTATCCTAGTTGCTGAAGACGAAGCTGTGAAACAAAGCCGTCTGAAACTAGCAGCGCTAACAGCGAAGACCATCAAGCAAGGTCTGTCTCTACTAGGTATCGATACTCTAGAGCGTATGTAAGCGATTCTAGAATCGAGACGATTTAGAAAGGTTGGCGTGAAAGCGTCAACCTTTTGTTTTATCTGGCGTATACTGATGTCATTCAATTCAAATCGGATAATATAATGAGTTTTGAACTGCACCCTCAATTGGCAAAAGACACTACCGTTATCGGTCACTTCCCACTGTGTGTGGCACTTCTGCATAAAGACAATGCCGTGCCATGGGTTATTTTAGTACCTAAACGTGCAAACCTAAAAGAGCTTCACCACTTGCCAATGCAAGAACAGCAACAGTTTTTGCTAGAGTCTCAAGCGGTAAGCCAAGCACTGGAAGCAACATTCCGTCCAGACAAGCTAAACCTTGGCGCACTAGGTAATATGGTGCCACAGCTGCACATTCACCATATTGCTCGCTTCAAAGATGACGTAGCATGGCCGGGACCGGTTTGGGGGAACACCAAAGGTGAATTCCGTACAGAAGAAGAGCAAAACGAATTGCTTGGTCGCATTAAAAATGTGCTGTCACTGAGCTCTATTTTCCAAAAAGCATAAGCACTGCTAGCGAAAATAATTCGCCTTTGAATACGGCTGAAATAGACAGAGAAAGATTAATACGTATTTGTAACAATCTTTCTCATTTTTCCGGGATTATCACTAAAATAAAACTTGTTTAGACTACCAGCTCAGTTAGAGAGGGTCATCATGAAACAAGTCTTCAACACATTCCGATACGTCAGCTGGATCGCCATTATCTGTTCTATGGCTGCTTCATTCTTGCTTTTTCTTATGGGTGCAGCAAAAACCTATTCGGCATTTGCGGTCTTCATTCTCAATCAAACACCTCCAGAAGCACTCGCACATTTAGATAAAGCAGACATCGCGATCGCTTATTTGATCAAGTCACTGGATACATTTCTTGTCGCACTAGTTTTGTTCATCTTTGCTCACGGCATCTACACACTATTTATTTCCAACAAAGCTAAAGCGAAAACACAAGAGCAGTCGGTTTTGCATTGGATCAGAACCCCAAACATCGGCCATCTAAAAAACATTTTGGCTGAAGTCATCATCGTGATCTTGTTTGTGAAATTCTTAGAGCTCGTGCTGATTAACTTCGACAGCTTAGATTGGACGATCTTAACATTACCTATTTCGATTTTAGTTTTAAGTCTTGGTTTGAAGTTCCTAGGGTTAGGCGCGACTAAACACTCTGAAGAGCATTAATTTCGCTGTATTCACAAACAATAACCAGCAAAATAAAAGCCGCATCATTGCTGATGCGGCTTTGTCGTTTTTACGTGATAATTTTTAGGTGACTAATTTTGATAGTCGCTACATGGTGACTGTCAGAGACAAACCATCTTGTTTAGTCACTGAGTAGCGAACTCGAGTCACGTCATGAGCTTTATTAGTGTCAACTAAGCGGCTAACTTTACCCTTCTTAATCCACACGCTTAACATCGCGTCGGCGCCATCTTCACTCATCCCAAACTGTTTAGCCAGATCTGACTGGGAGACGGTTCCTTTGTCTGCAATGTATTGATAAAGCTCTTTTAAAATCATGCTATTTGCGCCTCTAATGCACCGTTTTGTTTCTTACCAACTTGTTTGAACACACGGTATGTGCCAAAGAAGATAGCTACGATCACAGCCATCCAAATACCACTTGTTACTGGGCTATCTGGGAAATGCGTCAATTGGTTGTAGAACGTCGCACATAGGTAAGCCAAGCCCATTGTCCAAACCGCGATAAAGCGTGCGAACTTATGACCAAACTCACGTACGTAAGCACCCATCGCCGCCACACAAGGAGTGTACAGTAGGATAAAGATTAGGTAAGCAAATGCGGCATTGCCAGAAGCAAACTGAGATTTAATGTTACCGAAGATAGAAGCATCGACTTCTTGTTCTTCGGCAACGGCATTTGAGTCAGTTAAGTCACCCACTTCAATGCCTAGTGGATCTGAGTAGCTCAAACCGGCTAAGTTTTCAGGGATACTCATTACTGCCTCTTCTAGGCTGCCCATTAGATCAAATTCTGCGTCTTCACCGTCACTTGGCGTGGTGTATAGACTGTTAAGCGTACCAACTACCGCCTCTTTTGCGAAGATACCGGTAATGATACCAACCGTCGCTGGCCAGTTATCTTCTTGAACACCGATTGGCGCGAATACTGGAGTTACAACTTGCGCAGCTTTAGAAAGCACCGAGTTTTCGCTGTCTTCATTACCAAAACTGCCATCAGTACCCAATGAGTTGAAGAAACTCAAAATAGCAACAACGATAACGATGGTTTTACCTGCACCAAGTACAAAGCGCTTTAGCTTTTGCCAAGTTTTGATCACCACGTTTTGTAGCGTCGGAAGCTCATAGTCTGGCATTTCCATTACTAGGCTATCACTGCTACCTGGGTAAAGCGTGTGCTTAAGGAAAAGACCTGTGAAGATCGCTGCCACAATACCAAGTAGGTAAAGTGCGAATACAATGTTCTGACCAGAACCTGGGAAGAATGCCGCAGCAAATAGCGCGTATACAGGCAGACGAGCACCGCATGACATAAATGGCGCCATAGATGCAGCCAGTTTACGCTCACGTTCTTGGTCTAGAGTACGAGTTGCCATGATTGACGGTACGTTACAGCCAAAACCAAGAACCAACGGTACAAATGCTTTGCCCGGTAGGCCGATCTTCTGCATCACTTTATCTAGTACGAATGCTGCACGAGCCATGTAACCTGAGCTCTCAAGTACCGCTAGGAAGAGGTACAAACACGCGATAACCGGAATGAAGGTTGCAACCGTCTGGATACCACCACCGATACCATCAGCAAGAACCGTCACTAACCACACAGGCAAATGACCGTCTAACAAGTGATGCCCACCATCAACCAACAATGCGCCCACACCAATGTCAAAAAAGTCGATAAATGCACTACCGATGTTAATCGAGAACATAAACATCAGGTACATAACAACAAAGAAGAAAGGAATTCCAATCCACTTGTTCAAAATAAACTGGTCGAGTCTTTCAGTCACACTACGACTTAACTTGCCTTCGCTTCGGCGAACTTTTTTACACTGTTCATGCAGATGCGTGTACTTAGTATCCGCGACATGCAAATCGATATCCAAATCTAACGTCGTAATGACTTCCAAGACTTTACTTCTATCAATATCAGAAAGACTATTGAGCACCATTGTGTCTTTTTCAAGCGCACGAATCGCTAGTGCACGATGAGCGACGTTTTGGTCGTTAAAAAGTGCGGAAACCGTTTGAATTGCCGACTCCATCTTCTCACCATAATGCAAAGACAATTCTTTAAGTGGCACTCCTTGAACGATGGATTTATGGAGCTTTTCTTTAAACTCTGCCACTTGAGTTTTATTGGTTGCAGATAAACAGACAACCGGACAACCTAACGTTTTCTCAAGCTCTGCAACGTTAATCATCTGACGTTCACGCTTTAGCGCATCCATCTTGTTGAGGACAACAATCATAGGGCGACCAAGTTCGCGAAGTTGCAGCGTCATATATAAGCTGCGCTCTAAACTTGTAGCATCCACCACGTTAATAATGAGATCAGCAGGATGAGTTAGAACCGCACGCGATGCGATGGATTCATCAATACTATTACTATCATTACCACTGTCTAATGAGTAAATACCCGGAAGGTCAGTGAACAAAAACTCATCCCCAGCATGCTTGAATTGTCCCGTTTTCTTTTCAACCGTGACACCTGCCCAGTTACCAACTTGCTGTTTTGCGCCAGTTAAACCATTAAATAGCGTCGTTTTACCACTATTAGGGTTACCTACGGTTAGCACTTGATATTGCATTACACTCGCTCCACTTCAATTTTCTGAGCAATTGTTTCTCGCAATGCGACAGACACACCACGGACTTCGACTTGTAAAGGATCGCCCATTGGCGCACGTCGAATCACTTTGACTTCTGTATTGGGAAGCAGCCCCATTACCATGAGTTTCTTTCTGATATCTGATGAAAGACCATCTAACAACCGAATCGTCACCGTATCGCCAGGATTAATCTCTGATAACTTCATAGTGGCCCTTAAGAGTATTGCTAATGAGAAATATTATTATTTAATAAGTTTAGGTTGCCAATATTACTCCCCTATACCCCTTCAATCCTTGTGTGAAATCAAAGATTCCGTAAATGTTTTCACGCTTTCAAACGTTAACTTCGTAAATTTCCTCTCGTTATTTACGTCAAAATTAACAATTAAAAATGACACCTAACGAAACAAAAATGTCACAAACCAAGATAGAAAACAAAAAATACAAATTAAAACAATTGCTTAAGTAAAAAACCAAACATTGTCGCTTTTCTCATATAAACATGGCGTTATTTTTATAAGAAAAATAAGTAACCTCTCGTATAGTTACTCCATCGAGAGGGCAACCTCTCTAATAAATTCCAGAGGTGGCATGGCAACATGTCACTCCGGCAGCAAGCGAAGGTGTCCTTGGCACCCGTGGTATAGTCCCCCCGGCTATACCACGATATTTTTTTCACCTCTTTCAAAACTTCTTTACCTTATCCATCTTTTCAACACAGTTTTCGTTTTCACGAATGTCGCATGCCATCATTCACCCAAATGAACAACGCTCTTTTGATACAGCAATACAACTGTCATTTATTTGTTGCAACTATCAGTAAATCATTCTCTTGAAGCCATTTATGCTTATTGTTATGAACATCGCGACTAACAGATAGAACGTGATCGTGCTTACGTGTTGAGAATGGATTTGTAGGCTAGATGTGATGAAGAAACAATGAAACTTACTGCGTTAGCAACTGCAGCAATAATAGAGCACTGTATGCAGCTCCCCAGCATCTTAACTATTAACTAGGGAGCGTATAATGAAGGTTTTCTAGTTAATTTCTTGGCTTTCTTGAGTCAAAGCAAACTTGGAAGGGGGCAAACCAAAATGCAGCTTAAACTTTTGGCTAAAGTAAGATGGATCATTAAAGCCACAGTTAAAGGCGACTTCACTGATTTTCTCACCCGCCAATAACTTTTCACACGCCGTTTCCAAACGAACCTCTGTGACATAGTCTTTTAACGTTCTTGACGAGGCAGATTTAAAACGTCTCTGCAAAGAGCGTTCAGACATATACAGCATTTTAGCGGCTGACGCAGTGCCAAATTCAGGATCATGGTAATGCTCTGCCACTAATTGATAGACTTTTTGCAACCACTCTTTCTCGGGTGTGACTTGATCTTCTGCAATAGTTACAGGATTGAGTTCTTGCTGCGGTTCATCCAGATAACTCCTTTCCTTCGCAGATGGCCATGTAATCTCGACTTTGTTTTGAGCATCAGAAGAGAAGACAGCCAAGTAACCACCACTCGTTGTCACTAGTTGGGCAAGGTGGTCAATACTCAACTCAGAGTGATTTAAGTTAGATGGAAGCCCAGTCGCGACTTTATTAGGTAATTGCGTCCCGTAATCAAGAAAGCTCAATGACACAATATCATGCCCCTCTTCTAGCATAATTCTGACTGTTTGACCTCGGAAAGAGCGCTTGATGATATTGGCAAAAATGCTATTGAAAATAACATCAAGATTAAAACTTTCCAGAGCAACCCGGCTCTGCTTGCTCTCATCTTCTAGCTCTACAAAAATACCCGCTTTTGCAAAGTCATCTTGCCATACATCAACCACTGACTGAGTTATCTGACTCAAGTTGTAGTTCTGACTCCCACCACTTACATCACTTGGAACGCTTTTGAGTTCATTTAACTGCCAATTCGTTTTAGCCAAATGATCCTCCGTCACAGTATCCAGAGGCATAGGTAGTTTCGCCACAATAAAGTCGACGCTTGATTTTATGGATAGAGCTACATGGTCTACGAGTAGGTTTCTAACTTGAATCTGTTTACGTAATTGCTGGTTGCTCGTAAGCAACACTCTACTTTGATGTCTTAACTGATTCGTTTTGAGAGTCACTTGAGCTGCTAGATCACGGTTAGCCTGTACAACGTAGCGAGAGCGCCAGAAAACAAGTAATACGACGACCGCAATACTAGCTACGACAAAGCCTAAAATAGCAAATCGCGATAAATACCAAGGGTGAAGGACGATAAAGTGAGATTCTAAACCAACGACTCCAGTGGCAACTTGAGACTCATTACTGACCTGCAAGTGATATTCACCGGAACTAAGGTGCTCGAGTGTCAGTTGGCCCCCCTCTAACGTTTGCCATGGGTCTTCGTTGTTCAATCGATAGTACAAGTTTTGACTGTCTGGTTTTGGCATCACACCGAATAAAAAACTCAGCGAAGATCCATATGGCAGTGTGAGCCCATTCAGATCGGCACTACCAACTTGCAGAACTTCATTTTCAAGCACAACTTGGCTAACAATAAACTTAGACTCAGGGGGATTAGATACAAGCAGCTTGGATGCTTCTGCTTTTACGAGTCCGTACTTCGACCCCAGAACAAGCTCTCGCTCACCAATTTCTGTCTGCTGTATAACGCTACAAATACCAGGGAGGAACTCATTGTTCATTAAGCCTGATGACGATGAGTAATGTTTCACTAACTCACCCGAAAGGTGGTAATAGCTTAAACCGACAGAGGAAGCTAACCATACACCTTGCCTGTCTCTGATCAAGCAAGCAGGTCTGGCGTTGGGCTCACTCATTTCAACAACACGTTTTTCATCGCTTCGTGTATCAGTTTTAAACACACCATAAGATGAAGCAAACCACTGGCTGCCATCAACCGCCGTGGTCATGTCTAATGATTCACCAAACTTTTCTGAAAAGCGGATAAACTGGATGTTGTCATTACTGTATTGGTATACGCCATGATCAGTGCCTATTAATAGGGCATCTTCAGTATCATATAGGCGCGTAACCTTAGCAGGCAAATACTGACTTACTAGCCACTCACTTCCAAAGTTTCGTACGCTTTGTGCAGCAGTATCAACATTGTAAAGATGGTATCCGCTTGATACCCAAAGACGGTCATCACCATCAACGGTCACATGCTCTACGGCATGTCCGGCCATAACCTGTAAATAAGGAAATGTAATCTTGTTGAGACCATTTAGCTCAAATATTTCCAGTCCTTTTGAGGTCGCAAGCCAAAGCATACCGTTTTGAAACGCAAATTCATTGATCTGCGACTCCAACTCTAAGACTTGGTTAATCCCACTCTTTCCTGAACGATAAATCTTTCGGTCATCAGCAAACCAAAGCGCACCATCAGGACCTTCAATAGTTTGCCGAATTCGTCCTGATAGGGTGTGTGAGTCATAACTACTAAAGGTCACTCGTTCAATTTTTTTACTAAATAGCGAGTAATAACGAATACCTTGGTTAGTCGCAATCCACATCCCTCCTATATTGTCGCTCAACAACGAATAAATCTTCGTGTTGTCTAACTCTAACTCAAGAAAACTTGCAGGCGCGACTTCGGTGACCTCACCTGAAAAAAATGAGTACAAATAAAGGCCATGCTCTGTCCCCACCCAATACTCTTGATTTGTCTCTGCGAATGTCAAAACATGTGAGCCGCCAATTCTAGTCACTTCTTTATCAGGCTGGTAAATGTTGAAAATTAAAGCGCCACGCAATGTACCTATCAAAATTTCTCTTCGCGTGTGTGAATAATAGACTTTCTCAATGTAGTTTTGACCTGAGGCAGCGACATGGTCAAACTTATCACCTTCAGAAAGATAGAAGCCGGAAGTCGTTGCTAGTGCCCACTTCGTTTCAACTAGCACCGCATCATTAATGTAAACGTAGCTATTATTACTATGTTGATAGAGCTGCAATAGAGAGAAAGAGTTTAATTCGCTAGTGTCGATATTGTAGGTATAGAAATGCGCGCCATCACTCACCCAAATATAGTTCTTTGAAGACCCTATTTTTCTTATTTGTGAGCCTGGATTTAAACTAAAGACTAAACGTCGCTCCTGATTTGGATAAGTTCGATAGACCTCATTTTCAATAAAGGTCCAAAAAGCACCTTTATGATAAGCCAACTGCTTAGCCGACGTTTGTAGGAAGCTACCTGATTTAGGCAATATAGTTTGACCATCGTAAAACAGGACTCGTCCGTGAACGTCATGAATCCACAAACCGCCCTTTTCACCCAAGAACAACTTTTTAGCCGCGATAAAAGTACCCTTTGCCTGAGTTGGCAAAGGGTAAAAGATTGCATTTGCATTATGAAGTGCAAATGCTTGGTAGGATAAGACAAAGCCCAGTAGAACAAGGGCTAATTGGCGTAGCAAGACGAAAACCTTTTATATCAATTTGTGCTCAGAAAGTGACCGTTCATCGTTTGTAAAGCATGGATTGATACGGTTATTTTGAGCTGATAATTATTGGTAATGATATCTCAATTACTTTCTGAGAAAAGGCTCGCCTTACCAAAGGTTGTAATTCTTACTACTGGATCACGTTAAAAAGACTACTCCTACATTACGACAGCACTTAATCTGACTTTTTGTTCAAGCATTGCTCAAAACTATTCGCCATATTGTTGAGAAAAGTAAAGTAACTGCCAGGTTTTGCTTCAATTGTACTCCCTAACGGGTCAAGCTCGCCTTTAGCGACGTCACTGCCTCTCATTACGCTCTGAACGACAGCCGGGGTAAACTGAGGTTCAGAAAATACACAAGCCACATCTCCACCACTTAGCTTTTGACGAATTTGAATTAAGGTCTTCGCTCCTGGCTTGCGTTCTGGGCTCACAGTAAAATGCCCCATTTGATTTAGTTCATAACGATCTTCGAAATAACCGTAAGCATCATGGAATACAAAGTAACCTTTGTTTTTTACTGGTGCCAGCTTCTGCTTTATCTGTTGGTCAGTGTCTTTTAGCTCGAGTTCAAACTTTTTGAGGTTCGCTTGATATTGAGCTGCATTTTCCGGATTAAGTGATACAAGTTGATTCACAACAGCCTTGGCCACTTGTTGTGCTTGGCTTACACCTAGCCAAAAGTGCGGATCATGTGAGCCATGATCGTGCCCATCATGGTCATGGTTGTGCTCACTATCAAATTCACGCAATTCTAGATTTGGAATTTGACTAATAGTCAAAGTATTCGATCTATCCGAAACAACTTTCTCTAGAAACGGTTCAAGATCATGTCCGTACCAGATAACCAAATCAGCCGAAGCGACCTTTTTAACATCCGATGGACGCAAAGCATAGTCATGGGGTGATGTGTTAGACTGCAATAGCACGTCTGGTGAAGTTACTCCTTGAGTAAGCTCTGTTACTAACAACTGAATAGGTTTGATACTCGTCAGTACCGTTACCGCCTGTGCTGGCAGTGTTAACATTGCTGAGGCAGCAAGAATTAATGCTCTTTTCATAGTTTTACTTGGGATATGGCGTGGAAAGTGAGATAATGTTACATTATAACATTATTGATTTGCAAATGAGTTTCATTCATGTCTTCCTTAGTCCATCTTGAGCAGCTATGCGTCGAGTTCGATGGCCGCAGAGTTCTCGATAACATTAGTATGGAATTAGAAAAGGGCAAAATAACTACCCTAATTGGTCCCAATGGAGCGGGAAAATCAACGTTAGTCAAAGTTATCTTAGGTCTTCAAAAGCCGACTAGCGGCAAGTTGAACCGACAAAGAAAACTGAAAATTGGTTACGTTCCTCAAAAGTTGAAGCTCAATGACTCCCTTCCATTGAATGTAACCCGCTTTCTAAATTTAGCAGGAAAATACAGTAAGCAGGAGTGCATTGATGCATTAAGGCTTGTTGGCGCTGAACATTTACTTAATAGTAATATGCATCGCTTATCCGGTGGTGAAAACCAACGAGTGTTACTGGCTCGCGCTCTGCTTCAACGTCCTCAGCTGTTGGTATTAGATGAACCAGCTCAGGGAGTGGATATCCAAGGTCAAATCGATCTCTATGACTTAATTGAGAGCATTCGTCACCGCTTTGATTGTGGCGTATTTATGGTATCGCATGACTTACATTTAGTGATGGCGAAAACGGACGATGTTATTTGTCTGCATCACCATGTTTGCTGCTCAGGTTCACCTGCCACTATTACTCAGCACCCTTCTTACATCGCACTATTTGGCAATGCAGCAAGAGAGTCTCTCGCGTTTTATCATCACGACCATGAGCACCATCATCACGATTTATCCGGAACGCCAGTAAGCGGTGATGCGACATCATGCTCCCACCATAAACACGGACATCACCATCATGATTGAGTTTCTCCTACCTTCTATTCTTGCTGGTATTGGTATCGCGATCATTGCCGGTCCACTTGGGTCATTTGTCGTTTGGCGTAAAATGGCTTACTTCGGAGATACCCTAGCTCATGCATCGTTAATGGGCCTAGCGCTGGGCTTCTTGCTCAACGTAAATCTCTACCTTGCGCTACTCGTCTGCTGTTTAGCTCTGGCCGTTTTGCTTGTCACTCTGCAAAAGCAACAACTTGTGGCTACAGACACGTTGTTAGGTATCTTGGCACACAGTGCACTCTCTATCGGTTTAGTATCGGTTAGCTTTTTGGAAAACGTGCGCGTCGATTTAATGAGCTACCTATTTGGGGACTTACTTGCCGTCTCTCCACAAGATCTGATGTTTATTTACGCAGGTGTTGTTGCGGTAAGTGCGTGTTTGTACGTCTTCTGGCGCCCACTGCTTTCTAGCACTGTTAGTGAAGAACTTGCCGCTGTTGAGGGCGTGAATACAGACTTAGTTAGATTGGTGTTAATGCTAATGGTGGGTGTAGTAATCGCAGTAGGTATGAAGTTCGTTGGCGCGTTGATCATGACTTCGCTCCTAATTATCCCAGCAGCAACAGCACGTAAAGTCTCTTCATCACCAGAGCAAATGGCATTGTTCGCATCCATTATTGGCTCAGTGGCAGTACTGATGGGGCTTAGCCTATCATGGCACTTCGATACACCGGCCGGCCCTTCCGTAGTGATCAGCGCAACATCCTTATTTATGCTGAGCCAGCTGATTAAAAGCAAAGCATAATCGCATTGAGTATTAAACGCGAAAGACCTTGCTAACAACAAACATAAACCCACGGAAACGGAAAAAGAAAAGCCTGCGAAATCGCAGGCTTTTTAATACTTATTAAGTAGTGTGGTCGATTACCAACCCGTCACTTCACGTAGACCTTGGCCAATCTCTGCTAGAGATTTCACAGTTTTAACGCCAGCCGCTTCTAGTGCAGCAAATTTGTCTTCAGCAGTACCTTTACCACCAGAGATAATCGCACCAGCATGGCCCATACGCTTACCAGGAGGTGCAGTTACACCAGCAATGTAAGAAACCACTGGCTTCGTTACATTTTCTTTAATGTATGCTGCTGCTTCTTCTTCTGCAGTACCACCGATCTCACCGATCATAACGATCGCTTCTGTCTCAGGGTCTTCTTGGAACAGTTTTAGGATATCAATGAAGTTTGAACCCGGGATTGGGTCACCACCGATACCAACACAAGTAGACTGGCCGAAACCTTCGTCAGTGGTTTGTTTAACTGCTTCGTAAGTTAGAGTACCGCTACGAGATACGATACCTACTTTGCCTTTCTTGTGAATGTGACCAGGCATGATACCGATCTTACACTCATCAGGAGTGATAACACCCGGACAGTTAGGACCGATCATGCGAACGCCAGTTTCTTCTAGCTTCACTTTCACGTCGATCATATCTGTTGTAGGGATACCTTCAGTAATCGTTACGATTAGCTCGATACCCGCGTCAATCGCTTCTAGGATTGCATCTTTACAGAAAGGTGCTGGTACGTAGATGACTGTCGCTGTTGCACCAGTCGCTTCTACTGCTTCACGAACTGTGTTGAATACAGGAAGACCTAGGTGAGTTTGGCCACCTTTACCTGGAGACACACCGCCAACCATTTGCGTACCGTATGCGATAGCTTGCTCTGAGTGGAAAGTACCTTGACCACCAGTGAACCCCTGACAGATTACTTTAGTGTCTTTGTTAATTAATACAGACATTATTTAGCCTCCGCAGCAGCAACAACTTTCTGAGCAGCATCAGTTAGCGACTCAGCAGCAATGATATCAACATCAGAATTAGCAAGAACTTCGCGACCTAGGTCGGCGTTAGTACCTTCAAGACGAACAACAACAGGTACGCTTACGCCTACCTCTTTAACCGCACCGATAATACCTTCTGCGATCATGTCACAACGTACAATACCACCGAAGATGTTAACAAGTACCGCTTTCACATTGTCATCAGATAGGATGATCTTGAATGCTTCAGCAACACGCTCTTTCGTCGCGCCGCCACCTACATCTAAGAAGTTAGCTGGTTTGCCGCCGTGTAGGTTTACGATATCCATCGTACCCATTGCTAGGCCTGCACCGTTAACCATACAGCCAACGTTACCGTCTAGTGCTACGTAGTTCAGCTCCCACTGAGCTGCGTGTGCTTCACGCTCATCTTCTTGTGAAGGATCGTGCATTTCACGAAGCTTAGGCTGACGGTACAGTGCGTTTGAGTCGATGTTGATCTTACCGTCAAGACATAGCAAGTTGCCTTCGCCAGTAATCACAAGTGGGTTGATCTCTAGCAGAGCAAGGTCGTACTGAGAGAACATAGTGCCAAGACCCATAAAGATCTTAACGAATTGTTTGATTTGGTCGCCTTCAAGACCAAGTTTGAACGCTAGCTCACGACCTTGGTAAGCTTGTGGACCTACTAGTGGGTCAATTGCTGCTTTGTGGATGAGTTCCGGCGTTTCTTCCGCAACTTTTTCAATTTCCACACCACCTTCGGTAGAAGCCATGAAAACGATCTTACGGCTAGCACGGTCAACTACCGCACCTAGGTATAGTTCGTTCGCAATATTTGAAGCTTCTTCAACAAGGATTTTTGTTACTGGCTGACCGTTAGCGTCAGTTTGGTAAGTCACTAGGTTTTTACCTAACCACTTCTGTGCAAACTCTTTAACGCCTTCTTTTGTATCGTGTAGCTCTACGCCACCCGCTTTACCACGGCCACCAGCGTGAACCTGACATTTAACTACTTTCTTGGCTGTACTAATACGGCCTGCGGCTTCAAAAGCTTCTTGTGGTGTATCACATGCGTAGCCTTCTGGCACAGGCAAACCGAATTCTGCAAACAGCTGTTTGGCTTGGTATTCATGCAAATTCATTTCGATATTCCGTTTGTTTTTCCCTTAAGGGATTTATTATTTCCATAACGCTGCAGTCTTGGCTGCTTGTACGTCTGTAGGGTCTTCTCAAATCAATCCTTCATCATGAGTTCTCATACTGAAGGATTCAAATGAAGGCCAAACGTTGAGCTAGTCTAGCCATTGAAATTTTTAACGTCTAGCTACCTACGATAACTAGACGTTTTAGCGATATTAAACGTCTAATAGGAGACGTGCTGGGTCCTCTAGTAACTCTTTAATCGTTACTAGGAAACCAACTGATTCACGACCGTCAATTAGGCGGTGATCGTAAGATAACGCTAGGTACATCATCGGCAAGATTTCAACTTTGCCATCCACTGCCATCGGACGCTCTTGGATCTTATGCATACCAAGAATCGCTGATTGAGGTGGGTTGATGATTGGTGTAGACATTAGTGAACCAAACACACCACCGTTTGTGATAGTGAAGTTACCGCCCATTAGCTCGTCTACCGTTAGCTTGCCATCACGACCTTTGATAGCCAGCTCTTTGATGCCTTTTTCAACATCAGCGAAACCAAGCTTGTCACAGTCTTTTAGGACAGGTGTAACTAGACCACGTGGCGTTGATACCGCCATGCTAATGTCGAAGTAGTTGTGGTAAACAATGTCATCGCCATCAATCGAAGCATTTACTTCTGGGTAACGCTTAAGCGCTTCTGTCACTGCTTTCACGTAGAAAGACATGAAGCCCAAACGAATACCGTGACGCTCTTCGAACTGATCTTTGTACTGCTTACGAAGGTCCATGATTGGTTTCATGTTCACTTCGTTAAACGTCGTTAGCATTGCCGTGTTGTTCTTCGCTTCTAGCAAACGGTTAGCAACTGTCTTACGAAGGCGAGTCATTGGAACACGTTTCTGACTGCGAGCCGCTGCCGGCACGTCAACCACTGCTGGCGAGTCTTCTTTTGACGCAGATTTAGCGTTCGCAAGATGCGCTTCAATATCTTCGCGCGTAATACGACCACCAACACCAGTGCCTTTCACTTGGCTTGCTTCTAAGCCATGTTCAGCCAATAAACGGCGCACTGCTGGGCTTAATGCGTCATTACTTTCTTCGCTAAGCGCAGCTTTGTGACGCTTATCAGGAGATGCTTCAGTACCTTCTGTTTTGTCTGCAGTTGGTTCACCTGCAACTGCGCCTGGCTTCAATTTAGCAATGATTTGTTTAGAAAGTACTGTCGCACCTTCTGCTTCAACAATAGCTTCTAAAACGCCAGCTTCCGGAGCTGGAACTTCTAGCACAACTTTGTCTGTTTCGATGTCAACCAAAACCTCGTCACGCTCTACTGCGTCGCCTGGTTGTTTGTGCCATGTCGCTACGGTTGCATCAGCAACTGATTCAGGTAAATCTGGAACCAGAATTTCAATTGTCATATCTGTTTCTTCCTTTAACTTCTAGTTCTTAATTCGAAGTTTTTGAGTTCACGTTCAGAGCGTCTTCAACCAACGCTTTTTGTTGTTTCAAGTGCACCGACATGTAGCCAACTGCTGGCGAAGCAGAAGCTGGGCGACCTGCGTATTTAAGATTTGCACCTGCAGGAATAGCGGCACGGAAGTTATGTTGGCTACAGTACCAAGCACCTTGGTTCTGAGGTTCTTCCTGACACCACACGAAGTCTTCAACGTTAGTGTATTGAGCAATTGCTGCTTGTACTTCTTCCATTGGGAATGGGTAAAGCTGTTCAATACGCACGATAGCAACATCGTCTTGCTCGTTGTTACGGCGCTGCTCTAGTAGGTCAAAGTAAACCTTACCAGCACAGAACACGACACGTTTCACTTTGCTTGGTTCTAAATCATCTACTTCTGGAATTGCAGATTGGAATGTACCATCCGCCAAGTCTTCAATCGTTGAAGTACATAGAGGGTGGCGCAGCAAAGATTTCGGCGACATAACAATGAGAGGTCGACGCATTGGGCGTACAACCTGACGACGAATCATGTGGTACACCTGAGCCGGTGTTGAAGGAACCACAACCTGCATATTTTGCTCAGCACAAAGCTGAAGGTAACGCTCTAAACGTGCAGATGAGTGCTCAGGACCTTGACCTTCATAACCATGAGGTAGAAGCATAGTAAGACCGCACAAACGCGCCCACTTTTGCTCGCCTGACGAGATAAACTGGTCGATAACAACTTGTGCACCGTTGGCAAAATCACCAAACTGTGCTTCCCAGATAGTTAAACCACCTGGTTCGGCTGTTGCGTAACCGTATTCAAACGCCAACACAGCTTCTTCTGACAATACTGAGTCAAAGACTTGGAATGGCCCTTGGTTGTCATGAATATTCGCTAATGGAATGTAAGTGCTTGCATCGGTTTGGTTATGAAGAACCGAGTGACGGTGGAAGAAAGTACCACGACCCGAGTCCTGACCAGAAAGACGAATACGCTTGCCATCGTCAACCAATGTAGCATACGCCAATGTTTCAGCCATACCCCAGTCAATGGCTTTTTCACCGGTCATCATTGCTAGACGATCGTTGTATAGCTTATTAACACGGCTTTGCAGTTTATGGCTTTCTGGGTACTGACACAGACGATTGCCTAGCTCAACAAGGCGTGTCTTGTCGTATTTTGAATCCCACTCCATATCCCATTCATGCCCTAAGTAAGGGGACCAGTCTACAGAGTGCAATGCCATTGGACGCCATTCTTTAACAACCACTTCACCGCGATCTAATGCATCGCGATACTCATTGACTAACTGAGTCGCCGTCTCGATATCTGACTCATTTTTATCGATCAGAACATCTGCATACAATTTGCGTGGTGTAGGATGCTTTTTGATTTTCTGGTACATCAAAGGCTGAGTCGCATTTGGCTCATCTGCCTCATTGTGACCGTGGCGACGGTAACACACAAGATCGATTACGACATCGCGCTTGAACTCGTTACGGTAATCCAATGCAATGCGAGTAACAAAAGCAACTGCTTCTGGGTCATCGGCATTTACATGGAAAATTGGCGCCTGCACCATCTTCGCGATATCGGTACAGTACATCGTAGAACGCGTGTCACGAGGATTAGACGTCGTAAAGCCTACTTGGTTGTTGATGACGATACGTACCGTACCACCAACTTGGAACCCACGAGCAAGAGACATGTTGAACGTTTCGGCAACCACACCCTGACCAGCGATTGCAGAATCACCGTGGATGGTGATAGGAAGCACTTTGCTACCTTGATTATCACCCAAGCGATCTTGACGTGCTCGAACTGAGCCCATGACTACTGGGTTTACGATTTCTAGGTGCGACGGGTTAAATGCAAGTGCTAAGTGAACATCACCGCCAGGAGTCGCAAAATCAGCAGAGAAACCTTGGTGATATTTCACATCACCCGTACCCCAAGTTTCGTCGTGTTTACCGGCGAACTCATCAAACAGGTCTTGAGGTTTCTTACCAAGTACGTTCACCAGCATGTTCAAACGACCGCGGTGAGCCATACCGATAACCACTTCACGCATTCCACTTGTACCCGCATGACGGATCAACTCTTTCGTCATCGGAATCAACGCATCACCACCTTCTAAAGAGAAACGTTTTGCACCTGGGAATTTCGCTCCGAGGTAACGCTCCAAACCTTCAGCGGCTGTTAGCTCTTCTAGGAATGTGCGCTTCTCATCTTTGTTGAATGATGGCTGGCCTACGACAGACTCAAGGCGTTGCTGAATCCAACGCTTTTGCTCTGTGTCAGTCATGTGCATGTATTCAGCACCGATGGAACCGCAATAAGTTTTGTTGAGGGCTTCATAGATATCTTTCAACTTCATGGTTTCTTGCCCAACAGCAAAAGAACCTACGTTGAAAGTTTCTTCGAAGTCATCTTCGGTAAGATTATGAAAAGCAGGGTCTAACTCCGCCACGGTTGGGCGTTGCCATAGACCTAGTGGGTCTAATTCTGCAGCTTCATGCCCGCGGAAACGGTATGCGTTGATTAGCTGTAGAACTTTTACTTGTTTTGCATCGACATCTGGGTCACTAACTTGGACATTGTAATGCTTTGTTTCTCTAGCGAGTCGTCGGAAGTAGTCACGGACACGTGAATGTGGTTGTTCTGCCACTTCTTCTGATGGCTTAGGCAAGCCTTCAAAAACACGTTTCCACTCCTCACTTACCAGATCGGGATCACTTAGATACAGTTCGTAGAGGTCCTCTACATACGTTGCATTGGCGCCAGCCAAGTGTGAAGACTCGAGCCATGCCTTCATCACGCCGTTGTGCATATTTTCCCTTAACCAGTAGTTTTCACGTTTGCTTCGGTCTTTGCCGAGCTATAAGAGCCGACTAAAAATACGGTCGGCAATTTTTGTATTCTTTACTCGAATATTACTGAAGCAGTGAAGCGGTCATATCGGGTGATCCGCAACACTGCGACATTCCTAAGAGCGAGTAAATTAAACCGAACGATTAACCAACATCGACTTAATGTGACCGATGGCTTTCGTCGGATTTAATCCCTTAGGACAAACACTTACACAATTCATGATGCCATGGCAACGAAAAACGCTAAATGCATCATCAAGATCAGACAAACGTTCATCTGTTGCCGTATCGCGGCTATCAATTAGCCAACGGTACGCTGCGAGAAGACCAGCTGGGCCGATGAATTTATCAGGGTTCCACCAGAATGATGGGCAAGACGTTGTACAACATGCACACATGATACATTCGTACAATCCATCTAAATGCGCACGGTCATCAGGCGATTGTAGATTCTCACGTGATGGTGGTAATGCACCATCATCAATCAAGAATGGTTTAACTTTCGCATAGTTATCATAGAACTGCGTCATGTCAACGATAAGATCGCGCACGACAGGTAACCCTGGTAGTGGACGAATAACTATCTTATCGCCTTGTAGAGCAGATAACGGTGTGATACACGCTAGGCCGTTTTTACCATTCATATTCAAACCATCAGAACCACATACCCCTTCACGGCATGAGCGACGGAACGCGATGCTTGGATCTTGCTCTTTTAGCAGAATCAATGCATCAAGCACCATCATGTCTGAGCCTTCGTCTACCTCAAGGGTATACTCTTTCATGTAAGGCTTAGTATCCACATCCGGATTGTAACGGTATAAAGAGAAGTTTAATTTCATAGTCGTATCCTCCCTTTAGTATGTACGTACTTTCGGCGGGAAAGCTTCACGATGCGTTGGCGTCATGTTCACATCACGCTTAGTCATCGCTTCTGTTTCCGGATTGTAGATAGAGTGGCATAGCCAGTTCTCATCATCACGCTCAGGGAAATCGAAACGAGCATGTGCGCCACGACTCTCTGTACGGTAGTTCGCTGCAACGGCAGTTGAAAACGCGGTTTCCATCAGGTTATCAAGTTCTAGACACTCGATACGCTGCGTGTTGAACTCTGAAGACTTGTCCGCTAGATGCGCGTCTTTCAAACGTTCGCGAATCACTTTCAACTCTTCTAGACCGGTTGCCATCGCATCGCCTTCACGGAATACCGAGAAGCTGTTTTGCATGCATGCTTGTAGGTCTTTACGAATCTGAACTGGATCTTCACCACCAGTGCTGTTTTCCCAACGCATAGTACGCGCTAGAGACGCTTCAATATCAGATTCTGTTGCAGGACGAGCTTCCGCTTGCGCTGCTAGCGTTTCGCCAAGGTGCAAGCCAGTAGCACGACCAAAGACGACCAAGTCTAGTAATGAGTTGCCGCCCAGACGGTTAGCACCGTGTACCGATACAGAAGCAATCTCACCACATGCGTAAAGGCCTTGTACTTCCATCTCGCTACCGTCGGCCTTCTGCTTAATTGCTTGGCCAGAGACTTGAGTAGGTACACCACCCATCATGTAGTGACAAGTTGGAATTACTGGAATTGGCTCTTTCACTGGGTCAACGTGTGCAAATGTACGAGACAGTTCACAGATACCTGGTAGACGTGATTCAAGTACTTCTTTACCAAGGTGATCAAGTTTCAACTTGATATGTGGACCCCAAGGACCATCACAGCCGCGGCCTTCACGAATTTCAATCATCATTGAACGAGCAACCACGTCACGACCAGCAAGGTCTTTCGCGTTTGGTGCGTAGCGCTCCATGAAGCGTTCACCATCTTTATTTAGAAGGTAACCACCTTCACCACGACAACCTTCCGTCACTAGAACACCCGCGCCAGCAATACCTGTTGGGTGGAACTGCCACATTTCCATATCTTGCATTGGAACGCCTGCGCGAAGCGCCATACCAACGCCATCACCCGTGTTGATGTGCGCGTTAGTGGTCGATGCGTAAATACGACCTGCACCACCTGTAGCTAGAATGGTCGCTTTCGATTTGAAGTAACAGATTTCACCCGTTTCCATACAAATCGCAGTACAACCCATGATTGCGCCGTCTTGGTTTTTCACAAGATCCAAAGCGTACCACTCCGAGAAGATGGTTGTTTTGTGTTTTACGTTTTGCTGGTAAAGCGTGTGAAGAAGTGCGTGACCAGTACGGTCTGCAGCAGCGGCTGTACGAGCAGCCTGCTCACCACCAAACTCTTTAGATTGACCACCGAATGGACGTTGGTAGATGGTACCGTTATCGAAACGAGAGAATGGAAGACCCATTTTTTCAAGCTCGATAACTGACTCAGGACCATTTTTACACATGTATTCAATCGCGTTCTGGTCACCGATGTAGTCGGAACCTTTAACGGTATCGTACATGTGCCATTGCCAATCGTCTTTGTGCGAGTTACCCAGAGCAACAGTAATGCCACCCTGTGCAGACACAGTATGAGAACGTGTTGGAAATACTTTTGACAACAAAGCACATGATAGGCCTTGTTCTGAAATTTGTAGTGCAGCGCGCATACCTGCACCACCAGCGCCGATTACTACGGCATCAAACTCACGAACTGGAATAGACACTTACGCACCCCACAGAATAAATAGACCAGAGAAGACATAGCCGAATAGCACGGCAATAACACCAAGTTGTAGTGCGCCACGTAGTTTCGCGCACTTAATGTAATCAGTTAATACCTGCCACAAACCAACCCATGCGTGAATCAGGATCGAGACAAGTGCCAACATGGTGAATACTTTAGTGAAGGTACCACCAAAGAATTGGGTCCAAGATGCGTAAGAGATATCTGAAAATGCACAGAAGCTAATCAGATAAATCGTGTATAACGTCATAATGATTGCAGTTGCACGAATTAGTAGGAAATCGTGTACACCATTACGACCAAATGAAGATACGTGTTTTACCATACCAAGATCCCCGCCAATAATGATAATACTGCTGTTGCACCAAACGCGACTTTAGCGCTCATCGTGCCTGAATCTAGTTCTTCAAAGTGACCTAGATCCATCAATAAGTGACGGATACCACCTGCGATGTGGTAGGCAAGTGCAGTAAGAATTCCCCACAGGATGAATTTTACGAAGAAGCTATCGACGATGTCAGCGGCTTCCATAAAACCCATTGGGGATGACAGAGAAATGGATAGTAACCACAGTAATATACCCACCGCAACAAACGTAATTACCCCAGACACACGGTGTAGGATGGATGCGATTGCTGTGATAGGAAAGTGGATGGTCTGTAAATCTAAATTAACAGGTCTTGACTTTCTTTCTTTCACGGGCTTGCTCACTCAGCTCCATTGAGCATTTATTGTTATAACCAATTTCAGCTTCCAAACGTACAAAAGTTAACATCTATTTAACAAATATCGCGAGTAACCACCCAGATAATTGTAAACAATTTGTTAACAAACGGAATCCAGCAACAAACCTCACTCTTTGTTTCTAGCCCCCGAATTTATAAGGATTTAACTAAAATTTTCTTTGCCAATATACGGCGAGCAACATTCTAATACAATTGGTGTAACAAATTATGCTACATAGAACAGATTTTTAACGATTTTCATGAGAAAAATCATAACAAGTGCACACAAAGATGGAGAAAAATTGACTTTAAGCTTTAACAACAGTACAAAAATGGCACATAAACATCCTGGACGGATTAAATAATAAACAAAGGAGATTGTTATGGCGGATAAGAAAGCGACCCTTCATGTTGAAGGTCAAGCGCCAATCGAACTGCCAATTATGGACGGTACGCTAGGTACACCTGTAATTGACGTTCGTAAGCTGGGAGCCAATGGTTACTTTACTTTTGACCCAGGTTTTCTTGCCACTGCATCTTGTGAATCATCAATCACGTACATCGATGGCGGCAAAGGTATTCTTTTGCACCGCGGTTTCCCGATTGATCAATTAGCCAATAACGCAGATTACTTAGAAGTATGTTACATCCTTCTTTATGGTGAAGCCCCTACCCGAGAACAATACGAGCAATTCAAAACGACCGTTACTCGTCACACAATGGTACACGAGCAAATCGCAAGCTTTTTCCATGGCTTCCGACGCGATGCTCATCCAATGGCGGTAATGTGTGGTGTAGTTGGAGCACTTGCAGCCTTCTATCACGACTCTCTTGACATTAACAACGACGAACACCGCGAAATTGCAGCGTACCGTCTGCTGTCAAAAATGCCAACGCTGGCGGCGATGTGTTACAAATACTCTATCGGTCAGCCATTTATTTACCCTCGTAACGACCTTAGCTACGCTGAGAACTTCTTGCATATGATGTTCGCAAACCCTTGCGAAGAGTATGAAGTAAATCCTGTGGTTGCCCGTGCGATGGATAAGATTTTCACTCTACACGCGGATCACGAACAGAATGCGTCGACATCAACTGTACGCCTAGCTGGCTCTTCTGGTGCGAACCCATTTGCATGTATTGCCGCTGGTATTGCATCCCTTTGGGGGCCTGCTCACGGTGGTGCAAACGAAGCCTGCTTGAGAATGCTAGAAGAGATTGGCAGCGTCGATAACATCCCTGAATATGTAGACCGCGCGAAAGACAAAGATGACCCATTCCGCTTAATGGGCTTTGGTCACCGCGTTTACAAGAACTACGACCCACGTGCGACAGTAATGCGCGAAACGTGTCATGAAGTTCTCAAAGAGCTAAACATTCAAGACCCTCTGCTAGACGTTGCAATGGAACTTGAGCGCATTGCGCTTTCTGATGAGTACTTCGTGTCTAAGAAGCTGTACCCGAACGTAGACTTCTACTCAGGTATCATTCTTAAAGCGATTGGTATTCCAGTTTCTATGTTTACGGTTATCTTCGCGATTTCTCGTACCATCGGCTGGATTGCTCACTGGAACGAAATGCATAGCGATCCACTGAACCGCATTGGTCGTCCTCGTCAGCTATACACTGGCGAAACACAACGTGAGTTTTCTCCACTTCACGAACGTGAATGATCTTTTAGTACGAAGATAGACAAACAAAAGGGTTGAGATTTTCGTCTCAACCCTTTTTCTTTTCAGCACTTAACGTTACGAATAGCGAACGTCAAACCGGATTATCTATATCGATAAACTCCACATGTAGGCCATATTCATCCGCTAGCCATTTGCCTAAGGCCTGAACACCATAACGCTCAGTAGCATGATGACCTGCAGCAAAGTAATGAATGTCCATTTCACGAGCGGTATAAGTGGTGCGCTCTGAAATTTCTCCAGAGATAAATGCATCCAGCCCGTGCTGTACAGCAAGTTCAATGAAGTCCTGTCCTCCACCGGTGCACCAGCCGACTGCCTCAATCATCTTATCGGTATTCTCTGGGGCGATATGCAGAGGCTCTCTATCAAGAACTTGGTTGATCTTACTCGCAAATTCAACACCAGACATCGGCTTTTTCAAGCGCCCAAACATAGCAACTGACTGAGGGTGCCCTTCAAGCCCACCTTCTACTTCGATTTCAAGTAAGCGAGCTAATTCAGCGTTGTTGCCTAGCTCTGGATGAATATCTAGAGGAAGGTGATAACCATATAAGTTGATACCATTTTTGATCAGGCTACGAATTCGTTTACCTTTCATACCACGAATTGGCTCAGGCTCACCTTTCCAAAAATAGCCATGATGAACAAGCAATGCGTCTGCATTAAGCTCAATCGCTTTATCGATTAAGGCTTGAGAGGCGGTTACGCCAGTGATAACACGCTTTACCGCTGATTTCCCTTCTACCTGTAACCCATTTGGCGCGTAATCTTTAATTAACTGCGGTGACAGTTTGTCATTAAGAATCTGTTCTAGCTTTAAGTTATTCATTATTACTTCCAATTTCTAGCGCATGTAAACCTAAATAACCTCTCGATGGAATCAGACGAAAGAGTGCAACCTAGTTGATACAACAACGTTTTTGACATCTGGCACCTTGATATCATTTAGGTCTTTAAAGTGTATCTCGAACCCTAATATCGATGCTAGCCACCCTACCCTCAAAAGCAAATTTAGTTACAATAACAAAGCTTGTCGCCTCACCATAAATTTAGGGATACGGATGAACCAACTGCAACGCTTTTACCAATGGATCGCCACTTCACCTCCGCTTTTCAAGTTACGCCCTCCGTTTGCAACCTTAGAAGATGTCTCGGTCAAACCTTTGAATAGCTCAGAACAATACAATGGTAATCCGAGACTGGGTTTTTTATATCAGCACCTATGCACTGCGGCTCTTTCTAATTCAGGACGATATCAGATTATTGCCGAAGAGATTCAGTTAAACGACGCTAAAGGTAAGACCATTGGTGCTGTCGATTTGGTGTTGAGGAATACAGAATCAAATCAGATAGAACATTGGGAAGTGGCGATTAAGTTTTATCTTCTTTGCAACGGCATTTGGTATGGCCCGAATGCTCACGACCAGTTACATGCAAAATTGGATAGAATGCTCATGCATCAGCTGAAAATGAGCGATCGCCCGGAATTTCAAAAAATAATTCCTTTAAACGACTCTCCAGAAGAGCGCCTAATGATGCAAGGACGACTCTATATTAATCCGTTTACTCCAGAGCCAACTCCTAAGGAGTGCTTGGGTTATGAATTAAATCCAAGTCAGATTAGTGGTTACTGGTGCTATCAAAGTCAATGGGATTTAATTGGTAAACCCCTTTATCATTTACATAAACCATGCTGGGCGATCGGAACAGACGATTTCTCTCAACCTATTGAAAAGCCTTTAGATCGATTCATACACGCACAAACGGAAGACGGTCAATTCTGGTTTGTGGTACCAGATTCATGGCCCGGAGATAAAGCTGTTCGGGGCACTTAAACATGAAAGGGTTGATGTTTTCACATCAACCCTTTGCTAGATACATTGACCATTGGATGTTTTACAAACCAGCGGCTGCAAATACTTGATTAACTATTTCTTGTGCTTCAGCTTCGATTTGTTTCAGATGTTCTTCACCTTTGAAGCTTTCACAGTAAATCTTGTAGATGTCCTCTGTGCCTGATGGACGAGCAGCGAACCAACCGTTAGCTGTCGTTACTTTAAGGCCACCAATCGCAGCACCATTGCCTGGTGCATGCGTGAGACGAGCCGTAATTGGATCACCCGCTAGTGTTTCAGCCGCGACAATTTCTGGTGACAACTTCTTCAGTACGTCTTTTTGAGGGCCATTCGCTACAGCTTGAATACGGTTGTATTTCGACTCACCGTGTTTCGCCGCTAGCTCTTCATAGTAGTCTTGTGGGTTCTTACCCGTTACCGCAGTGATCTCTGCCGCTAGAAGACATAACAAGATGCCGTCTTTGTCTGTTGACCAAGGCGTACCATCTTTACGAAGAAAAGATGCCCCGGCACTTTCTTCGCCACCGAAGCCGAATTTACCAGTGTACAGACCATCAACAAACCATTTAAAGCCTACTGGTACTTCACATAGCTCACGACCTAGATCCGCAACAACACGGTCAATCAGTGCACTTGATACTAGTGTTTTACCAACAGCTACATCTTTACCCCACGCGTCACGATGACGGTACAAGTAGTCGATACAAACGGCTAAGAAGTGGTTCGGGTTCATCAAACCTTTTGGCGTAACGATACCGTGACGGTCGTAGTCAGGATCGTTACCAAATGCTAAATCGTATTCGTCTTTCAGTGCCAATAGACCCGCCATTGCGTAAGGAGAAGAACAGTCCATACGCACAACGCCGTCTTTATCTAGCGACATGAATTGGAAAGAAGGATCGATCGATTCACTTACTAGCGTTAGGTCTAGGTTGTATGCCTGACCTATTTGACGCCAGTAATCGATGCCGCTGCCACCCAATGGATCTACACCAATCTTCAGGTTTGCTTTTTGGATTGCTTCCATATCGATAACGTTCACCAGGTCATCGATGTATGGCTTCACCAAGTCCATCTCTACAAACAGATCCGATGCTTTTGCTTCTGCTAGTGGTAGGCGTTTCACACCTTGTAAACCTTCAGCAATCAGTTCGTTCGCACGATCTTCGATAGCTTGAGTCAACTCTGCTTCTGCAGGACCACCATGTGTCGGATTGTATTTGATACCGCCGTCTTGTGGTGGGTTATGTGATGGGGTAATAACGATACCGTCTGCTTTTTCATCGTGTTTGATGTTGTAAGTCAGAATCGCGTGTGAAATACCCGGTGTTGGCGTGTAACCGTTGTCTTGTTGGACAATCACTTTCACACCATTTGCGATCAATACTTCAATCACACTTGAAAAAGCTGGTTCAGATAGCGCATGCGTGTCTTTACCCACAAACAACGGGCCAGTTGTGCCTTGCTCAGCACGAACTTCTGCTACCGCTTGAGCGATCGCTAAAATGTGGTTTTCGTTAAAAGTGTGCTTGTCTGCAGTACCGCGGTGGCCAGAAGTACCAAATTGAACTTTGTGTTCTGCGTTTGCCGCGTCTGGTTGAAGTAAGAAGTAGTTAGCAACGAGTGCTGGGATATTGTGAAGATCTTCCTGCTGCGCTTTTTGCCCAGCACGAGGGTGCATAGCCATGTTTGACATCCTTTCTTTCAATACAAATAAAATTAAAAAAGCCTCATAATATCCGCTCACTGCGACGCATTATGAGGCTTCTATCAGGTTTCTTAGATTGAACCTGTTACTTTTTCTATTAAGTCAGGTTGGAACCCCATGTGTGCCATCACTTGTTCAACCATCTGTCTTTTACGACTTGTATTGTTATTCGTGATAACCCAAAACGGTGTGCCAGGAATGGCTTTTGGCTTGGTCGTATTACCGTTTGCTAGCAAGGTTTCTTCATTATCTGCAAAGTACACGCGTTTGCGTCCTTTTACATTCGTAGCCTGGGCGAAACCTTCTGGATTCAATTTATGTAAGGTCGATAATACCAACATAAAGCGATCAATCGCTTTTTTTAGACCGGCAAACTCATCAGAAATAAGCAGCGAACGCATTTCTTTCACTACATCAACAGATTCCGTTTTACCCGCATCTTTACTTACTACAATCCCTTGTGGCTTCTCTACTACAGGCGCGGCTTTAGCTTCCTGCAACTGACCATCAAGGTTTAAAAGGCGTCGCAAAATTTCCGAGGCGCTTTCACCGATATGCTTAGTTTGACTAGCTATATAACGGTATAGATCCTCATCAACCTCAATTGTTTTCATTCGCTTTTCACATTCTCAATGTTTAAACTCTGGGGGATTATAACGAGATCCACGCGGATACTCCACGTTAAACCCATCACGAATAAGATAAAATGTCAGCATTACTCAACTATAAGCAGGAAGGCCAAGGCCAAACAGTTGTTTTGATTCACGGATTGTTTGGTAGTTTAAGTAATCTGGGTCTACTCGCCCGCGATCTTATTAAAGATCACACGGTGATCAGTATTGATCTGAGAAATCACGGCCTCTCTTTCCACTCCGAAGTCCATAACTATACCGATATGGCAAAAGATGTGGCTCAGCTCCTTCAGCACTTAAACGTTGAGCCATCTATTGTTATTGGTCACTCCATGGGCGGAAAAGTCGCGATGGCTCTTGTGGACATTGCTCCAAATGTAGTCAAGCAGTTAGTCGTTCTCGACATGGCGCCTGTTGCCTACACTACGAACCGTCACGATAATGTTTTTAACGGCTTACATGCTGTTATTAATGAAAAACCAGCAAATCGACAGCAAGCCATGGATATCCTAGCTCAACATATTGAACTCGATGGTGTAAGACAATTTCTCTCTAAATCACTGTACAAAAATGGCGATAAGATGGATTGGCGGTTTAACGTACCGAGCCTTTTTGAGAATTATGACCAAATTATTGGCTGGCAAGAAATCACACCAACAGATATCCCAACTTTATTTATCAAAGGCGGCGACTCTGACTACTTAATGCCAGAACATCAGCCGGCAGTGAAGCGACAATTTAACCATGCTAAAGCACACATTATCGCTGGCACTGGTCACTGGTTACACGCCGAGAAACCGACAGAAGTAATGAGAGTCATTCGAAAATACATTTCGAGTTAACAAATTCGAAAAGCAACACTAGATTATTGAAATAACCCTTCTTGTAGTGCATTAACTTTACCGTTTAACAGTGGTATAGTGCGCCCAAGATTTTTCGGCATGAAGGGCTAAAATGCTTTACGACTATATGGATATGCTCGAGTCTATTGGACTCGATCTTCTTTTTGCTGCTATCTTTTTTTTCATCGGGATGGCGATAAAAGATGTGCTAAAGCAAGGCAATGTACCTGTTTTTGGTCGTCGTATTGTGTGGTTAGTCCTTTTCCTAGGCTGTGCTGGCTTTATTGCAAAAGGTGTAATTCAGCTAACTTGGGAAGGCTCAGGGTTAGGTTAAACCCTTAGTAGCATCGCCAATAACAAACAATGTAAAGGTATAGACTCTATGGCAAGTGTAGGTATCTTCTTCGGTAGCGACACAGGTAATACTGAAGCCGTTGCAAAGATGATTCAAAAGCAACTAGGTAAACATCTAGTTCACGTTCAAGACATCGCGAAAAGCAGCAAAGAAGACATTGATAACTTCGATCTTCTTCTTCTAGGTATCCCAACTTGGTACTACGGCGAAGCACAATGTGATTGGGATGACTTCTTCCCTGAACTTGAGCAAATCGACTTCTCTACTAAGCTAGTGGCTATCTTTGGCTGTGGCGACCAAGAAGACTACGCAGAATACTTCTGTGACGCGATGGGCACAGTCCGTGATATCGTTGAGTCTAAAGGCGGCACAATTCTTGGCCATACCTCGACAGAAGGCTACGAATTTGAAGCGTCTAAAGCACTTGTTGAAGGTGACGAAAGCCAATTCGTAGGTCTATGTATTGATGAAGACCGCCAACCAGAATTGACTGACGAGCGTGTTGAAAGCTGGGTTAAACAGATCTATGAAGAGATGTGTTTAGCTGAGCTAGAAGGCTAATCAAATTGAATGATGCAAAGACCTCCACTTGGAGGTCTTTTTGTATGTATTGTCACACAGCATCGGTAAGTACTTCCTCTTCGCGATACTGAGGTTTCTTTCTTACATAAAGCTTGCGTTGAACCTCTGAAACCACATTCCCCTGTTTATCTTTTACATGAGTAATAAACTCAGGAAAACACTTTTCTCCATTCCGTGTCATTTGATAAATGTTTTCCAGCATCCCTTCAGTGACCTCAAATTCTGCAAACAAATCACTTTGCCCCGGCTTAATAAAGTTAATGCTTGCCTCTTTATCCCACACATAATATTCCTCTCGTAGAATCCCCATCAGCATCAACGAGTAAATAGGATCAGTTAAAGAGAAAATACTGCCGCCATATTGGGTGCGATTGGCATTTTTATTCCACCAGCGAAGCTTTAAACGTACCTTTACAGTACGGAAGTCTTGAGAAATATGTAAGATTTTAATACCCGCCCCCCAAAAAGGAGGCCAAATATTGAGTGCGAACTTTACAATTCCTGGTTTGTATATCTTCGCTAGTCGCCTATTCATCGCTATCTCTGCCCTCTCCAAGCTTAATGTTACATAATTGTAACTGGTCAGAGCTGTAATATAATAGACCTATTTCTAATTTACAAAAAGATTCTATTAACCCTTTGAAGTTCGTGGTTTAATGTTCCGAACGCTTATCCTATAATGGTAGGAAGATTGAATTCTGTTAAATCGCTGCAGATGATCCAACGGGAAAGTATATGTCAGATAATAATCAGGCGCTGAAGGATGCGGGTTTAAAAGTAACCCTTCCGAGGCTAAAAATTCTAGAAGTACTTCAGCAGCCAGACTGCCAGCACATCAGTGCTGAAGATTTGTACAAAAAGTTGATTGATCTAGGTGAAGAAATTGGCCTAGCAACTGTTTACCGAGTTCTAAACCAGTTCGACGATGCTGGTATTGTAACTCGTCACCACTTTGAAGGTGGAAAGTCAGTCTTCGAATTATCGACTCAACATCACCACGACCACCTAGTGTGCCTAGACTGTGGTGAGGTAATTGAATTTTCTGACGATCTTATTGAAGAACGTCAAAAAGAGATTGCAGCTAAGTACAATGTCACACTAACAAACCACAGCTTATACTTGTACGGCAAGTGTAGCGATGGTGGTTGTAAAGACAATCCAGATGCACACAAACCGAAAAAATAAGGGTTTGTTAATTTAAAAAGTAAACGTCAGCACATGCTGGCGTTTTTTGTTTCTAGAAGTCAGAACCTTAGACGTCAGTACTTTGGTTACAGAACAAAAGCTACTAAACACCCATCTTTTTTCTCCACAGTTTTGCACATCTATATAGCACTCTGTGGGATTAGGTATAAAAAATGCCAGCGTTTGCTGGCATTTTTTCATCGTTCTCAGCATTAATTGAGATTATTGATTCTCAATTTTTGCCCAGGTATCACGTAGACCAACCGTGCGGTTGAATACTAGATTATCTGCTGAAGAGTCTTTCGAGTCTGCACAGAAGTAACCCATACGTTCAAACTGGTAACCTTTTTCTGCTTCTGCGGAAGCTAGGCTAGGCTCGACGAAGCCATTGATCACAACTAATGATTCAGGGTTGATAGTAGAAGCAAAATCTTCCGCTGCGCCTGGGTTTGGCACCGTAAATAAACGATCGTACAGACGAATTTCCGCTGGAAGAGCTTTATCAGCTGACACCCAATGAATAACGCCTTTCACTTTACGACCATCTGCTGGGTTTTTACCTAGCGTATCTGCATCGTAAGAACAGAAGATCGTTGTGATGTTGCCTTCGGCATCTTTTTCAACGCGCTCAGCTTTGATCACGTAAGCACCACGTAAACGAACTTCTTTACCTAGCACTAAACGCTTGTACTTTTTGTTCGCTTCTTCACGGAAGTCTTCACGCTCAATCCACAATTCACGCGTGAATGGCACTTCACGCACGCCCATTTCAGGTTTATTTGGGTGGTTGGCAACTGTCAAGTTTTCTACTGCGCCTGCTTCAAAGTTTTCGATAACAACTTTAACAGGATCCAGTACAGCCATTGCACGCGGAGCGTTCTCGTTTAGGTCATCACGAATACAAGATTCTAATGAACTAAACTCGATCATATTTTCTTGCTTCGTTACACCAATACGCTTACAAAACTCACGAATAGATGCAGGTGTGAAGCCACGACGACGCAGACCTGAGACAGTCGGCATACGTGGATCATCCCAACCATTAACCAGTTTTTCAGTAACTAGCTGGTTAAGCTTACGCTTAGACATCACTGTGTATTCAAGGTTTAAACGACTGAACTCGTATTGATGTGGACGGCTTTCGATCGTGATGTTGTCTAGAACCCAATCGTACAGACGACGGTTATCCATGAATTCAAGCGTACAAATAGAGTGCGTAATGCCTTCTAATGCATCAGAAATACAGTGCGTAAAGTCGTACATTGGGTAAATGCACCACTTATCACCAGTTTGGTGGTGCGTAGCAAAACGCACTCGGTATAAAACTGGATCGCGCATGACCATGAATGAAGAACCCATGTCGATTTTAGCACGAAGACACGCTTTACCTTCTTCAAATTCACCAGCGCGCATTTTTTCAAACAACGCCAAGTTCTCTTCAACAGAACGGTCACGGTATGGACTTGGTTTACCTGGCGCCTTTAGTGTGCCGCGGTATTCACGAATTTGCTCTGGACTTAGCTCATCTACGTACGCTAAGCCTTTGTTAATCAATTCAATTGCATATTCGTAAAGCTTATCGAAGTAGTTTGATGAGTAACATACTTCACCACTCCACTCAAAGCCCAACCAGTTTACATCTTTCTTGATAGACTCAACGTATTCGATGTCTTCTTTTTCAGGGTTTGTATCGTCGAAACGCAGATTACATTGACCCTGGTAGTCCTGAGCAATACCGAAGTTCAAACAGATAGACTTAGCATGACCGATATGCAGGTAGCCATTTGGCTCCGGCGGGAATCGAGTATGCACGCTAGTGTGTTTACCATCCGCTAGATCTTTATCAATGATCTGGCGAATAAAGTTTGATGGACGAGCATCAGCTTCACTCATCTATAGCACCTCAAAAATATTAGTATTGTCAGAGAAAACGGAACCCTGTATCCAAGTATGGTTTCACAGAGTACATTGTTCCTAATGATCCACAATTCTAAGCAATTAGACAACAAGAACTCGCTCTAAAACGACAATATTTATCGAGTTAGCGTGAAAGCAAAGCAGATTCAAAGGGCCTAAACGAAAAAAGGCCTCCTGCGGAGGCCTTTTGCGATGTTGTAGTATCAATTGTTTGCAATACCAATAACAAACAATCACACCACTATTAAACAGTTAAGCTGGTAGCTGAACACCACTTAAGTCTTCATCTTTAGATACATTCTTCATCTCACCAGCAACAATCTCTGCTAGTGGACCAAGGATAACTTGTAGGTTGTTTGTACCTAGCTTCACAACTCCCATAGCTCCAAGATCTTTCAGAGTTTTCTCATTGATAACGCTCATATCTTTCACAGAAAGGCGCAAACGAGTAATACAGGCATCGATAGAACTTAGGTTGTCATGACCGCCAAGTGCTTTCAAGTACTGACGAGCAAGCTCTGAAGAATTGCTTGATCCAGCCACGTTAGATGAAGCTTCTTCATCATCTTCACGTCCCGGTGTTTTAAGGCCAAACTTAACAATCACGGTACGGAACACGAAGTAGTAAACCGCAAAGAAACCAAGACCTTGTACAATGAGCATGTACCAGTTTACCGCTAGCGGGTTACGAGTCGACAATACTAAGTCGACTAAACCAGCAGAGAAACCGAAACCTGCAATCCACTGCATTGATGCCGCGATATAAACTGATAGACCAGTCAGCGCTGCGTGAAGAACGTACAGTCCTGGAGCAAGGAACATGAATGCAAATTCAAGTGGTTCTGTTACACCTGTAAAGAATGAAGCAAACGCAGCTGCAATCATGATAGATGCCACTTTCTCTTTATTCTTTGATTTCGCAGTATGGTACATCGCTAGAGCAGCGCCTGGTAAACCAAACATCATGATTGGGAAGAAGCCCGCTTGGTACATCCCCGTAACACCTACCGTTGCCGTGCCTTCAGCTAATGATTTCGCACCGCCAAGGAAGTTTGGAATGTCATTAATACCAGCAACATCAAACCAGAACACTGAGTTTAGTGCATGGTGCAGACCAACAGGAATTAGAAGACGGTTGAAGAATGCGTAAACACCTGCACCTGCTTCACCCATACCTTGAATGCTTTCACCAAAACTTACCAGACCGCCGTAAACTGATGGCCAAACGTACATCAGGATGAACGCAATAACGATACCAGCAAAAGACGTTAGGATCGGTACAAGACGCTTGCCAGAGAAAAACGCCAGTGCTTTGTGCAGCTCTACGTGAGAAAAACGGTTGTACAACTCAGCAGAAACAATACCAACCAAGATACCGACGAACTGGTTATTGATTTTACCAAATGCAGCAGGTACTTCACTTGGGTCAATGCCTTGAATTTGTGATACTGCACCAGGGGCCAAAAGCGTTGTGACAACTAAGAAGCCCACGAAACCTGAAAGTGCAGCGGCGCCATCTTTGTCTTTAGACATTCCGTAAGCAACACCAACAGCGAACAATACTGACATATTGTCAATGATCGCTGCACCAGCTTTAATAAGAAATGCAGCAAGTGCACTGTTTGCGCCCCAGCCATTTGGGTCGATCCAGTAGCCAATACCCATGAGTATTGCTGCTGCAGGAAGTGTGGCAACCGGCACCATAAGCGCCTTACCCACCTTCTGGAAGTATCCGAGAATGTTCACCTTAAGTTCCCCCTATAGGATTAGATGTTATGTTGAATGACTTATTTCAGCCGTCCAATTTAGTCATCCTAAGTTTATGATATTAATTTTGCTCCGCAAATTAAAAGCTCACCGTTTGTGATCATAATCACCACAATTTGCCCTTTCGGAAGGTTTTTGCTAGCGAGATCATAAAACTTATTTTATTATACGAAAAAATGGCGTTTTAAAGATAATATTCTCGCACTTTATGCAAGGCAGAATCAGTGTTATTTTGGTATCTAGGCGGGTAAATCACTGTAACTTTGCTCTGAAAAAGAATCATAAAAAACCATACAATTATTACTTTTCAGTTAGTTACTATGACAATAACATCGATAAAACGCGACTTGCTGTATGTGACTCGTTATCTAATTCAGTGATACAAACTAAGTACCCATATGACTGAAGCAGTCTCTACTTAGATAACGATATAGAAATTGAATTCTCATCTATAAGGACTAGCTGACTATGTACGCGCTAAGTAACTGTAAAATTTATACCGGTAGTGATGTTCTTACCGATCATGCGGTCATCATCGAAAACGATCTTATTCAATCTATTGTGCCGGTTTCTGAGCTACCTCAAAGCATCGAAGTAAAAGACCTTGCAGGCGCTAATCTAAGTCCAGGCTTTATCGATCTGCAGTTGAACGGTTGTGGCGGTGTAATGCTAAACGATGCAATTACCCCTGAAACCATGCAAATCATGCACCAGGCAAACCTCAAATCTGGCTGTACTAGCTTCCTGCCAACACTCATTACGTCATCTGATGAAGATATGCGAACTGCAATTGCCGCAGCTCGTGAGTACCACAACAAGTATCAAAATCAATCGCTTGGTTTACACCTCGAAGGTCCTTACCTTAACGTCGCGAAAAAAGGCATCCATAACGTAGATTTTATTCGCCCATCAGACGAAAGCATGATCGACCTTATCTGCACAAACGCCGATATCGTAGCGAAAGTAACACTAGCACCTGAGCATAACGACCCAGAGCATATTGCGCGATTAAAGGCTGCTGGCATCGTAGTTTCAATTGGCCACACAAATGCAACCTACGCCGAAGCACGTAAAAGCTTTGAAGCAGGCATTACTTTTGCTACACACCTCTTTAATGCAATGACACCAATGGTTGGTCGTGAACCAGGAGTTGTTGGTGCAATTTACGATACTCCTGACGTATATGCTGGCATTATTGCTGATGGTTTTCACGTCGACTACGCAAACATCCGAATTGCTCATAAAATCAAAGGTGAAAAGCTTGTTTTGGTGACGGATGCCACAGCTCCAGCAGGTGCTAACATTGATCACTTTATTTTTGTCGGTAAGAAAGTATATTACCGAGATGGTAAGTGTGTTGATGAAAATGGCACGCTAGGCGGCTCAGCTTTGACAATGATTGAAGCAGTTCAGAATTCAGTTGAGCACGCGGGGATCGCTTTAGACGAAGCTCTACGAATGGCCACGTTATACCCAGCAACAGCAATTGGTGTTGAGGATCGCCTTGGCCGAGTTCGAAAAGGGATGGTTGCAAACCTGACTATTTTCGATCGTGACTTTAAAGTAAAAGCGACGGTTGTTAACGGACAATACGAGCAAAATTAAGCATGAATGGCGGACAGATTGGTAATGTAGATTTAGTAAAACAGCTTAACAGCGCTGCGGTATATAGGCTGATTGATCAGCAAGGTCCTATCTCCCGTATTCAAGTCGCGGACGTGAGTCAGCTCGCGCCTGCTAGTGTTACCAAAATAACCCGCCAACTTTTAGAGCGCGGCCTTATTAAGGAGGTCGCCCAACAAGCTTCAACTGGTGGTCGTCGTGCGATCTCTTTGACTACTGAAGTCAAACCTTTTCATTCGATTGCCGTTCGCTTAGGTCGAGATTACGTACAGTTCAGTTTATACGATTTAGGTGGCACCGCGCTGGCAGAAGATCAGCATGAATTGCACTACACTAACCAAGCAGACTTAATCGCAGGGCTTATCGATTTATTAAAAGATTTCGTAAGCCGTTGCGAAGACAAAATTGATCAACTCATCGCTATCGGCATCACTTTACCGGGCCTTGTTAACCCAACAACTGGCGTGGTCGAATACATGCCTAATACCGATATCGATAATCTTGCTCTCGGTGAAATTGTTGGAGAGAAGTTTAATACAGCATGCTTTGTTGGCAACGACGTACGTGGCATGGCGTTGGCTGAGCACTACTTTGGAGCAAGCCAAGACTGCCAGGATTCTATTTTGGTTAGCGTCCACCGCGGTACTGGCGCAGGTATTATCGTTAACGGCCAGGTTTTTCTTGGTTTTAACCGCAACGTCGGTGAAATTGGTCATATCCAAATTGACCCGCTTGGTGAGCAATGCCAATGTGGAAACTTTGGCTGTTTAGAAACCGTAGCTGCAAACCCAGCGATTATTCAACGAGTGAAGCAACTGATTACTCAAGGATACGAATCAAGCTTAACCGACCTTGAAAACATCACAATTGAAGCGGTATGTCAGCACGCAATGAATGGTGATGAACTTGCGAAACAGAGTTTAGTGCGAGTGGGCAACCAGCTAGGTAAAGCGATTGCGATTACGGTTAACTTATTTAATCCACAGAAAATTGTAATTGCTGGCGATATTACTGCAGCACAAGATATTGTTTTCCCTGCAATTCAACGCAACGTAGAGAATCAATCTCTTAAAACTTTCCATAACGACCTCCCTATCGTGGCTTCTCACATTGATAAGCAGCCAACGATGGGCGCATTTGCGATGATTAAACGCGCTATGCTGAACGGAGTTTTGTTACAAAAGTTACTGGAAGACTAAGTTTATACAACCAATTGAGTTACAATCTCGGGCTGTGTTTTCACAGCCCGTTTTTGTATATCAGGAATACAGCTTAACAGTATGGAAATTATTCTAATTACAGCCGCTTTTTTAGCTGGTTTTATTGCGCTTAAATGCAGCCTCCCTCCCCTCGTTGGTTTTCTACTAGCTGGATTTGGCTTGCATGCATTTGGTTACCAAAGCAATGACGTTATCGTCACTCTCGCAGATCTTGGTGTTACTCTTCTTCTGTTTACTATTGGACTCAAACTCGATGTAAAAACCCTGCTGTCCAAAGAAATATGGGGAGGGGCAACCGCCCACAACATACTCTCTACCGCTTTTTTTGCCCTAGCGTTATCCGGCTTAAAACTACTGGGCTTGACTTCGCTAGCCAGTATGGACGGCAGCCAAATCCTGCTTTTAGCTTTTGCACTATCGTTCTCTAGTACCGTTTTTGCCGTAAAAGCATTGCAAGAAAAAGGCGAAATGAACGCGACCTACGGCACACTCGCGATCGGTATCTTGGTTATGCAAGATATTTTTGCCGTAGTATTCCTGACTGCTTCAACCGGAAAAGTCCCAGAATGGTATGCCATCGGTTTGTTCGCACTGCCTTTCCTTCGTCCTCTATTCTATAAGCTGCTCGATAAAGTTGGCCACGGCGAAATGCTAGTGCTATTCGGTATTTTCTTCGCGCTTGTTATCGGTGCTGGGCTATTCGAGTTGGTCGGGATGAAACCAGACTTGGGCGCGCTAATTTTAGGCATGCTACTCGCAGGTCACCCAAAAGCCTCAGAACTATCCAAGTCATTATTCAATATGAAGGAGCTCTTTTTAGTCTGCTTCTTTTTAAACATTGGTTTATCCGCCTCATTGAGCGTGAATGGCGTCGTTCTCGCCCTGCTATTTATCTTACTGCTACCAATCAAAGGACTCTTGTACTTCGTTACTATTAATCATTTTAAGTTTCGAGTACGTACCTCTTTGCTCGCCTCTTTATCACTATTTAACTACAGTGAGTTTGGTCTTATTGTTGCTGGGTTGGCCTATAAAATGGGCTGGATGCCAAGTGATATGCTTGCTGCGATTGCGGTTGCGGTGTCGGTATCCTTTGTAATTTCCGCGCCACTTAACCGCCTTAGCCATAAAATTTATCAACATTCAGGTAAGTGGCTGCAAGAGACAGCGGTAGAAAAGCTCAATCAACGCGACCAACTCATCAACCCAGGTCATGCCCAAGTATTGATCTTAGGTATGGGGCGTATTGGGACGGGCGCTTATGATGAGCTACGCTCACGCTATGGCAAAATTTCATTGGGTATAGAAATTCGTGAAGACGCTGCACATCATCATCGTTCAGAAGGAAGAAATGTTATTTCTGGTGATGCCACCGACCCGGATTTCTGGGAGCGAATTTTAGATACAGGTCATGTAAAACTGGTTCTGCTTGCAATGCCACATCATCAAGGTAACCAAACAGCACTTGAGCAGCTTAAACGCAGAAAATATAAGGGGCAAATTGCCGCTATCGCCGAATACCCAGATCAATTGGAAGGCTTACTTGAAAATGGCGTTGACGCAGCATTCAATATTTATAGTGAAGCTGGTAGCGGTTTTGCTCGACACGTCTGTAAACAACTTCAGCCTAAATTCACACCAATTAAATAAGCAACAGCACTGATATTTTTCGGAAGGCTTTCTATTGATAGAAAGCCTTTTTTGTATAGTTTTTATACCAAACCTTGATCTCATTCACCAAAACAACGGTTGAGTTAAATATTTTCCATACAACAAGGCCTTTTATCATTTTTTTAATCATAAAACGTTGCTTTTTTTATTAGTAATGGCAAATTTAAACCATACCGATTAGAAATTGTTTAGTTTAGTAAGGATGTAGTATGTGTTCAGTATTTGGCATTTTAGACATTAAAAGCGATGCAGCCGCATTGCGCCCTATCGCATTAGAGATGTCGAAAAAACTTCGTCACCGTGGCCCAGACTGGTCTGGGATTTACTCTTCAGAGCGTGCTATTTTAGCGCACGAACGCTTGGCGATTGTTGGTCTAAATAGTGGTGCACAGCCGCTATACAGCCCTGATAAGAAGCTCATCCTTGCCGTCAATGGTGAAATCTACAACCATAAAGAAATTCGTGATCGTTACGAAGGAAAGTACGAATTTCAAACCGATTCAGACTGTGAAGTCATTCTTGCACTTTACCAAGATATGGGGGCAGATCTCCTTGAAGAACTAAACGGTATTTTCGCTTTTGTGCTCTACGACGAAGAAAAAGATGAGTATTTAGTCGGCCGTGACCATATTGGTATTATCCCTCTTTATCAAGGTCACGATGAGCATGGTAACTACTATGTGGCATCAGAGATGAAGGCTCTTGTTCCAGTATGTAAAACAGTAAGTGAATTCCCTCCTGGTAGCTACTACAGCTCTAAAGATACTGAGCCAACACGTTACTATGTTCGTGACTGGAACGAGTACGCAGCAGTACAAGGTAACAGCACTAGCAAAGAAGAATTGACGGAAGCGCTAGAAGCGGCTGTTAAACGCCAACTAATGACTGACGTGCCTTACGGTGTGCTTCTTTCAGGTGGTCTAGATTCTTCTATTACATCTGCGGTAGCAAAACGCTTTGCAGCGATGCGTATTGAAGATGATGAAAAGTCTGAAGCTTGGTGGCCTCAACTGCACTCTTTTGCTGTTGGCCTAGAAGGGGCGCCTGACCTGAAAGCAGCTCGCGAAGTTGCCGACCAAATTGGTACCGTTCACCACGAAATGACGTACACGATTCAAGAAGGTTTGGACGCGATTCGTGACGTGATTTACCACATTGAAACGTATGACGTGACGACTATCCGCGCATCAACACCTATGTTCTTAATGGGTCGTAAGATCAAAGCGATGGGTATCAAGATGGTATTGTCTGGTGAGGGCGCTGACGAAATCTTTGGTGGCTACCTTTACTTCCACAAGGCGCCAAACGCGAAAGAGTTCCACGAGGAGACAGTGCGTAAACTGCTTGCTCTGAACATGTTCGACTGTGCTCGTGCTAACAAGTCGCTGGCAGCATGGGGAGTTGAAGGACGCGTACCTTTCCTAGATAAAGAGTTCATAGATGTAGCAATGCGCTTGAACCCAGCAGACAAGATGTGTGGCAACGGTAAAATGGAGAAACACATCCTTCGTGAGTGCTTCGAGCACTACCTGCCAGAATCAATCGCATGGCGTCAAAAAGAGCAATTCTCTGATGGCGTTGGCTACAGCTGGATCGATACGCTGAAAGAAGTAGCAGAACAGAAAGTGACAGACCAGCAGATGGAAACAGCTCAATATCGATTCCCATACAACACACCAACGACAAAAGAAGGCTACGTGTACCGTGAAATCTTTGAAGAGTTATTCCCACTTCCATCAGCAGCAGAGTGTGTACCAGGAGGCCCTTCAGTAGCGTGTTCTTCAGCGAAGGCGATTGAATGGGATGAATCGTTCCAAAACTGTGTTGACCCATCAGGTCGTGCAGTACAGACCGTTCACAACGACTCATACTAATTCTCTACGATAAAGATAAGGGTCGGTTCGTCCAACCCTTTTAAAACAGACAGAAAATTAGATACGATCAAAAAGAGGTGCTTTTGCACCTCTTTTTATGTTTGATGGAATTAGGCTATTTTAAATCTAAATCACTATTGTCGATGCTGACAGGCACACGCTTGGTGATCATCTGAACTAGCATAATTGAGCGTTTCTCACCATCTTGTTCTTGGAAGATGGCATCTATGCCCGCAAATTGACCGCTTTTAACTCTAATTTGATCGCCTGGTTTTGGCATGCATTCAGAAACGGTATTGTCATTACAACACTTTTCTAGCTGCATCAATTCGAAGACCAAGTCACCTTGAACTTCTTTCGGTTGAGCACCAAAACGCACAAAGTCAACAACACCTCGAGTAGAGCGGACTGAGGTGAAGTTTGGCCCTTGCTCATAATCAAAGTAAGCGAATACGTAACAAGGAAACAGCGGTTCCTCGACTTTTTGTCTTTTACCGCGCAAAATCTTTTCAACTTCTACAGTTGGATAAAAGCACTCTACACCTTGGTTTTCAAGGTGGTGTTTCGCCCTAACCTGCTCCCCACGTTTACAATAAAGTAGATACCAACGTTTCATCTTTTTACTAGCCAATTCTATTTTGTTTTTATCCTAGCATTAAGCCAAAGTTGAGTCATTGATATTCAGTTTATCTATAAAAGTATGATTATACATCGCTCGCATTAACGACATTTTTTCAGCAACTTACGATAAAGAAGTCCATATGCAAAAATGGAAATTAAGTTTGTAACACAACCAATACACCATCATATAATCTGCAAATTCAATCAAAAACAGCCACTTAACAAACAAAAATAGTCGAATGGCAAAATTTTATTATTTGTCACTCGTTGAATTGCATTGTATACGTAGAAGTCGTTAAAAAATGTAATAACTATTATTAGAAGAGCTTATGTCAAACCAACATCAATATTTTGGTCATCCACGTGGCCTGTTCTTATTGTTCGGTACTGAACTGTGGGAACGCTTTTCTTACTACGCAATGCGTGCCATTCTCGTGCTTTACCTTACTGATACAACAATGAATGGTGGCCTTGGCTGGTCAACCAAAGACGCATTAGACCTATACGGCATATACACAGGGCTTGTGTATATCACGCCTCTTATCGGTGGTTACCTAGCAGATAACTATTTAGGTCAACGTCGCTCAATTTTGCTTGGTGGCGCGTTAATGGCCATCGGCCAGTTTACTCTTGCACTTCCTGCTGATGCTTTAGGTATTGGTTCGCTACACAGCTTCTATTTAGGTCTTGGCCTACTTATCACTGGTAACGGTCTCTTTAAGCCAAATATCTCAACCATGGTTGGCGACCTTTATCAAGAAGGTGACAACCGTCGTGACGGCGCATTCACTATCTTTTATATGGGTATCAACTTAGGTGCATTACTTGCCGGCGTCGTTTCTGGCTCTGTGACAACCTCTTACGGTTGGAAAGCAGGCTTTGTTGCCGCTGGTGTGGGTATGCTGGTTAGCCTAGTGATGCAAATGGTACTGGCTCAATCATGGCTTGGTGATATTGGTCGCGAACCAGCGGCGAAACGAGATCTAAACAACAAAAACGCCACCACGAAGCAGCCACTCACCAAAGAAGAAGTGAATCGACTAAAAGTAATTCTGGTCATGAGCTTATTCACTATTGTCTTCTGGGCAGGCTTTGAACAAGCTGGTGGTCTGATGAACATCTACACTCAACAATATACTGATCGCATGATTGGTGGTTTCGAAGTTCCTGCTGCGTGGTTCCAATCACTAAACCCATTTTTCATTATTACTCTAGCGCCAGTTCTGGCTGTCCTTTGGGTAAAATTGGGTAAACGTGAACCTACTTCGCCAGTGAAATTTGCGATGGCACTATTTTTCTTGGCGATTGGTTTCCTTTGTATGGTTGGCGCAGTGCTAGAACAAGGTGGAGATACAACAGTAAAAACATCGATGTTATGGTTGGTCGGCGCTTTCTTCTTCCACACATTAGGCGAGCTGTGTTTATCTCCAATTGGTCTTTCATTGGTGACTAAATTAGCACCGCTTCGCTTAGCTTCACTTATGATGGGTGCATGGTTTGGCTGTAATGCGATTGCTAACTATGTTGCGGGCTATGTGGGTTCTCACGTAGGCGAGTTAGGCGCTATGGCTATCTTTAGTGGTATTGCGGTCAGCGCAACCGTAAGTGGCGTAATTTTGCTCCTATTCTCTAATACACTCGTTCGCTGGATGCATGGCGCTGAAAATACGCACAGCACGGCAGAGCAAGTAGAAGAGCAGCAAGTACAAGTTGCTTGATCGCTCAACTAAACGTAGAAAGGGTCGCTATTGCGACCCTTTTTTGTATCTAAAGTTTAGATTGAACTAACTCAACCATCATCTCGATATGAAGTTCACTATCGTTCAAACAAGGGATGTAGGTAAAGTTTTCACCACCTGCTTCAAGGAAAATCTCTTTACACTCTTCCGAGATCTCTTCCAACGTCTCTAAACAATCTGACGAAAATGCGGGGGTCACAACATTAATATTTTTCACACCCTTTGCAGGAAGTGCCTCTAGGGTCTTATCGGTATAAGGTTGAAGCCACTCTTCTCTCCCAAATCGGGACTGATACGTCATGCCAATTTGTTGTTCGCTTAAACCTAACGCTTCCCCAAGCAAGCGAGTCGTCTCTTCACAATGCTGTGGGTAAACATCACCATTGTCAGCATAGCGTTTTGGAATACCATGATAAGAACACAGCAGGTAATCTCCCTGACCATTCTTTTGCCAATGTTCACGAACTGAATGCGCTAACGCTTCAATATATTTCGGGTGATTGTAATAATCACGAATAAAGCTAAAGCTTGGCATCACAGGCAGGTTTTTAAATGCTTTAGTGATTCCGTCAGAAACCGCTGCAGTTGTTGTGCCCGAGTATTGCGGATACAAAGGTAAAACAATGACTTCATCAACGCCTTGCGCCAAAAGGGCTTCAAAGCCTGATTGTAAACTTGGGTTACCATACGTCATACCAAGCTCTACAGGTATATCAAGCTTTTGTGCCAACTTTTCCATTTGGCGTTTAGAGTACACCATCAACGGCGAGCCCTCTTCCATCCATACTGATTGATAGAGTTTGGCAACTTTAGGAGCTCGGATAGGAAGGATAACGCCGTGCAATAGTGGACACCAAAGCCATCGAGTCATGTCTACCACTCGGTGATCATGAAGAAACTGACTTAAAAAGCGCTTTACGGCAGGAGCGGTTGGTGCGTCAGGAGTTCCCAGGTTAACTAGGAGTACACCCTGTTTATTATTCTCTTTCATAACATCCTATTCATGGTAAACGGCTTGGTTCATATATTTAAGTAACCTCGAAGTAACGAATAGCCGAGCTGAAGTTAATTAGATATATGTTTACGAGTAAACTAAAAAAAGCGACCACTTGGGCCGCTTTCAATATATCAAAATATTAAATTTTTGACTTCAGCAAATTAAGATAGTGCTTTCTCGATATCCGCACTAACTTCAGCTACTTGCTTAGTACCATCAAACTTAAGGTACTTAGTCTTGCCTGCTTCAGCTTCTTTGCCGTAGTAGTTGATTAGCGGTGCAGTTTGCTCGTGGTAAACACCTAGACGAGCACGTACTGTTTCTTCTTTGTCGTCATCACGAACAACAAGATCTTCACCAGTTACATCATCTTTACCTTCCACTTTAGGCGGGTTGTAAACCACGTGGTAAGTACGACCAGAAGGAAGGTGAGCACGACGACCAGCCATACGCTCAACAATCACATCGTCTGCAACGTCAAATTCGATAACGTAGTCTACGTCTACGCCCATTTCTTTTAGGCCGTCAGCTTGAGGGATAGTACGTGGGAAACCATCTAGTAGGAAACCGTTTGCACAGTCTTCTTGAGCGATACGCTCTTTGATAAGACCAAGGATGATTTCATCAGAAACTAGCTGACCAGCGTCAATAACAGCTTTAGCTTGTTTACCAAGCTCTGTACCTGCTTTGATAGCAGCACGAAGCATATCACCAGTAGAGATTTGTGGAATACCGTATTTTTCCATGATGAAGTTTGCTTGTGTGCCTTTACCTGCACCTGGAGCACCTAGAAGAATGATGCGCATGATTTATCCTCTTTAATATTTAAGATTTATACCGAAGCTCACAATAGCTGACCTCTTAGACATCAAACCTGAGAAGCACCTGCAACGATAAGTTTCGGTATAACGTATATAGGCGAGCAAAAATACACGCCTTATTACTCACATTCAAGTCGCAGATTCTATCACAGGTTCTCTGAGCAAAGAGTGTATTAAGACTAAAGAATGTTAACAGTACCCTCTTTCACGCCCTATTGATTATTAACTCAGCACTTGAGATGCAAAATTTTGCGACAACAAACAAAAAGCTCGCGAAATGCGAGCTTTTTGATTTGCAGAGGTTATTACACCTTAGTCAAAAGTTGATTAACGGCTCCTAAGAACTCTGTTGGATCCTCAATAGAGCCTCGCTCCGCTAGCATTGCCTGACCAAGCAGAACTTCAACCCAGCGACCAAACGCTTCTTCATCGGCTTCGTCAGCCATACGCTTAACCAATTCGTGCTCAGGGTTTAGCTCAAAGATGTATTTCACTTCCGGCACAGCTTGACCAGCTGCCGCAAGAAGCTTCGCCATTTGAGTGCCCATTTCGTAATCGTCCGTTACCACAACAGCAGGCGTAGATGCGAGTTTGAAGGTCGTACGAACTTCTTTCACACGATCGCCTAGGTAAGACTTCGTGCGCTCTACAACCGACTTGAACTCTTCTTCGGTTTCTTTTTGCTTCTCTTTTTCTGCTTCATCTTCAAACTGACTTAGATCAAGCCCAGCTTTAGTGATTGACTGGAACTGTTTACCATCAAACTCAGTTAAGTAGTTCATCAGCCACTCATCAATGCGGTCGTACATCAAGATAACTTCAATGCCTTTCGCTTTGAACTGTTCTAAGTGAGGGCTGTTTTTCGCAGCTGCATAGCTGTCTGCCGTCAAGTAGTAGATCTTATCTTGACCTTCTTTCATGCGCTCAACGTAAGACGCCAAGCCCACAGTTTGCTCAGAAGAGTCCACTTCAGTTGAAGCAAAGCGCAATAAACCTGCAACTTTCTCTTTGTTTGCAAAGTCCTCCGCAGGGCCCTCTTTCATCACAAGACCAAACTCTTTCCAGAATGATTGGTATTTCTCTTCGTCATTCTTGGCCATACGCTCGAGCATCGTTAGCACGCGCTTAGTACAAGCATTACGTAGAGACTGAGTCACTTTATTGTCTTGTAAGATCTCACGCGATACGTTTAGCGGTAAATCGTTTGAGTCTATTAAACCACGTACGAAGCGTAAGTATGACGGCATAAATTGCTCTGCATCGTCCATAATGAATACGCGCTGTACGTATAGTTTCAAGCCTGATTTGTGGTCGCGGTTCATCATATCCCAAGGTGCTTTCGATGGGATGTATAGTAAGCTCGTGTAGTCGTTTTTACCTTCTACACGGTTATGACTCCAGACCAATGGATCGGCAAAGTCATGTGATACGTGCTTGTAGAACTCTTGATACTCTTCTTCAGAAATATCAGATTTGTTACGCGTCCACAGTGCTTGGGCTTTGTTGATTTGCTCCCACTTCTTCTCATCCGTTTCCTTGCCTTCGTCATCACGAACAACAGTTTGGATTGAAACAGGAATGCCGATGTGATCAGAGTACTTACTGATAACGTCACGTAGACGCCACTCATTCAAAAACTCTTTACCCTCTTCACGCATATGAAGAATGATGTCGGTACCACGTGACTCTTTGGTAATGTTTTCGATGGTGTACTCACCTTCACCCGCTGAGTGCCATTGTACCGCTTCATCAGCGGCTAGACCCGCAGCGCGAGTGCGCACGGTAACGGCGTCAGCAACGATAAATGCCGAGTAGAAACCAACACCAAACTGACCAATAAGCTGAGAGTCTTTGCTCTGCTCTTCAGATAGCTTTGAGAAAAACTCAGCTGTACCAGATTTTGCGATTGTTCCTAAGTGCTCAATCACATCATCACGGCTCATACCGATACCGTTATCAGAAATGGTTAAGGTATTTGCGCTTTCATCAAACGACAGTTTCACGCAAAGGTCTGCATTACCTTCGTATAGATCTGGGTTAGATAACGCCTGAAAGCGCAGTTTGTCTGATGCATCTGATGCGTTAGAGATCAGCTCGCGCAAAAAGATCTCTTTATTTGAATAAAGAGAATGGATCATTAAATGCAGTAGTTGTTTTACTTCTGATTGAAAACCACGAGTTTCTTTATTTTGAGATACGGTTTCGCTCATGTGTGCTCCATAACATCTAAACTAATTGGCTTTTTCATAGGGACAAGTTTGTGACTTTCCCCTTGAAATCACCTTACCGAGATGTCATTTAACATGTGGCTGACAAATGTAAATTCAAGGTCAATATTGCTAAAAACGGTGTTTTTTTAGAAAATTTTAATTATCCTACCCGTCTAAAAGCATCTAAAATGTCGTGCGCACTCCAAGCGCCCCGGTAATTTTGTGACATAAATCACCATAATTACAACATCATCCATCTAAGAAGAACTAAATGACTAACATTGGCACCAAATTTCTACTTGCTCAAAGGTTCACCTTTGATCCAAATAGTAATTCGCTCGCTGACCAACAAAACGGCAACGACGTTGTACGATTAGGAAGCAACGAAAGCCGTATACTTCTGATGTTGGCAGAGAGACCAAACGAAGTTTTAACCCGTAACGAGCTTCACGAGTTTGTTTGGCGTGAGCAAGGTTTTGAGGTGGATGACTCAAGCCTGACTCAAGCGATTTCTACTCTGCGTAAGATGTTGAAGGATTCAACAAAATCTCCAGAGTTTGTTAAAACGGTACCTAAACGTGGCTACCAACTCATTTGTTCAGTGGAACGCTTGAGCCCATTTTCTACTGACTCTAACACTGACGTTGAAGAAACCGCTTCTGAACAAGAAGCGCCAGCAGTGGAGTTAGAAGCGAGCGATACACCACCAACAGAGATAGTGACCGATACTACTGCTGATCTTGAGCCTCAAGTAGAGCCGACTAAAACTCAGCCGAAGCCAGCATCTAACACGATTAACTGGCTACCGCGTGTCATTATCTTTTTGTCTCTGCTGCTTCCTGTTTGCGTATTGTTATTCACGAACCCTGCGGAATCCCAATTCCGTCAGATTGGTGAGTATCAAAATGTACCAGTGATGACACCTGTAAATCACCCTCAAATCAACAACTGGTTGCCTTCAATAGAGCAATGCATTGAGCGCTACGTGAAGCACCATGCAGAAGACTCGTTGCCAGTGGAAGTGATTGCCACTGGTGGACAAAATAACCAGCTGATTCTGAACTACATTCATGACAGTAACCACTCTTACGAGAACGTAACACTGCGTATTTTCGCAGGTCAAAACGATCCAACAGACATCTGCAAATAAAGGAGGCCAATATGAAGATTAAATTAGCATCTGCGGTTTTGGCCGTATCCGTTCTTTTCAGTAGTTGGTTGTATTGGGGAAGTGACCTAAAAGTGGAGCAGCTCCTCACAGCAAACGAATGGCAGTCGACCATGGTCACAGTCATTACAGACAGCCTACCTGACGATACTGTCGGCCCACTACGCCGAGTTAATGTTGAATCAAACGTGAAATATCTCCCTAATGGTGACTATATTCGCGTAGCAAATATAAAACTATTCGCTCAAGGTTCAACCGCAGAATCAACGATAAATATCTCGGAAAAAGGCCGCTGGGAAGTAAGTGACAACTATTTGTTGGTCTCGCCTTCGGAGTTTAAAGATATTTCATCTTCTCAATCAAAAGACTTTTCCGAAGCACAGCTACGTTTGATTACTCAAATTTTTAAGCTAGATGCGGAGCAAAGTCGTCGTATTGACGTCGTGAACGAAAAAACACTCTTGCTCACTAGCTTGAACCACGGTTCTTCGGTACTGTTTAAAAACTAATTTTGATTGGATGATAAGGGGGCAAGACGCCCCCTTTGTTTTGCTTATGGATTGGCTAGATACCACTACTCTCTTTTTCGGTTCACTAATCGCCAACACGCTGGCTTCACTTTCCGGTGGCGGAGCAGGCTTGCTTCAATTCCCTTTACTCATCTTTCTCGGCTTACCGTTCTCCGTTGCGCTAGGCACACATAAAGTGGCTTCGGTCGCTTTAGGCTTAGGCGCAGCAAGCACGCATTTAAGATCAGGCACTATTAAATGGAAAATCGCGCTCTACCTTATATTGTCCGGTAGTATTGGCGTGATTTTAGGGGCTAACTTAATTGTACAGATCCCTGATGGTATCGCGGAAAAGATGCTCGGTACGATGATCCTAGCGCTAGGTATCTACTCGCGATTTAAGACATCGCTAGGCCAAGCTGAAGTAATACGTAACCGTCATCCTATCGGTTGGGTTATTGGTGGAATTGGCTTACTGTTTATCGGCATCATTAACGGATCTCTTACCGCAGGTTCTGGTTTGCTCGTGACACTATTTTTGGTGCGCTGGTTTGGTTACGACTACAAACAAGCCGTTGCTTACACCATGATTTGTGTCGGCCTGTTTTGGAATGGCATTGGAGGCATTGCCGTCGTACAGGCAGGGGCGCCTATTCACTGGGTTTGGTTACCTGTTTTATTGTTAAGCTCTTTTCTAGGCGGCAGTTTAGGCGCATGGGCCGCGACTCGATACAGTAACAGAGTGATTAAAGTTGCATTCGAAATTCTCACGTTTGCGGTGGGCATCAAGTTGCTGGTTTAAAAAGATTAAAAGGAAAGTTTCATGGATAAAGCAATCATTGATATTTATTACTGCCGCCAGTGCAACTGGATGTTGCGTTCAACTTGGCTATCGCAAGAATTACTGCATACTTTTAGTGAAGAAATAGAAACAATCAGCTTACACCCAGACACAGGTGGTCGCTTCGAAATTTTCTGTAATGGCCAGCAAATTTGGGAACGGAAAAAAGACAGCGGCTTTCCTGAAGCCAAGGTGCTAAAACAGCGCGTTAGAGACATTATCGACCCAGAACGCGATTTAGGACATTCAGACACAAAATAGGGAGCAATTCGCTCCCTATTTTTTTACTTAGTAAAACCGTTAAATCATGGTTTGTGCTAATACTTCGCCTTCTGGCGTTTTTACCGTTAGCTTATTGTCTTCTAGAGTACCAAAGCTTCTCGGTAAGCCATTACGTGGGAATGTCATCGAGCCTGGGTTGAATATAATGGCTCCATCTTGCATCTCTGCGACGGGAACATGTGTATGACCGTGGGCGATGATATCACCTTCACGTAGTGGCGGCCGTTTTTCAGAGTTGTACAAGTGACCATGAGTCAAAAAGATTCTCTTGCCAGATTCAAGTAGCACCCATGAGTAATCCATCATCATTGGAAACTTCAATAGCATTTGGTCCACTTCACTATCACAGTTGCCACGTACAGAAATAATTTGATCACTGTATTGGTTCAATAAGTCTGCTACCTGTGGAGGGTTGTAGCCTTCCGGAATAGGGTTTCGCGGCCCATGGTTTAGCGTATCTCCTAGCAAAATCAGGTGGTGCGCACCAGAGGCCAGAAATAGCTCAATGGTTTCTTTAGTTGCTGGCAAAGAGCCATGCAGGTCTGAGGCAAAAAATAGTTTCACGACATTGTCTCCTCAAAAAGTATGAGGTCATTCTACGGCATTTTTTTAGCAGCTCAACCTACGACGGTTTGAATACTACTGATAGCGCAATGATTCAATGACCATAGGCAAAACATAGAACCATGCTGCATACGCTGTTCCAACCAACACCAGTATCCAAAACACCATCGACATAAACTTTGATTTGGCTAGATGGTGCAGCGGATCGGGCTCTCCGCATCCTGGACATGCATGAGCGCGTTTTGAGATTTGTTTCTCACACACGGGGCAAGAGACTAAAGGCATGATACAGATTCCTCGACATTAGGCTTAGGGCGCAAAGAATAATGGTGAATTAACACATATGCAACCTAACATATATTAAATATTTTAGTTCTTTGTAACAGTCGCTGACTTGAGAAAAAATTCGTTGATTTTTCATTTATATCAACCTATTACACTTCTTCTCGCACCATACCGTTGATGACAATATTGTTATAACTCACCATCCCAATGACCTCGCCACTTTCAATGACCGGCGCTCTGCTTATGCCAAATCGCTCAAACAAACGTGCACAATATTTTACGTTCATATCTGGTTCGACACACAAAGCGGGCTTGGTCATGATTTCATAAATATTTGTGCGCTGAGGAGAACGATTATTCGCCAGCACCTTTTTGGCGATATCATTCATCAACACGATGCCATATTCATCATTATCATCTCGCTTTTTCACCACCAGCGCTTTGACTTGGTATTTTTTCGCTAGCGTTATGCCTTCGTATACGGTCATCAGTCCATCAACCATTACATACGTTGCCGCCATAACATCTCGAACTCTAATTATCGTTTGATCACTCATAATTCATCCTCGACTACTTTGGTCAATGTCTCGACTTGATGCGCGACACCGACTGCATCTTCAATATCGATCTGAATAGCAATCCCCTGTCCCGACTCTCTGTCAAATTCACCAACCTCATTAATGGTCTCTAATATGTGTCGAGATAGATGTTCCTCGACCACAAACAGCAGCACATCTTTTTGCACTTCTAGCGTTAAACCAAAAAACGTTCGCTTTTGATTTAAACCTTGCCCGCGAGCATTGTTAATCACTGTAGCACCGGTCGCGCCAGCATCGCGTGCAGCGTCCAACACCTTGTCTGTTTTGCTGTCTTCCACAAACGCAAGTATCAATTTAAAGCGCATTTTCTTCTTCCTCCGAGACGTTTTTATTCAGCCACTGGGTTATTTGCGCATAGCCCATCACAGAGATCATAGGAAATAGACTGGCAAACGCGATCAAGCCAAAGCCATCAATCATTGGGTTTCTTCCAGGGACGGTCGAAGCAAGCCCTAACCCTAATGCAGTTACAAGTGGGACAGTGACGGTAGAAGTTGTTACGCCTCCAGAATCGTAGGCGAGTGGAACAATAAGCTTAGGAGCGTAAAACGTTTGAATCACAACGACGATGTAACCCGCGATGATGTAATAATGAATGGGATCGCCCACGACAATCCGGTAACTCCCTAATGCAATACCAATTGCCACCCCAAACGCAACGGCTACGCGCAAGCCGTTAATACTGATACTGCCTCCAGAGACTTGGTTTGCTTTTATCGCTACAGCGATTAAAGAAGGCTCTGCAATCGTGGTACTAAAGCCTATAAAAAAGGCGAAGGTGTAAACCCAATAATAGTCGACCCACATTAAGGCTTTCCCTACCGATACTTTGAACTCTTGTAAAAACTCCGGCGCCGTTAATTGCACAGCCATCGTCTCCCCAAGTGGAAACAACGCCATTTCTAATCCAAGTAAAAAAAGAGCTAACCCGAAAATCACATAAACGAACCCAATCAAAACTTTCTTAAGGTTGCTAACAGGACGCCTTAACACCGCTAACTGAAAACCAAAAATAATGCTGGCGATGGGAACGACGTCTCGAACGGTCGATAACAAAGTGTCTAGGAAATGATCAATTGAAATCATGTTACGACCATTCCGTAAACCATCACAAACATCATCGGTAACAGCGAGGCAAAAGCGATTAAACCAAAGCCATCCACCATAGGGTTACGCCCTTTAATAGAAGACGCTAAACCGACACCCAGTGCAGTGACCAAAGGTACTGTTATGGTGGACGTGGTTACACCTCCGGAATCGTAAGCAACGCCAATAATGGCTTCAGGTGCAAACCACGTCAGTATTACAACGCCGACGTAGCCACCAATGATCATGTAATGAATCGGCCACCCTTTTAAGATACGCAAAACGCCGATAACGATGGCTATCCCCACAGAGAGAGCTACTGTTACTCGAAGTCCTTCTCCGTAATCCTGCATGGACTGCTCTGAGTTAGCGATCATTCCGCCCTCTGCCGCAACTTCTGAGGCTTCTTCCGCTACCGCGGTTAATGCAGGTTCAGCTATCGTGGTGCCAAACCCCAAACAAAACGCAAAGACTAATAACCAAAACACGCTGCCTTTTTTTGCAAAGGCTTGAGCCATACTCTCTCCGATAGGAAAAAGACCAAGTTCTAGGCCAAAGATAAAAAAGGTTAATCCTAAAACGACAAGCAACAAGCCAAAAAGAATGGAGACCAGGTTGGGCAGCGGCTCTTGCAAAACGACTAATTGGAAAAAAGTGATAACAATGATGATGGGTAATAAATCACGAGCACTATTGAGGAGCGCTCGAAAAAGCGCAACAAATGCTTCCATGCCTATCCTCCTTGATTGTGCAAACTGATTACGCTCGTTCCAATGAGCGATAACTTCTAGTCTGGCATAGATTTCACTCTTCTACCGTGAATGCACTAGCGCCATCTATAACATTTAGTTACATATTTTCTAATATGTGAAGTTAATAGCCTCTCTGTCAGCTTGTCACTATCCTAGAAATAATGGTGTTGAGATGATCAAGCTAAGCACAAAGCGACTATAATGTTCTAATACGTGTACATTCAAAGAGATAACATGAAGATATTACTCACAGGTGGCACTGGGTTTATTGGCTCGGAGTTGCTCAAGCTGCTATCAACTCACCAGGTTATGCTACTTACACGCTCTCCAGAGCGAGCAAAACAACACCTACAGCATGCTGATCTGGGTAATATCGAATACCTTGACTCGTTCGAGTCGTTCGCCGATCTCAATCACGTTGATGCCGTCATTAATCTTGCAGGTGAGCCTATTGCGGATAAAAGATGGACCAGCGAGCAAAAAGAAAAAATCTGCAAAAGTCGTTGGAAAATTACCGAACAAATTGTTGAGCTGATCCACGCAAGTACCGAACCTCCCTCTGTTTTTATTAGTGGCTCGGCAGTTGGCTACTATGGTGATCAACAAGACCATCCGTTTGATGAGTGCTTACATGTTAATAGCGACGACTTTCCTCACGAGGTTTGTGCAAAGTGGGAGCAAATAGCCAAGCGCGCAGAGTCGGAGCAAACTCGGGTTTGTCTAATGAGAACTGGCGTGGTACTCGGCCTTAATGGTGGTGCGTTGGCAAAGATGCTATTACCTTACAAGCTTGGCGTAGGCGGCCCACTTGGGAACGGTAATCAGTACATGCCTTGGATTCACATCCTAGATATGGTCCGCGCCATCATGTACTTGCTTGAAACACCACATGCCCACGGTGCATTCAATATGTGCGCCCCCCATCCTGTGACTAATCGTATATTCAGCGGCACACTAGCTAAAACGCTAAAACGTCCGCATATCTTGTTCACGCCTAAATGGGCGATGGAACTCCTAATGGGAGAATCTTCCTGCTTATTGTTCGATAGCATGAGAGCCAAACCCAAAAAACTCACCGAACTGGGCTTTAAATTTAGCTACTCCAGAATAGAGCCAGCACTCAAGCACTTGCTTCATGAACGGAGCTGATGAATGATGGCTCTAATCAAGGTTTCTGAGTCTTAAATTAAATTATGAAAAAGTCGATTCTTATTACGGGTTGTTCAACCGGCATCGGTTACGTGTGCGCTCACGCCCTACAAAACAAGGGATTTAATGTCATTGCATCTTGTAGGAAAGAACAAGATGTCCAGCGCCTAATTAATGAAGGGCTAACCTGCATCAATCTAGACCTAAATAGCCCAGAAAGCATTTCTTCGGGCGTGAAGCAAGCGCTAGAGTTAGCAGAAGGTAAGCTTTACGCAGTGTTCAATAATGGTGCCTATGGTCAGCCCGGAGCACTGGAAGACTTACCCACCGAGGCTCTTCAAGATCAATTTCAGACCAACTTTTTTGGTTGGCACCAGTTGGTCAGAGAAGTGCTTCCCCATATGCGCCAGCAAGGCGAAGGACGCATCATACAAAACAGCTCTGTTCTTGGTTTTGCCGCAATGAAATACCGTGGTGCCTATAATGCATCAAAATTTGCCTTAGAAGGCTGGACAGATACGCTCAGGCTAGAGCTTGCGGATACGAATATCAAAGTGGCATTGATAGAACCAGGACCGATCGAAACTCAATTTAGAAACAATGCATTACGAGCCTTTGAGAAGTGGGTTGATATTGAATCTAGCCCCCATCGTCATGCTTATGAAGGACAAAGAGAGCGACTCAACAACGACAAGTCTAATAATCGATTTGTTTTGCCTGCAGAGTCTTGCATCGCACCAGTTCTTCATGCATTAACTAGCGTTTCACCGAAAATTCGTTATCGAATTACTACACCGACTAAATTATTCGCAGTCTTGAAAAGACTATTACCAACCCGTGTACTTGATAAAATTTTGCGACAGGCTGCATAAAAAAGTTTTGTCGAAATGTAATTTCACCGTAACAATGTGATGTCATTATGAACATGTAGGTTAAAAAAGCCTCAACTAAACGAATCAATTTCTACGCAATTCAGCGGGGATTCTTTCGCCCAAAGTGATTGAGTTGCTTAGATTTGGTATCGCCACCCATTACGTTTTGTAGCAATGTTTATACTACTGCGAGGCAACAATGACATTAAATCAGCTTAACTGGCTTAGTGTGGGTGTAGTGTTGACCATGTTCATCCTATTTTGATACCGCACTAACAAATAGCATTAGAATTGCGCTGCTTCGGCAGCGTTTTCTTTTTATCTAACACCTGAGCAGCAATAACCTCACTCTATTACCTCACGTTTTCTCAAAATAGAATGATTCATTATTGATGGTGAATGTCGCTTGAATTTCACCTAAATCAACTCCATATCTAATATCAACGACAAGACACAAGGCAAGGATACTCTGATGCAATCCCCATTTATCGTTGAGATAACAGAACAGAACTTTCGCGAAACGCTTGAAGGATCAATGAACACGCCCGTTTTGATCCACTTTTGGGCCAACGCTCAGCCAGAAAGCGCACAGATACTCCCTGAGTTGCAATCTCTTGCTCAACAGTACAACGGTGCATTTACGCTTGCTCTACTAAATTGTGAAGATCAGCCCGCTTTAGCGTCTCAATTTGGCGTGCAAGTATTGCCAACTATCGCGCTGTTTATAAATGGTCAAGCCGTCGATGGTCTGGGAGGCCCCCAACCAATTGATGCCATTGCTACCATGCTACAAAAGCATTTGCCAAGCCCAGATGAACAACTATTAAAACAAGTCAGTGAACTTCTTCAGCAAGGTGAGCATGCTCAGGCTTTGAGCATCATCCACACTTTGCCGCCAGAGCTGCAAGAGCGTGGAGATGTGAAACTCGCGATGGCTGATTGTTTGCTAGAAACCAAACAATTTGATATTGCCCAAGAACTACTGAACGCTATCCCTCTCGAGTATCAAGATAACTACTACAAGAGCCTAATAGCCAAGCTCGAGCTGCATTTGCAGGCTGCAGATAGCCCTGAGTTACAGCGACTAGAACAAGCATACGCAGCAGACATGGCAAACTTCGAACTCGCTTGTGAATTGGCGGTACAATACAACCAAGTTGGTCGGGATGAAGAAGCGTTGGAACTGCTGTGGAATATTCTTAAAAAAGACTTGGGCGCCCAAGACGGTGACGTGAAGAAGACTTTTATGGATATTCTCAGTGCGCTAGGTCAAGGTAACGCATTAGCAAGCAAATATCGTCGCCAGCTTTACTCAATTTTGTACTAAGCGCCGCATTCTTCTAGGAATAAGACAATAAAGGCCGGGATTTCCGGCCTTTGCTTTTTGTTAGAAGTCGCTATACAACGTTGGTGCTGCTGGCGGATACTTTATTGGTTGCCAACGATCATTAAAGGTGTACTTGGCATAAAGCATGAAATGGTTTGGTGTATAAAACTCAGAACGTTGTACATCGACTAACGCACCAAGATACCAACGTTTGCTGACTCGCTTTTCCACCGCCGCTTGCAACGACGTACCAAAACCACCACCTTTGTCTGACTCCGCTACTGTCGATAAGTATGGCGCGTCTTCCTTAGTCCAAGAGTTAGAGACGGATGCACTCAATTGATATGACCAAGAACTGTTGTATCGGCCATAAAAGTTGATAGGTAAAGACACCGAGAAGTAACTTTGCGGGCTGTAGTAGCCACCGTGACCTAGCGTGTACTCACCCAGATTTTTGTCGTAATCAAGGTACATTAAGTTCGTACCTATACTTAAACGCTGGTCATCCGTTGCAATTAACTTGTAGTACGCTCCACCTAGCACGCCTAAACGAGTGTTGTCCTCAACCTTTTCACCAGTCAAAACATGATACTGCAAGCTACTCCAAAAACCGTAAGGGCCACCAATGTCCCAACTTGAGCTCAACTTCACACCAGTACGAGCAACTCCGCCCCATTTAGTCCCTTGAGGGTCAGTCGTGCCGCTAGGGACAGACATTCCAGCATAAGAAAGCGCGCTACTGGTCTCTGGGCGACGCGAAGCTTCTGCCGTCCAACCGAACTCACCCAGGTCCCCATTGATGCGCACACCACCAACCCATGTGGTATGGTCGAAACCAATTGGTGTCGTGCCGATATCGACCAACCAATCTTCAGCCTGCCAGCCCACTCCAAATGCCATACCTGATGCGTCATTTTGGAACGAAGTGCTGTCAGAATCGGTGGTTTTTTCATAATAGTCCAACTGACCTGAATCGATAGAAACATAATCGGCTTTTAGCAACAGGTGCCCATCCCAGCTCTCTATCGGGATTCGGGCTTCTATGGGCACTTGATTCGAAGTATTACGGCCATCTCGTGCACTGTAATCCCAGCCAATCATGACATGCCCATCACTCCGATCATGCAGTTTATCGATGTCCGATTTGACGTTACGAGTCAACCAGTACTCGTCAGCAGTATCATATAGCTCGCGTAAGCTTAGGGGTTCTTTTTTCGCCTCTTCAGGTTCACGATTTTTATCCATTCGGTCACGATTTAAGGCTTGATAGGCGCGTGTTTCAGCTAACGCCCACTGTTGATTTTCCATTGCTATAGACATGCTATTGCGAAATGCTAATGCGTCAGCATCAGGCATCGCATCCAACAACTGATTTAGCGCATTAGCGTCATTTCGATAGCCTTGTTGATTAAACACCGCGGCCACTGTCATCAACTGTGCCGCAGTTAAGCTATCGCGCTTTTTATTCAAAATGAGGTGCATGTCGTGATACGTCGCTTCATCTCCAGTCAAAGCACTGGCTTGCAACATGCCAATTTCTGCTTGAGTTTTAAATGGCTCAGGCTTTAAAGAAACTTGTTCATACAAATCCAACGCAAGCTTAGGCTGTTGATTAACCAGCATCAGATCCGCTTGACTCAACAGTCGACGGGTTTTGAGTTCATCAAGCTGTAATGCTTCCGAAGCACTTAAATCTTGTGTTGCGGAATTTAATGCTAAGTCCGCGTACCAACGATCAAAATCTTCAAAGTGATTCAAGCTTACCATCATGCTGCCGTAAGCCAGTTTGTCATCGGTTGACCAATCTTCTGAAAGCGAAATGTTTTGGAAAATCCTCTCAGCTTCCTTAACTTCATCAATGTCTAACCACGCACTCACTAGACGAGCGAGCGGTTGAATTTGACCTTGATAATCCGACTCTAGCGCACGTAATGTCGCCATTACTGATTCGGGAGAAGCTAAGTAACGCGTTTGAATGTCTCTCAACTGAGCATCAAGCTTCAAGCGGGTTAAATTGCGCTGCATTGCGTCTGTCATGTCATGTTGTGCGATACTCTCTAGCTCAGCGATGGCCTCATTCACGTTGAAGTCCTGCGCGAGATAAAGCGCGTAAGCAAATTTCATTTCAGGGTCATTACTAGATGTAGCCCAATCGGACATCAGCGTATCCGCGCGTACTTTGTCGCCCATTGAATGAACCACGTCAGCAATATCAAGCCTTAACCATGGGGAGGTTGGCTGTAGCGCAATCAATTCCTCTACGGACGCTTTCATCGTTGCCTGATCATTTTGAGCGATTGCGATCCGCAGACGAGTCACAATAACTTCCGACTTGATGCTCGCTATTTTTTCAGCGACCACTTTCTGCTGTGGGGCTGAGTAACTGCGCGCGAGTGCTTCCGCGCCAGACCAATCTTGCTGCTGAATACGAACATCTAAGCGACCACGCAATGCAGAGCTATTGCTGCTATCCAGTTGCAAAGCTTGTTTGAAAACCTTCTCTGCCGCGGCATAATTTTCTTGTACCAGATACAAAGAGCCTAATGATGAATAAGCATAAGGTTGGGATTTATCTACTTGAATCGCTTTTTGATAAGCGCTTTCTGCTTGCTTAAACTGGCCTTTTTCGACCAAGGCATCACCTTGATCAAGATACGCCCAATATTGAGAAGTCTCGATTAGCGCTGCCCATTTTGAGGCCGAGTCAGGATTATGATCTAAGTGCTGAGCCTGTTTAAAGTATCCGAGCGCTTTTTGTTGCTGCCCTCTACGTAGATAAACCTTACCCATAGCACCAAGCAATTCAGGATCTTGCGGACGAGTCGTCAACGCATAACGCAGCTGAGCTTCTGCTTGGTCGGTTTTATCTTCCTCGAGCAACGCTAACCCTTTGAGCTTGGCGAGATAAGTGGGGTCTTTGCGTAGTTCCTTTTCCTTTTTCCAGCGATCTTTCGCGCTTTGATTCGCTCTTTGTATCTCCATGTCAGACGGGTAGTAGCTAGCTAAGATGGCATATTGCTGAACAACTTGATCTGAAATAGGCAATTGATCCAATGCACGCAACCACGACGTTGCCGCATTTGTTCCAACCGAAGGAGCAAGCGCTAACTTTTTATAGGTATCGAGAATCCATGGATCGGCAGGATTATCTTTGCGAATGTGGTTGGCTAACGCGAGTTGAAAAGACGGAACACTAGGATAATTTGCATTTAAACGTTCCAGTCCCTGTTTTACCGAGCTCCAACTGCCTGGCAAATTACTTTGCAACTGTAGGAATTCCAGTTGTAACGCTGGTGATGGCATTCCATTTGGGAAAAGGGCTTTGTAAGCTTGAATCGCTTCATCGTAACGACCAGATTTTGCAAGCAACTGAGCGCGCTGATAATCCGCTCTTTTCTCTCCCTGAATGGCCATAATCGATGACAAGTTTTTCGCTTGAGGCGAATGAGGCGCCTGTCTGATTAAGCGCTCAAATACCGGTTTTGCTAATTCTGGCTGCTTACGTTTCAGATACATATTCGCTTGATAGAAAAGCCCCGTTGGATTGCTTTCTTCAATCGCGAACAGCCTCTCCAGAGTACTCTCGACAATATCATCTCGGCCAATCGCGTCCGCCAGTTTTAGCTGCTCAACCAACCACTCAACCGAGTCAACTCGTGCTAATGATGTGGAAAATTGAACCAGCTCGATAGGCTTGTAGACCTGTGCGAGCTGCGACTTTGTCAGAGGTTTTGAACTAAAGCTTTCTGCATGCACAGTGCCGACGCCACCAGTCGCCAAAGCAACCAGTGGAATCCACCATAACGCGCGTCCTGTTACTGACATCTCTCGCTCCATGCAGGAAGCAATTCACCTTGCACACCAAAACGGTAACGTTCTTCATGCCAACCAAGCCCAAATAGACTTAATACGTTGTCGTAATAATGATCGTTTTTGTCCACCACAAGTTCATTTTGAGCACGACGAAACTGCGTCTCCAACAGCGTAGATTCACCAGAAGCCGCGAGTAAAGGAAGAGCCGCAGCAGAAAAACCTGCGCTTCCTGCTTGGGTATATTTACCCGTTTCAGTATTTACTTCTCTCGCTGGCGCACCAAGGGCTTTGGTTGCCGCGACAAACGGCTGCATTTTTTGTACTAATACTGCTTTTTCTGAAACTTGGTCATTTAGCATACCCGCCCAAAGATAAGTGCGGATCGCGTTGTAACTGCCCATCGGCCCTGTAACCACATCTGAGCTATAACGACCATTTCTCAATGCTGCCCAGTCTGGGCTAAAGCCAGCTGGCATCGTTTTCTCTAGCATGTGAACACTTGCCTTGTACATTGAATCCCAGTTGTATTGCGGGTACAGCGACTGCATACGAGCAATCAGTTGTAACGGAACATAACTCGGATTCACACGGTGCTGGCCGTCGGCATCAAAGCCCGTTGGAGCTGGCAACAATACCGTTCCAACTCCCGCTATGTTGACGGTTTCTTCACGTAAAATACGACTCGCGATCAGATGTCCAAGGGTCTGATAGTAGTAGTTATTCCACAATCTCCCCGCCTCAACAAGGGAGTAAGCTATCCACAAATCAGAATCTGACGCTGGGTTAGAATCCAACACTCCGAACTGACCATTTTCTTTTCTTCCCCACAACCAAGCGGGAAGCCTTGCCGTCAAGTCCCCACCAGCTAAATGTGATTGAGTCCATTTTAAAACCTGATCGAAGGTTTTAGGGTCATTGGCAACCAAGGCAAAAAACAATGCGTAAGATTGGCCTTCCGAGGTTGTAATCATACGCTCGTCACTGCCATCAACGACTCGGCCTTGCTCCATGTATACCGACTTAAATGTTTCCCATTGTGGCCACTCGCAGGTGTTAGCCCACAAGTAAGGAGACACGAACAACATAAGGAATGAGATGAGTTTTTTCATTATTCCTCTTCCTCAGTTTTTTCTAAACGTCTAGACGCGACTTGACGTAATACGCGCCAAAGCACAATGGTTACAATCACCACTAGCAAGGCGGCAAAGCACGCAACGATGACTGGGTGATTAGAGAAGTGATACCAAACGAGCTGCCACACAGGAAGCTTACCAACATAGTAGTGCGAACCCACGTTGTAGCTTGCTACTTCGTTATTTCTCAACGTCACTACCGAGCCAAACATGTGCTCCACTTTACCGGAGTCAGCCAACGCGCGATCAACCGACGCAAAATCTGACGGGTGAGCCGCCATAATAGAAATGACGCTGCGTTTTTTCGTAAATGGCGATTCTGCACCATAAATAGCAGCAAAAGAGCCTTCTGCCTCAACAGAAACATAATCTGCGGCGGCTTGACGAGCATCACTTGGACTCATCCAGTTCATTCCTAGCTGCTTTTCATTTTTGCTTGGCAGGCGAATTTGTCTCTGACCTTCTTTAACCACTAAGTTAACTTGGTCAGGGTTATTAGCGGCTTCTTCTAGTGCATCCACAACACCAATCGTCAGGATGTCTTTATTTTTTAGTTGCTCAGCATTCCATTTATCTGTCAAAAGCACCTGAATACCTGGGTACCCAGAATCACTTCCTAACGAGCCCATGACGTTTAAGAAGGTCTGCAACACTTCTTTTGGAGCTCTCTCTGGAACAACAATCGCAGTTTCTGACAAATCGGCCATGCGCGTGTAAGGGAAGCCAGAAGTAGCAAAAGCGCGCATATTTGGCATTTCGATGTAGTGAGGGAAACCACTAAAATCCACCGTAGAGTCACCATCAATGACCGCGTATTGCTTACTTGGTTGCGTCACCTGACATTGCCCATCAGTCACCGACGCAAAGCCAAACTCAAACTCGATTTGGTTTTTACTGCCAACTTTAAAGGCCGGAATACGAACAAGCGCATCACCACTCAGAATACTGTCATCTAACAGAGGAACACGCACACGGTTAGACTCACCACCTTGGCCTTTTGTGGTTAAGTTAAACGCCTCAATGAACTGGTCATTGATGCTCAAAGTCAGGCGAGAACCAGAATGATCCGCAGCAGGTGGCGAATACCTATAGTTAAGATCCATCGATATACCACGGCTCTGCCAAGTAAAGAGATCGGGTGGTAAGCGCAAACTCACATTGATTGGAGGAGGCGTTCGGCCTTCCACTTGCAACATGCTTTTTTGTTCGACTAATTCAGATAATGCAACGGGACGAGCCGTACTCACCCAGTTTGGCGCATCGTACGGGACTCGTGGTTTGATTTGTTTGACTTCATTAATCTTCGCGATTGGCCCAGTAAGAAGTTGGTTTCCCAACGCCAAACCTTGCACCGCAACGTTAAGATCCTTACTGTCACGGCCTATCACTAGAAGAAGCTTCACGTACGGGTCAGTTGGGTGAGTGATGACTTGAAGACGAGGCCCATCCGTGTCTGGAAAATCTCTCAGAAACTCAGGTTTGTTGTCATTGGTAACAAAGACAATGGCGTTGCGCTTAGGTAACGTGTCGACACTAAAAGGGAATTGAGCGCCACGCCAACCCGCAAGAGCACCAAAGTAAGAGCTCAAGACACCGGCAGCTTTGACATCATCCAGATCGTATTTGCCGCCCATAACGACAGGCAGATTTAACTGGCTGAAATCACGGACATCAAAAAACGGCGCTGGCAACAAGCTCAAGTCACTTTCCAACATTGTCTTTTGGGCGAACATTTCAATTCGACTGCTTTGGCTGATCTCAGCCCAAATGCTCGAGTCATTTGGATTGGCACACTCTTTCTGAGTATTCCCAATCAACTCAAAGCGAATTTGGTTGTAGTTACTGAAGTAACGAGTATCCAGCGGCATCGATAAGCTCAATTTTTTACCTTGCTGACCATCGACGATTGACGCCACTCCCATAAGCTCGTTGTTCAAATACACTTTGACGTGAGAAACCAAAGAGAGCAACGCTGGTGAAGGTGTGATGTCAAAGTACAACGTGGCATTAGACACCACCTCATCAAGTCGCGAACCGAAACCAATATAAGCACTGGCCTCACTACCTTGAATAGCAATTGAACCACTGTAACCCAATTGACTAAATGGAATGACACGCTTAAATACGGTCGAATTTTCAGCATCTTGCTGTGCCAAAGGCGTTGGTTGTTGCTGACTTACTTCTTGTGCCGCGAGACTGCCCGACATACACATGAGAGTGATAGCCGTCGTCAACGCTGTTAGTTTTTTATTATTTAGCATGACTTGAGGTCCTGATTGGGACATAACGAGGTCTTAGTGACCAAATAAATTCGATACAAAATAAAAGTGCATCCACACTGGCCTGAACAAATTTAGGGCAATGTTGCAACAAGCGTTTGTATCCATTAAAGCCGACTTGCAGTACAGCCTGCATACTCGAGAGAGGCTTATCTGATTGATAGCCTTGTTGCCATTTCGCCCACGTATCTGCACGTGCAAATGTACATTGGACGTATTGGATTTGTTGTTGATGAGACAATTCGTTGAGTTGTAAACCAAATATCCCCTTATGAGCATAGGCAACCGTCATCGGGAACACGAACTCTTGACCACCGCGATTGAGGATCACTTCTAAGGTTTGGCCAAGTAGGTACGCACAGGTTGGTTCATCGACTCCGTCTATTTCAATGCGCACGCCACCCAAAGAGAAATCCTTCATCTGCGCTTGAATCAAGTGTCCTGAGTGAAGCCTTACCGCGACAGGAATCGCCACCTCTACTCGGTGATCTTTTCGCACTTGCTTGGCTTCTACCGCAACGGCGACAGCAGCACCTAAAATCAACAAGTTGTACATCGTCCAAACGAGATTCACGATAACCGTACCGATTTCGTCTTGAGGCCCCCACCCCATTCGGTAAATCCCTACAGCGAAGCCCAGAATGTTGAGTGCAACCAAAACCAAATATGGTCGGGAGATCACCCAATCGTAGTGAGACTTTTCAACTAAACCGCCTTTTGCCGTTACGTTGAATGTCCCTTTATGAGGCGCAAACAAAGCCACCGTTGTTGGCCTTGCGATATACCAAGCAAGCACGGTTTCGTATACCTCACCCCAAAACGAATAACGGTAGTCACCCTGCATACGAGAGTTGGTCATGCTGGCGTGAATCATGTGGGGTAATACGTACAAAATGATCGCCAGCGCTGGTGCATAAATCACGTAGGAATGCAGCAACAAATAAGCCAAGGGTGCGATCAGGAATACAATCCTCGGGATACCAGATAGAAAGTGCAGCATGGCATTGACGTAACAAAGCCGTTGAGAGAGCTTAAGCCCCTTTCCAGTCAATGGATTATCTACCCTAAATATCTGCGCCATCCCGCGAGCCCAACGAATGCGTTGCCCAACATGTGCAGACAATGTTTCTGTCGCCAAACCAGCAGAAATCGGCTGCTTAAGATATGCAGAACGATAGCCTAAACGGTGCATGCGCAGAGACGTGTGCGCATCTTCCGTCACGGTTTCGACTGCAATACCACCGACTTCCTCTAAAGGCTCTCGACGTAAAATAGCGCACGAGCCACAGAAAAAAGTCGCATCCCATAAGTCGTTACCATCTTGAATCAGGCCGTAAAACAAGTTGCCTTCGTTTGGCACGTTACGAAAGTTCGATAAGTTACGCTCAAAAGGATCCGGTGAGAAAAAATGGTGCGGCGTCTGAATAAGCGCCAACTTTGGATCTTTCAGGAACATCCCCATTGTGAGCTGAAAAAATGCTCGTGTAGGAATATGGTCACAGTCAAAAATCGCAACAAACTCACCGCTGGTCTGCTTCAACGCATAGTTAATGTTACCGGCTTTCGCATGTTCATTCGTTGGGCGGCGGATGTAGTTCACCCCTACACTTTTGGCGAAATCTCGGAAGCTATCACGCTTGCCGTCATCCAGAATGTGGATGTTGAGTTTGTCTTTCGGCCAATCGACACCTAACGAGGCATAAACCGTCGCTTTCACAACATCGAGATCTTCGTTGTAAGTAGGGATCATCAAGTCAATGGTTGGCCAAGTTGACTGATCCGGTGGCATCGATACAGGTTTGCGATTCAATGGCCAGATATTTTGGAAATAGCCAAGCATCAACACAATCCAAGAATACGTCTCAGCTAGAAGTAAAACGCCCCCTAGAAACAAAGCAACAGGATCGTCCCAGTTCAGGGTAGACGAATAACGCCACCACAAGTATCGACATGAGGCCGTAACCGACAAGATGATCAAAAGCATGGTAGGAAAACGACCCGGCATGCGACGAACCATCATCGCTAATGCCCAGAGTAACAACACAAAGACAGTCTGAGCCTGATAACCAAATGGCACCGTAAAACACAGCAAAGCGATTAACACCACGAAAAACAGCAAGGTGTAGTTCAACGCCATCGCTGACTTACTTGCTTTAATACGCTCTCGAACTTGTGGATCTTTGATGTTGTTCGCTGTCTGTTCTAACCAGCGGACGCTTTTTGCAACCAATTCAAATGGCAAGTAGAACGCATTGCGAATTTGTTCGGCTAAAGTCATCGCTAAGCTGCTGGTTTTTTTGGACCATGCTGTATTTACGTTTTGCTTGAAGCAAAGCAACCACACGCTTTGGATAATAAAACGTACAGGATCAAACCATCTTGGCGCAGCAAAATTAACGTTTGGATAGTAAACCAAAGGCAGTTTCCATGAGGGAACACCCGAAATAACTGGCTTTAAAAATACAAAACTCAATGAAAACCAAAAAGACAAAGCACACTCACCAACCCAGTTTGTTTTGCAATTCCAGGCTTGCTCGTAAGCGTTCTTCTGCAGTCTGAATTGGTCCACTACCCAACGTTGGAAAATCAGATTAAGACTTCGCATAAATTAGCTTTGGTCCTGAGCGCTTGATAACGCTGATACACACCAAAAAGCAAAAGACTGAAAATCTTTTGCGGCTTGGCTCGATGGCGAATAGTGTTGAACGGTCGTCAGGTTTGCCACACATTCAAGCAATGCCGTATCTCGATGAATCGAAACAGGAATCAAGGATTCGCTAAGTTCCTTTTTCAGCACCAACATGAAATCACGACCAATTTCGGTTTCTGGCTGATACTTATTCACCAAAAAACGTAATTTGTCAGAGCGAAGCAATCTCGATAGCTCTTCATGTTGTAGCCAAGATTGAAGAGTGAGATAACTCAGGGCGTCTGCCGTTACCACCACCACAATCATATCCATTGAGTCGACAAAAGATCGCACTTCAGGATCAGTAAGCTCTGCTAAGTCGGCGTGAAAAAGCAGCCACTGCTCACCACGGTTTTCGCTCACTTGCAACGTCATTTCACCTAGCATTGACAGGTAGTGAGAACGCTCGTTAAAAAACGCTTTTAACTGCTCAGAATTCAGATGGCCAAACGGTAAAAAAAGTGCACCTTGTGGGCTTTCATAACCAGCCTGGATCCAAGGTTTATCTGAAAGAAGTTGTTTCGCCCAGCCATCTTTCTCTTCCTGCGGCAAGCCAAGATGAGTTTGCAGTAAACTGTTAGGCACCACCTCAATGGCCAGTACCTGTTTGTTTATCTTAACTAATGCTTGTGCCAAGTTCGCAGCGACGGTCGTTGAGCCACAACCACCTTTTAAACTAACAAAAAGAAGGCGTTTCATATCGCTTCAGTCTCTAAACCTGTCTGCTTAATACGCACTTGAAACAGAGCATTACGAGCACCATTGGCTTGAAAGACCAACCACTTATTTTTAGCTTGCACGTAAGACTCGTTTTCTGTTGTTTCAATATACTTATGTTGAGTTAAGTTATAAGAAGAGTAGATCGAATTAATATCTTTTGCAGACTCAGTCACAACATTTTTTCACAATATAACGGTGTTTAAACTGCGGTAATGGCAATCCCGCCAATTACTCTTTGCAGTATAAATTCCATTGTTAAGAAATTGACGCATCGCACTATGCGTCTCATATTTACAGAATGCTAATGAATGTGAACAGGGCTGTTTATTAGTTCACATAATTAATAAATCCCTAAATGATGTTTGACTTCAGAAACAGGGGTTATGAAGGTGAATTGTAATTATCCATTTACGACATATAAGTGAAATAAATAATTTACAGCAAAATCATAGGCTTGAAAATTATTGAATTTAAACTTATAAACATCATATGAAGCAATGCTATAACTATTTTAATTTTTGATCAATTTCGTTTAATATCTTGGCGTCATTTTCTTGTCGCCAAGAAAAGTTAACATTGTAACGATTAGCATACAGCGGATTGTAAGCCACAACGCACAATGACAGTAAACTATTGAATATAAGGCCTTTTGATGTCAGCAATCTCCGGGTTATCCGCTATTACTTCTGAAAAAGAGATAAGTTCTGTTTATGTAAACTTGTTTACACATAAGCAAATGGTCATTGATTATTTGTTCAGTACGCTACCAGAAAATAACAACACTTCACTTACAAGCTTTACAGACAAGGAAACTTTTTTGTCTGCATTGAATGATGAAGCCTTATGCAAATTCAATGAGTTATCCACACTCCATATTGAACAGTGTTTCTTTCTTAGCAACAAATTCACAAATAAAGCGCCGAACGCTATAAATCTTGTGAAAGACATTCGCCAAACAAATATAAAGAAACTCTCCACATATATATTAGTAGTTCCAGATTCACTACTATCATCAAGTGATGATTATTTTGTAAGTATTTTCCTACGAAACTTAAATGAACTAGCAAATAATAAAAAACTCACTATTAATGTTTGTATATATGGGCATCTGACGACTTCAGTATTAAAGCCCATTCTTATTTCTCATAATAGATACATCGCTGGTTTGGCGACCATGACATCATTAGATGATGCTCGCTACTGCTATCTTGTGGATTTTTGGTCCAATAAACACGGTGTAATTTCCCAAGACGAATACCTTCTCTCTAACACTAAAGATAAGAAGCTAAAAGCAACGTCTTACGAAACGCATCAGCCTCGTGCCATACAGGAAGACAAATCGGATAGTGATAGAATATATATCAGCAGAGGAGCCTTCAGAGAAAGCGAGAAAGCCCCAAAAGGGATGAGTATGGCTGAGAGTAATCAAGAGCTCATAGCGATGTTAAACAACCCTCGCTCTTCAACTATTGTTTTCAGCTGTGATAACCAAAGCGAAGTTCAACAGATCGCGTTAGATTGCTACCGTTTAAGGTCCGCGTATGGCCGTCAGCTAAAGATTATTGTCAGGGAGACCCAACAATGTCTGAGATATGCAGATGAAAAGTTCTTACTTCGCTCGGGGGCAAACTTCATTTCTCACGCGCAAATCCCCCCAATGCGCTTTATGACTCAGGTTGAAGCAATTCAAGGCCAGATGCTTACGCGTCCAATTCCTGACAGTTTAGAGGCGCTCTTAAAGTATGACCTTAAGTTTGGTAGCAAAGGCTACTTACAAAACCAGGACTTTAGCCAATACTGTATTGACGTCATTTCCCACTCAACACACTCAAATGTGAACTTTGCGCTTATCAAGCTGAACTTATTACCAGGCATGACGGCAGAGGAATGTTTACGTCTTTGCCATATTCGAAGAGATGGCGACGTTGTGACAGCCTGCAACAAAGCTCTGTATGTCTTGTTCAGTGCTATTCGACATAGCGATATTGACATTGCACTCAACAATATATTTGAGTTCCCAGTGAGAGACTTATTTCACTCAACTCACACGTTTGATACTCAATTAGATATCGAAACAGAGTTAAAATTCATCGTTCAAGATGAAGCCGTCATATCCGACGACGTTTCAGCTCTGGCGACAGAGAGGAAAATATTCCATAACGCCATTAATTCTATGGTTGATGTTCCTCCTTTGTTTGCTGTGAAAAAAACCATTGAGCTCAAGGAACGTTCATGAATATTAACGATTTTTTACTGACCGTGAGTATCAGTTCAGGTATTGGCCTACTCCTAGGATACTTTCTACGTGACCTAGTAAACGCTACCCGACGCTTTTACCACAAACACTTAAAACGCTCGCGCTATTTTGAGCTAGATACATCAGCCACTAACACCAAGAAGCTTAAGTAATGACATCGCATTCTCATGACTCTACCCCCCTCACTATAGGATTGGGCTGGTGGAACATTTACTTTATCGCAAAAACAGCGCTCTATTTTCAAGGAATCATCGATTTCCATCCAATGGAAAACTTTGCGCTGTTGATCTTAATCCTGCTTCCTATCTCGATGAAAAGCCTAAATGCGGTGCGCCATATCGTTTCATTTGTCGCCGCAGCGTGGCTCTTGCATTACGATTCTTACCTACCTCCTCTAAACCGTCTTTGGGCTCAAGCGGGACAGTTAATGCAGTTTGAATCGAGTTATCTGGTCGAGCTTTTGGGACGATTTTTATCATTCCAAGCAATACTCGGATTGCTCGCTTTGTGTGGTGCGTACTTTATTTTGAGCAAGTTTGTTAGGGTTTCGGTCTTTGTGGTTATTGCGATGGTCTATATAAGTATTCCTATGACGACTGAACCTCAGACAACAGTGGCTGCAGAAGTAGCCCAACAACAGCCAACAACCGAGGTTACTGCTAGCAAACAACCTCAAATAACGGAAATTAATGATGCCAGTCTCAACACGTTAACTGCAGATTTCTTTTCTAAAGAAGCTTCCCGACATGTGACATTCGATACCAACAGCGCAATGGATGCTCCTTTTGATTTGCTGTTCTTGAGTATTTGTTCGGTCGCGTGGGATGACATCGAAATTGCAGGACTGGCTGATCATCCTCTGTTCAAAGAGTTTGACATCATGTTCGACAATTTTAGCTCCGCTACGTCATACAGTGGGCCTGCTGTCATTCGTCTGCTACGAGCCAATTGTGGTCAACAAGAACACAGTCAACTGTTCCAGCCAGCACCATCAAAGCAGTGCTACTTGTTCGAAAGTTTGAAAGAACTAGGCTTCACAGAAAATTTACTGATGAACCACAATGGTGTCTTTGATAGCTTCCTTGAATTGATCAAAAAAGACGGCGACTTACAAGGGGCTCTTATGTCTCAAGAAGGCTTAACTCCTTACCAAAAATCTTTTGATGGCTCTTCGATCTTCCGCGATAAGCAAGTATTGGATAACTGGTGGCAGCAAAGACTTAACAGTAGTGACGACAAAGTCGTGGCACTCTACAACTCAATTTCACTACATGATGGCAACAGGATCATCAATGCGAACTCAAGCACATCTATTGCTAGCTACAAAATGCGCCTTAAGAATTTGCTTGATGACCTCCACGCGTTCTTTAAAACCTTAGAGTCCTCAAAACGCAACATCGTTGTCGCTTTGGTACCAGAACATGGTGGTGGTATGCGAGGAGACCGCATGCAAATTTCAGGTATGCGAGAAATTCCTGCACCGACAATCATTCATACACCGGTAGGAATTAAAATCTTCGGAGAAGGAATTCAGCGTCAGGGCAACACCGAACACGTAAGCGAGCCATCTAGCTATCTGGCATTGTCGCAGCTCGTTTCGAATATCCTGGATAAAAACATTTATCAAAGTAAGACGTTTAGCCCTTCAATATTGACAGAGAACCTACCAGAAACACGAATTGTCGCGCAGAACTCAGGCTCTACTGTGATTGAAGTACAAGGGAAGTATTATGTTTCTCTTGATGGTTCAAGTTGGATTGAATACCCCGCGAAATAGCGAGAATAAAACCATGCAATGACAAAGGCCGGTGTTTCCGGCCTTTGTCATATAAAAAACCAATAACCTCTCAAAGGTCTCAGAACTTCAATTGTCTATTGTCTATAAATAGGTAAAAATGGATCGAACATTATGCACTTAAGGGAATAACTCATGCCAATTGATTCACTGATCACCATCGGTATTTTCGTCGTTCTTGCTGTCGTTATCTTATCTTCAGCCATTAAAACGGTTCCGCAAGGAAACAACTGGACAGTTGAACGCTTCGGACGCTACACCCACACATTAAAGCCGGGTTTAAACTTGATCATTCCATTCGTTGATAAAGTTGGTCAAAAAGTAAATATGATGGAGCGCGTTCTCGATATTCCTGCGCAAGAGGTCATTTCAAAAGATAACGCTAACGTGGTTATTGACGCTGTCGGATTTGTTCAAGTGATCGATGCTGCCAAAGCGGCTTATGAAGTCAACGATTTGGAACATGCCATCAGAAATTTAACTCTCACCAATATCCGTACCGTTTTAGGCTCAATGGAGTTGGACGAAATGCTGAGTCAGCGTGACATGATCAACTCCAAGCTGCTGGCAATTGTTGACCAAGCAACAAACCCTTGGGGCGTAAAAGTCACACGAATTGAGATTAAAGATGTCCAGCCACCAGCCGATCTGACCGCTGCAATGAATGCGCAAATGAAAGCCGAGCGTAATAAGCGTGCGGAAATTCTTGAAGCAGAAGGGGTTCGCCAAGCTGAGATATTAAAGGCCGAAGGTCATAAACAATCAGAGATATTAAAAGCTGAAGGCGAAAAGCAGTCTGCTATTCTCCATGCAGAAGCACGTGAGCGTGCCGCGCAAGCAGAAGCAAAAGCGACTTACATGGTTTCCGAAGCCATTGCAAAAGGTGACATGCAAGCCGTCAATTACTTCATTGCACAGGGTTATACCGAAGCGATCAAGAGCATTGGTCAAGCCGAAAATGGTAAAATCATTATGCTTCCATTAGAAGCAACCGGACTAATGGGCTCGGTTGCAGGGATAGCAGAAATGTTTAAACAGCAAGGTAAAGAATAATTTATGGACTTTTTTAGTTTGCTGGAAGGTATCTCTTTCTGGCATTGGCTAGCGTTTGGCTTTGCTCTTTTAGCAGTTGAGCTACTTGGTACCGCAGGGTATTTTCTCTGGCTCGGGGTGTCTGCACTTATCGTTGGAGCAATCATGACCGTTTTGCCAATGAGCTGGCAATTACAATGGCTTTGCTTTGCAAGCTTCAGCTTAATCACCACCTGGCTTTGGTGGCGACGACAATGGTCTAAAGACAAGCAAGAAGACCAAGAAAGAGATCTGAACCAAAAGTACAAGCAGTTAATTGGGCGTACTCTTATCCTTGAAGAAGACTTTTCCGTCGGGCTCAATCGCATCAAGGTAGCCGATACCACATGGTCCGCACAATCGGATCAAGCACTTCCAGCCGGTATCCGCGTAAGAATCACCGATGTTGAAGGTATTATTTTAATCATTGAGCCTGATTCTAATTAATTTATGCCAAAGTAATGGGGCAAATCATGCTCCATTACTTTAATCTAAACAACTGCTTTCATTTCATTACCTTAATTAAAATCGAGAAAAAAATAAGTATTAGTAATATTATTAATACCCTACCTCCCATTTCCTATTATTTAATTATTCAACACACGACAATCAATAAGATAGAAATATATCAAGGTAAATTATCGATCTAAATTTATTTTAAAAAATAAAACTTTATTGAATTATTTTTTGATCTTTTTATCCTCGGATACATACTTAACGCATAAGCATTTAAGTTGAGTGCTTTTTATTTGGTAAGTAAGAGGATGTACTATGAATAAGCTTCTCTTTTTAATGTTGTGCGGTATTTTTTCTTTTTCTTCCTTTGCCTACAACAACGGAAACGGCGGTACAACTAATTTGGGACCTATAGTCGAATGTAAGATGCCAAGTGGCGACGTTACGAATATTCCAAGTGAAATGTGTCGATTTAGAGGTGGAGAATGGGAATAGTAAAGAAGTAAGAGCTTAGTTTGATATAAGAGCCCTATTCAACCTTGCCTTTCTGCGTAGTCACGGTTTATATCAGTACGTAGATATTTAAAGTTTATATTAAGGTGATTATTATGAGATTTTTATCTGGTCTATTAGTAATATCTTTTGCCATAATTCCGTTAACCACTCATGCTAATGGTGCATCCGGTGGTCGTACGTTAGGCCCAGAGATAAAGTGTGAGTTGCCAAACGGTAATGTACATATGTTGCCACCGTTATATTGCAAAATATACGACGGCCGAGAAGTGAAATAGAAAAGGAGCCTAGCGGCTCCTTTTATTATCTCATTAAGTATTAGTGGAAGCTGTAAGGGATAAGAACTTGTAGACGTAAGTCTGTTTCATCCGCATCGCCAGCACCTGCGTACTCATCACGTTCTAGGATTGTACCGTGTAAACGAATGGTAGAACCTTTAAGCGCGCCACTTTGTAGTGAGTAAGATACTGTTGCGTTAACTGCGTATTCGCTTTCGTAATCCCAGTCACCTGATGCTCCGCTTGCTGCAGAGTCAGCGCCAGTACCGTAACCAAAGCCTAGGTAGTAGTTCCAGCCGTTACCTTGGTTGTAAGATAGACGGTTGTACCATGCTAGCTCACCCGCTTTGTTCCAGTCAGATAGCGCGTCCCACCACTGAGACCAAGTACCATTGTTCATACCATATGTATGAATAGTACGAGGAACGAAGTCCGCACGGTTATCTGTGTCTGTGTAGCGCAACTCAGACATCCAAGCTAGCTTGCCGAAAGATTGATTCAAAGATAGACCAGTGTGGAAACCTAGACCATCGTATTTCACATCATCGTCAACACCGTAGAAATCAAATGCTAGAGTTGTACGGTCACTAACAGTGTACTTCAAGTAAGCCTTGTAAGAAGTGTTGTCAGTTTCGTTGTGGTAGCTAGTTACTTGACCTGCACCCCAGTCAACACCATTTGCATATTGAACGCCAGTAGCTTGACCCAAACCAAGTTGCATAAACAAGCTGTCAGTTAGGTTACCGTTTAGGCCTAGAGAGTGTAGGTAGCTCCATGAAGTGTCAGACCAAAGCGCTGGTGCGTAATCATCTTCGTGAAGCAGCCAAGGTGCTGTAAATTGGTCTGCGCCAAAGTAGCTTAGGTTGAAATCACCAAGTTTAGCGTTCAGTTCGAAACCACGGTAAGTACCAGGTACAAAGCTCCAAACGTTACCGATTGTACCGTTACCACCAGACTGTAACATACCGAAACGAGCATTAAAGTTTTCGTTTGCTTTGAATTTCAGCGCTGCTTTGTAAACTTTAAGCTGCTGACCATCACCTGCACCCCAGTCTAGGTTGTTACAAGTTGAGATTTCGTTACATAGGTAGCCTTCGTTTGAATTGTAAAGACTATCGTTGTAAAGATCGCCAGAGTAGTAAGCCGCAACATCTGCGCCCACCCAACCATCGTGGTAGCCAGAAGTGAAGTCTAAAATTGCGTTGTAAGAAGAGTAGTTTAGACGACTCCAACGGTCACCATTTTCACCGCCGGGCTTACCTGTTGTACGAGTTCGTGAACGAGTATCAACTATGAATAATGCATTTAGACTTGAGTCTTGCATAAATTCGTTCACTTTCTCTACGTACTCGCCACCTGCTGCACTTTCAGTAGACGCTGTAGCTGGAGCGACAGCAACAACACCAAACATTGCTGCGGTTAACGCTGAAACCTTAAAAAATTTGTCCATGGAAAAACTCCTAAAAATGGATATAGCTGTATTTTTCTATCTCACCTTTAGTTGGCCGCCGAAGGAGAGAAGTAAATTCCTGATCAAACCTCATTATTTCTAATTTGGCTTTTTTTAGTTCCTGCATACACACCGTGTATCCACGTGATTAAGACTAACTTCGCAGCTAAAAACATCCAAATGGAACTTATTTTTTTTCTAAAAAAATATGAGCCACTCCAAAGTTCCATATAACTTATTGATCCAGATCTTATTTTTAACAACACCAACACAACTCAACAAAATATCATTTAAAATCAAACATTTAAATTTAACCTGAAAGTATCAACTTGAAGTCACTCGCAGACTAAAAAAGCCAAAAAAACCAATAACCCAAGGTTCGATCTTGATCACTGAAAAGAACAAAGGCATCAATTACTCAATAAAAAAACACTTAATTATGAGCAAGAAAAAGCCCCGCATGCTTACCATACGGGGCTTTTAGTTATTTTTTAGCTTTTTTGAGAAGACTTAATTCATCAATTCGAGTAAGTCTTGTTCTGTTTTAATTTCGATACCCAGTTCTTGTGCCTTTGCGAGCTTCGAACCTGCATTTTCACCAGCAAACAAAATATCGGTTTTCTTAGAAACACTACCCGTCACTTTAGCCCCCAGTGCTTGGAGGGCTTCTTTGGCTTCTGTACGCCCCAGTTGAGAAAGTGTTCCCGTTAATACTACTGTTTTACCTTCTAATGGTAATTCCCCCACCTGCTCAGTAGTATTAATCTCTGGCCAATGAATTCCTTGTTCAAGCAAATCTTTAACCACCGCTTGGTTCTGTTCTTCACTAAAGAAAGTCGTAATATGTTGAGCAACCACAGCACCGATGTCTTGCACTTCAATCAACTGCTCTTCGGTAGCATTTTGGATCGCTCCCAACGTTTTAAAGTGCATTGCTAAGTTTGCTGCGGTTGCCTCGCCAACTTCACGGATCCCCAGTGAATACAAAAACCGAGGTAAAGTTGTTTCTTTGGATTTTTCTAACGCATTCACAATATTCTGCGCAGACTTTGGCCCCATGCGATCTAGTACGGTTAAAATCCCCGCTGATAACTTAAATAAGTCAGCAGGAGTTTTCACCATCTCACGATCAACAAGCTGCTCGATCACTTTATCGCCTAAACCGTCAACGTCTAACGCTTTACGAGAAACAAAGTGTTTTAGCGCTTGTTTGCGTTGGGCTTGGCAAACTAAGCCCCCCATACAACGTGTTACCGCTTCTCCTTCGATCCGCTCAACATGCGAACCACAAACAGGACACTGAGTTGGGAAAACAATATCTCGTGCTGTTTCTGGTCGACGCTCTTTGATGACAGATACGACTTGGGGAATAACATCGCCAGCACGGCGGATCACAACGTGATCACCAATCTTGACCTGCAGACGTTCTATCTCATCTGCGTTATGAAGCGTCGCATTACTTACCGTTACACCACCAACAAATACAGGCTCTAGTTTAGCAACAGGTGTAATCGCACCAGTGCGACCGACTTGGAACTCCACTTCATTCAGTGTCGTCATTTCTTCCTGAGCTGGGAATTTGTAGGCAATCGCCCAACGTGGAGCGCGAGCAACAAACCCCAGACGCTCTTGCACGGCAATATCGTCAATTTTAATAACGACACCATCGATCTCATAAGGGAGGGCATCACGACGCTGCAATATATCTTGGTAGTAAGCTTTTACATCCGCCAAGCTTTCAACTCGCTTAGTTTCCGGACACATTGGCAGCCCCCAAGATTTGATTTGCAAAAAGCGTTCGTAATGACTTGCTGCCAATTCTGCGCCTTGCACCACGCCTACACTGTATGCATAGAAGCTAAGCGGACGAGAAGCCGTAATACGTGAATCCAATTGTCGTAAGCTACCTGCCGCAGCGTTACGTGGATTGACAAAGATTTTCTCGCCTTTCTTCCTTGCTAATTCATTGAGCTTTTCAAACCCAGTTTTCGGCATAAAGACTTCACCACGAACTTCAAGACGATTTGGCCAGTCATTACCCCTGAGTTTTAAAGGAATGGCTTTAATCGTACGCACATTCTCTGTTATGTTTTCACCCGTAGTACCATCGCCTCGAGTGGCCGCCTGAACTAACACGCCATTCTCATATAACAAACTTACGGCGAGTCCATCCAATTTAGGCTCACAACAGTATTCTTTCACACTCTGGCTGCCCACGCGCTCTTGTGCGCGCTTGTGGAAACTATCAAGTTCACTATCATCAAACGCGTTATCAAGCGAAAGCATCGGTACTTCATGCGTCACTTGGCTAAACGCAGAAAGAGGTTGTCCACCGACACGTTGGCTTGGCGAGTCTACGGTTATTAAGTCAGGGTTCTCAGCTTCAATATCCAGTAACTCTCGCATTAAACGGTCGTACTCGGCATCAGGGATCTCTGGGTTATCTTCCACGTAGTAACGCACAGCGTGGTAATGCAACGACTCTTTTAGTTCTTCTAGTCGCTGAAGTACTGATTCAGACATAGTAAAGCCCCGTGTATTTTCAATCGGTGAGGTTGGGAAATCCAAGAAAAAGGGCTCCATCCGGAGCCCTATTATTATTTGCTGTTAAGATTATGCGTTAGCGGCAGTAAACTCAACTATTTGACGTCGATAAGATGCTAAACGATCTGGCGTCATTAAGTTGCGCTGGTCATCAAGTACGTTACCACCTAAGTCATCAGCAATTTGCTGCGCAGTTCGAAGCATTAAGTTGAAGTTCTGTTCAGCCTCGCCATAACAAGGCAATGTCATGAAGAATGAAATACCCTTCGTTGTAAACTCAGCAGGATCAGCATGCTCAAACGTACCAGGGTGCATCATATTAGCGACGCTAAACAGCACTTTGCCGTTACCGGACAAGTCGACATGACGGTGGAAAATATCCATCTCGCCATAAATTAAGCCGTTTTGTTGCATACTCTCAAATAAAGCAGTACCAACAAATGGCTCTTCACCCGCACAGTGCACATTCAATACAATCACTTGCATTTCAGGTTCTGGCTTTGGCTCTTCTTTAGGCTCCGCAACAACAGGATCACTAGTAATTTCTACTTGCTGTTCTTTCTCCGTAATATCAAACGCGGCGGGAATAGCGTCTACTTCCACAGCGGGCTGGAATGGCTCTTCAGCTACTGGTGCTTGAACAACAGGCTCAACGTCCTCTTCTTTATCTTTTTCTGCAACAAATGAAGGGATGTCATCCGGCTCCTGCTGCGTCTGTTTGACTTCAGATGGACCACCGAATAACGGGTCAGATTCAAACTTGTTGTCGAAAGAATTCGCCATCCCAAAATCTGGCTCTTTGCGATCTTTGCGAATGATCTCAAAGTCATCTTCAGGAGCGGGAGCGAAGTCTCGTTCTTTCTCAACAAGATCATTTTTGTCTTCTTGGTCAACATCCAGCTTACCAAGTGGCTTGTTACCAAACTTTGCTTTGCCTTCTTTTTTACTGCTCCATAAACCATGAAACAGTAATGCCGCGATGGCTAATGCGCCAACAACAATGAGTACGAATCGCAATTCCTGCATTATTTACTCTCAATATACTTGTTTTTACTACTCGCAGTTCCTTGAGCAGCAACCCAAGTGCAATAAATCTGAATGATACGTTTACTTTACCAAAACTATATGTAGATTTAGAACAACTTAATGCAAGAAGTTCCGTTTTTTGTTGTGATTCTTGCCACGATTCCACTTAACAAGACGTCATTTGTCAGGGCATTGAAAGAAAAGTCCTCACAGGTACAATGAGTTTTCATTTACACGAAGCCAAAATAGACATGAAGCAAAACAATCAGCAGAGAACCGGGTTCGGTTATTTTCTATACGGGATACAATTGGCACTTGCCCCTAAAATCAGGCGCTTTGTCATCTTACCTCTACTTGCAAATATCTTGCTTGTAGGTGGTGCCATCTTCTATCTATTTTCAAACCTTAATATATGGATAGAAGGCTGGATTGGGCAGCTGCCTGAGTTTTTATCCTGGTTAACTTACATTCTTTGGCCTTTACTCGCTCTGACGATACTCGCTACCTTCTCCTATTTTTTCAGCACGCTCGCGAACTTTATCGCCGCGCCATTCAATGGCCTCTTGGCTGAAAAAGTGGAAGAGTACTTAACGGGACAAAAAGTAAATGATGATGGTTTCACTGCCGTCCTGAAAGATGTTCCTCGCGTTTTAGCTCGTGAGTGGAGAAAGCTCCTTTACATTTTACCTAAAGCAATAGGCCTATTCCTGTTATTGCTCATCCCTGCCCTTGGACAAACAGTAGGACCATTTTTATGGTTTATCTTTACCGCCTGGATGCTCGCGATTCAATATTGTGACTACCCGTTTGATAACCACAAAATCCCATTTAACGACATGCGTTACAAATTGAAACAAAAGCAAGGTAAGGCCTATGGCTTTGGGGTATTGGTGTCTGTATTTACGACGATCCCAATTTTGAACCTCATTGTCATGCCTGTAGCAATATGTGGTGCAACCGCTATGTGGGTCGCGGAGTTTAAGCACCAACGATAGTCGATTAGAGATTAAGGAAAGGGATCAGCGCCAGCTTTTCCCTTTTCTTTTATCAAGTTCTGGGCCAACCTAATAAGATATAACTTTTTAATCCTTTTCCCTTTTTTTCATACCGCATATTCTTCTATCCATATTCACACAACGTGTAATGAAGGAACATCACTATGAGCAAAATCTACGAAGATAACTCTCTTACTATTGGTAATACACCTCTCGTTCGTCTAAACAAAGTAAGTAAAGGCAAAGTTCTCGCGAAAATTGAAGCGCGTAACCCTAGCTTCAGTGTTAAGTGCCGTATCGGTGCAAACATGATTTGGGAAGCAGAGAAAGCGGGGCTTCTTAAGCCAGGTGTAGAGCTTGTAGAACCTACCAGTGGTAACACAGGTGTTGCTCTAGCATTCGTAGCGGCTGCTCGCGGTTACAAGCTAACATTGACCATGCCTGAATCAATGAGCCTAGAACGCCGTAAGCTACTAAAAGCACTAGGCGCGAACCTTGAGCTGACTGAAGCGGCGAAAGGCATGAAAGGGGCGATTGCTAAAGCAGAAGAAATCGTAGCAAGCAACCCTGAGAAGTACCTACTTCTTCAACAATTTGACAACCCAGCGAACCCAGAAATCCACGAAAAGACTACGGGCCCTGAGATTTGGGAAGCGACAGACGGTGAAATCGACGTATTCGTTGCTGGTGTTGGTACGGGCGGTACTATCACAGGTACAAGCCGTTACATCAAAGGTGAAAAAGGCAAAGCCATCACTTCTGTTGCAGTTGAGCCAGCAGAGTCTCCGGTTATTGCACAAGCACTTGCTGGCGAAGAAATCCAACCTGCCCCACACAAAATTCAAGGTATCGGTGCTGGTTTCATCCCTGGTAACCTCGATTTAGACATTATTGACCGTGTTGAGCAAGTTACCTCAGAAGAAGCGATTGAGATGGCTCGTCGCCTAATGGAAGAGGAAGGTATCCTAGCTGGTATCTCATCTGGCGCAGCGGTTGTTGCAGCGAACCGACTTGCGGAACTACCTGAATTTGAAGGAAAAACAATTGTAACTGTCTTGCCAAGTTCCGGTGAGCGTTACCTAAGTACAGCACTCTTTGCAGGTATCTTTACCGAAAAAGAGAACCAACAATAATATGTGTTCAAATCAATTTTTAGTTTAAAAAAGCCCCGTTTAGGGGCTTTTTTGTTGATCCCTGCCCTACCTTTGGTAATATCAGGGTGTTTTATTTCTAGCTTCAAAATAAAGAAGCAGAACACAAAAAGGTTTCAAAGTGATTACGCACGCAAACAGTTGCGTAGTTACCAAACTTTTGACTAGTATCAGAACTGACGCGCTTTGAACTCTTCCCGTGCTAGCGCACAAGATGTAAAGCAGTTAAGCTAAAATCTGGTCACAAACTAACAAAAAAATACATTTATTGGGGTATATCACATGTACGAGAAGCAAGTAGAAATCACAGCAGAAAACGGCCTTCACACTCGTCCAGCTGCACAGTTTGTTAAAGAAGCAAAAGCATTCGACGCAGACATCACTGTGACTTCTAACGGTAAAAGCGCTAGCGCTAAGAGCCTGTTCAAACTACAAACACTAGGCCTAGTAAAAGGTACTCAAGTTACTATTTCTGCTGAAGGCCCACAAGCTCAGCAAGCAGTTGACCACCTAGTTGCTCTAATGGACCAACTACACTAATCCGGTCTCCTACTCCAGAAGCCATTTTGTGAAAGCAAAATGGCTTCGTTGGAAATAGGCTCAAAACTAAGCTAAAACTATTCGTTAGCGCACCCATTATTCTCCCGTTTTATAAAGTTGACCAAACTTAAGGTAAGGCTATGATTTCAGGCATCCTAGCATCTCCTGGTATTGCAATCGGTAAAGCACTACTACTTCAAGAAGATGAAATTGTCCTAAACACAAACACTATTTCTGACGATCAAGTAGAAGCTGAAGTTCAGCGTTTCTTTGACGCTCGTAACAAATCTGCAGCTCAGCTAGAAACTATCAAGCAAAAAGCGCTTGAAACGTTTGGCGAAGAAAAAGAAGCGATCTTTGAAGGTCACATCATGCTTCTTGAAGACGAAGAGCTAGAAGAGGAAATCCTAGCACTTATCAAAAACGACAAGATGACTGCTGATCACGCTATCCACTCAGTGATCGAAGAGCAAGCATGTGCTCTTGAGTCTCTAGACGACGAATACTTAAAAGAGCGTGCAACTGACATCCGCGATATCGGTTCTCGTTTTGTTAAGAACGCACTAGGCATCAACATTGTTTCGCTTAGCGATATCAACGAAGAAGTAATTCTTGTTGCTTACGACCTAACGCCATCTGAAACTGCACAAATCAACCTAGACTACGTGCTTGGTTTTGCTTGTGATATCGGCGGTCGTACATCTCACACTTCAATCATGGCTCGCTCACTTGAGCTTCCAGCTATCGTTGGTACTAACGACATCACGAAGAAAGTTAAGAATGGCGACATGCTGATTCTTGACGCAATGAACAACAAGATTGTTGTTAACCCATCAGAAGCTGAGCTAGAAGAAGCGAAAGCGGTTAAAGCAGCATTCCTAGCTGAAAAAGAAGAGCTAGCGAAACTGAAAGACCTACACGCAGAAACGACTGACGGTCACCGTGTAGAAGTTTGCGGTAACATCGGTACAGTGAAAGACTGTGACGGTATCCTTCGTAACGGCGGTGAAGGTGTTGGTCTGTACCGTACTGAATTCCTATTTATGGACCGTACTGCGCTACCAACTGAAGAAGAACAGTACCAAGCGTACAAAGAAGTTGCGGAAGCAATGAACGGTCAAGCTGTGATCATCCGTACTATGGATATCGGCGGCGATAAAGATCTCCCATACATGGATCTTCCAAAAGAGATGAACCCATTCCTAGGCTGGCGCGCTGTACGTATCAGTCTGGATCGTCGTGAAATCCTTCGTGATCAGCTACGTGGCATTCTACGTGCTTCTGCACACGGCAAACTGCGTATCATGTTCCCAATGATCATCTCTGTCGAAGAAATCCGTGAGCTTAAGAAAGCGATCGAAGAGTACAAAGAAGAGCTACGCGCTGAAGGCCACGCGTTCGACGAAAACATCGAAATCGGTGTTATGGTTGAAACTCCTGCTGCTGCTGCGATCGCACACCACTTAGCGAAGGAAGTGTCTTTCTTCTCTATCGGTACAAACGACCTAACTCAGTACACACTAGCGGTTGACCGTGGTAACGAGATGATTTCTCACCTATACAACCCACTATCACCAGCTGTACTTACAGTGATCAAGCAAGTTATCGACGCTTCTCACGCAGAAGGTAAATGGACTGGTATGTGTGGTGAACTTGCAGGTGACGAGCGTGCAACACTTCTACTTCTAGGTATGGGTCTGGACGAGTTCTCAATGAGCGGTATCTCTATCCCTAAAGTGAAGAAAGTAGTTCGTAACTCTAACTTCGCAGAAGTGAAAGCAATGGCTGAAGAAGCCCTTTCTCTACCGACAGCAGAAGAAATCGAAGCCGTGGTAGAAAAGTTTATTGCTGAGAAAGCTCAGTAATCGGTAGTACCAAGTAATTCAATACTTAATGGCCATTAGACGGCGAAAAAAGTCGTCTAATGAGCTATATTGGTATACTATAATTCGACAGAATAAAACCAAACCTTAGGAGCATGACACAATGGGTCTGTTTGACAAACTTAAGAAGCTTGTATCTGATGACAGCGCTGACGCTGGTGCTATCGAAATCATCGCGCCACTTTCTGGTGAGATTGTAAACATCGAAGACGTGCCAGATGTTGTTTTCGCTGAGAAAATCGTTGGTGACGGTATTGCTATCAAGCCAGCAGGCAACAAAATGGTAGCTCCTGTAAACGGTACTATCGGTAAGATCTTCGAAACTAACCATGCGTTCTCTATCGAGTCTGACGACGGTGTTGAGCTTTTCGTTCACTTCGGTATCGACACAGTTGAACTAAAAGGCGAAGGCTTCACGCGTATCGCTGAAGAAGGTCAAACTGTTAAAGCTGGCGACACTGTAATTGAATTCGATCTAGCTCTTCTAGAAGAGAAAGCGAAGTCAACGCTAACTCCAGTTGTTATCTCTAACATGGACGAAATCAAAGAGCTAAACAAGCTTTCTGGTTCTGTAACTGTTGGTGAAACTCCAGTTCTACGTGTAACTAAGTAATTTTTACTTAATCGAACACGAAAAAAACGCTGCCAATGGCAGCGTTTTTTATTATCTGACTTTTTTCTGAGCGATGTGCATCGCTGAAACACGTTCAACTGAGCAAGCCTAGTGCTGAGCTCGGCCTTTGCTTCGCTTGAGCGAGTAATGCAGTTGTCGCATCTTGGAGCACTTGAGAACGCACCATTTCCGTAGATTCTCTTGCGAAGTCTGTATCTCTTATTCGACTCTTGGATTCTGTAACACTCCGATTCACAGTATTTAAGTTATCCATCGAGCCGTTTACACGGTTCTGAAAGCTGCCAATTTCACTCCGGTGCGAATCAACATACTTAATTGCTGCATCAATCACCCCAATTGAAAGCTGCGCCTTACCTGCCGTCGACATATCGATGTCATCCATTGTGACTAATTGACCAGCGCTCACATCAAGCTCATCCGCTAAACTCCCATCGAGAACCACACCCTCTGGCGCCTTCATCGTAGAAGCGAAGAATTGCAGTTCGTTGTTTTCCGTTACTGAAGCATTCACTATCGATTGTTGAGCATTGATGTAAGTGGCGACCTGTTCTATACGGTCACCCAATTTGAGTCCAATGGATTCCGTTTGGGTTTGCCCTTTACTGTCTTGGTATTCGACTTTTAGGGTTTGGTTATCTTTAGTGACTCGCCAATCTTTATCGACCGCATCACCAACATAATGCTGCCCTCCCATCTCTGGGATATGGCTACGCATGTTACGTAACGTCAAAGAGATTGAATTAGCGTTCGCGCCAATATGGAAACTTTGTGAACCGTAAGATCCATCAAACAGGTTTTTATCCGCAAATGTTGTCGTGATCGCGACACGATCAAGCTCATCTTGCAGCGCTACGACCTCATATTGAATACTTTGCCGATCACTTGAGTCATAACTGCCGTTTGCTGCTTGAAGCCCCAGAGAGCGTAAGCGTTGCAATATGTCACTGCTTTCGTGCAATGCTCCCTCCGCTGTTTGAGCAACAGAAAAAGCGTCGTGCGCATTTCTTAAGGCGACATCAAGCCCTCTCGTTTGTACATGGAGAGTATTCGATATCTGTAAACCTGCCGCATCATCGCTCGCCGAGTTGATTCGAAACCCCGAAGTTAGGTTGCGTTGTGACTCAACATTTTGCGCAGCTGCTTGACTCAGGTGTCTCTGCGCCACCATCGCAGAAACATTGGAATTTAAAGAGATCATCTAATCGATATGAATGCCTTATCGAACATACTGTCAGGACACATCTGAATCGTTATAGCCAATAAGCAAAAAGCCAGGGATGAGCCTGGCTTTGGTTTCTTGCTTTGTTAAATTGATTAACCTAGCAGACTTAGCGCTGAGTTAGGCGCTTGTTTCGCTTGCGCAAGGATTGAGCTTGACGCTTGCGATAGAATTTGTGATTTGGTCATTGCCGTCGTTTCTTTCGCGAAATCTGTATCTTTGATACGGCTCTTCGACGCATTCACGTTCTCGTTAATGTTGTCCAAGTTGCTGATTGCGTGGTTGAAACGGTTCTGGAATGCACCTAGCTCTGCGCGGTGGCTGTCTACGTATTTCAGTGCCGCATCGATGATAGCAACAGATTCTTGTGCGCCACCAACTGAGGTTACGTCGATAGTATCTACTGTTACTTTTTTGCCTTCGCCTAAGCCTAGTTCACCAGATAGACCGCCTGAAAACTCGACCTCGCCCTCAACTTTGTTGTTGCCAGCGAAGATTTGCAGTTTACCGTCTTGGTCTACTGAGGCTTTCACTAGGTCAGTTTGGCCGTTAATGTAAGTCGCAAGCTCTTCGATATCGTCACCCGCCTTTGCGCTGATGTTGATTTCTTGCTCTTGGCCGTAGCTGTCCGTTAGGTTGATTTTTAGGTCGTTCTTACCTTCAGCAACGTTCCAGTCTTTACCTTTACCACTTTCAGCTTGGTAGCTCACACCGCCCATCATTTTGTTGTCTGAGCGCATGTCTTTTAGCTCAAGCATCACTGCTTCACCGTTATCCGCACCGATTTGGAACGATTTCGCACCGTGTGTGCCGTTTAGTAGCTTGTTACCACCGAAAGAAGTGGTTTCTGCGATACGGTTTAGTTCGTCGTTTAGCGCGGTCACTTCTTCTTGAATCGCAACGCGCTCTGCTTTCGAGTTTGAACCGTTTGCTGATTGTAGAGACAAATCACGCATACGTTGAAGAATGTTAGTGGTCTCGTTCATTGCACCTTCAGCAGTTTGTGCAATCGAGATACCGTCGTTCGCGTTGCGAACCGCTACATCCAAACCACGGCTTTGTACGTTCAAACGGTTCGAGATTTGTAGACCCGCAGCGTCATCTTTTGCGCTGTTGATTTTGAAACCCGAAGACAAACGCTCCATAGAAGTTTGTTGAGCTGAGTTTGCGTTGTTTAGGTAACGCTGAGCGGTCATCGCTGATACGTTAGTGTTTACATTCACTGCCATGGTGATTTCTCCAATTGATTTTCCGGTGTAGCGGTTTCCGACGTCTCGGAAAACCAAGTAGTTCTCTCAAAGTTACCTCTATTAACGACACCAAATTCAGAAGCTTTAGAAAAAAGTTTAAAAAAATAACATTGCGAGATTTAGCTAATAAAATTGAAGAAAAGTAAGAAAAAGTGCTCAAGTTTCCACAAATCGAGCCGAGAGGGCTAAATTGTATAGAAAATCAGCAAAAGGAAACAATTAAAGGTAAGTTCGCAGACGATAGACGTGAAGATTAGAAAAGAAAAAGCCCCTTTTCCTTTGAGAGAACTGGGGCTAGGTTGGTCGCCAGAGCCTATGTGGAGATCAAGAGAAATGAACACATTTCCGGCATACCGAGTGCAACTTTACATTGAAAATGATTGGCAGGTGAGAGATGAGAGAGCCGCTCATTCTATTGTAAAGCTGCTTGCCAAAAGCCTGCATTCCCATCCACGTCTGAATGTATTGAGTACAGGCTAAGTAAACTACTGCAATAGTGACATTGCAGAGTTTGGCAACTGTTTCGCTTGAGCAAGAATCGATGTACCTGCTTGTTGCAAAATTTGTGCTTTGGTCATTTGCGTGGTTTCTTTCGCAAAATCTGTATCTTTAATTCGGCTGTTCGATGCGTCAACGTTTTCTTGGATGTTTGCCAAGTTGTTGATGCTGTGACTCAGACGGTTTTGCTTCGCACCTAAGTCTGCACGTTGCGAGTCTACGTATTTCAGTGCCGAATCCAGCACAGAAATCGCGTTTTGAGAACCTTGTACCGTGGTCATATCAATATCTTGTACTGACGTTCTGATAGGTTCATCACTCAGGCCAAGCTCAGATGCTAATCCACCAGAAATAGAAATCTCACCCTGAACGTTTGGATGCGCGACAAAAACTTGCAACTTGCCATCTTCACTTACAGACGCATTAATCATATCAGACTGACCATTAATGTAAGTGGCAAGCTCTTCGATGTCGTCGCCCGCTTTGGCATTAATGTTGATTTCTAGATCATCAACATTGCCGTCTTCGTCTTCACCCATACCTGGTAGCGTGATCTTCAAGTCAGATTTAGCTGGGTCAACGCTCCAGTTTTTATCTTTACCGTTCTCAGATAAGAAGGTCACACCGCCCATGCGAGTATCGTCCGCACGAATGCTGGTGAGTCCCATGATCATGGCTTCACCTGAGCTCGCACCAATCTGGAATGCTGCTTCACCGAATGAGCCGTTCAATAGACGACGACCACCAAATGAAGTGGTTTCTGCAATACGGTTTAGCTCGTCAATCAATGCCATTGACTCTTCGTTGATCGCCTGACGCTCAGCTGGAGAGTTAGTACCATTCGATGATTGAATCGCAAGGTCACGCATTCGTTGCATGACAGAGGTTGCCTCATTCATCGCACCTTCAGCGGTTTGTGCAATCGAGATACCATCGTTCGCGTTACGCATTGCGACATCTAGGCCACGAGACTGTGCAGTTAAGCGGTTAGAGATCTGTAGACCTGCCGCATCATCTTTTGCACTGTTAATCTTATGTCCTGAAGATAAGCGCTCCATCGACGTGTTTAATTCATCAGTCGCTTTGTTTAGGTAACGCTGCGCGGTCATCGCGGAGACGTTAGTACTAACTGTTACAGCCATTTTGCTCTCCTGTTGAGTTCGCAAGCTTTTGCGAAGCGGCCAGCTTTACTCTCATTTGGATAAGCACTGACCGTAAAAGTTACTTGCTAAATCTGCCTTAAACGCAGGGTTTAGAATCTCTAAATCTGTTCTGATATTTTCAATACAATTTGTGTGCCAACTTGAGTAAATTATTTAACTACTTTTAAAAGAATCAAATAAACAATAAGTTAGCTTTATCATTAAGCTATTTCCGGTTTGTCAGACTCATCTTAGCCCATGGGTATTGAACGCTGCCCTGTTGCCGCCCGACTTGCCTCCCGCATCATTGCCGCTTTGGGTAAAATCGTGCCGCATAACATCTCAGACTCTCAGGTTACGTCGACTTATCGCGCTTAAGGCTTTGCACATAAGGCATCAAAATCAGACAATGTGTATGAGTGTCATACTAGATGTAGTTAAACAACGTTAGATCTTTGGTCTTACCGAATGCTTGTTGCGATGCCTGTAACGCTCGCGAGTTTTCACTGAACTCGATCACGGCTTTAGAGTAATCCAAGTCCTCAAAGTTGCTCTTCGCTTTTGCCAGAGACAAATTAAAGTCTTCATGATTTTGCTCTTGGATATCCAGCGTACTCAATCGAGCACCGGCATCTGTACGCGCTTTATTCAAATGGATAAAAGCAGCGTGGAATTCTTCTGTCATTTGGTGCAATTTGGCGGTCGCCGACGTATCCGAAACCGATTTGTCTGACCATGCCATTGCATCCTTGAAGGTATCGAAAATGCTGAACTCTGCCCGCTTTTCGATCTCAATGCTGTCACCAGGCGTAATTTGGCCTTTTACGTGCACTTTCAGGCCTTTGTATTCAATCCCTTTCTCTGGTGAAAACTCATCGGCATCCACTACTTTGCCGTTACGCTCTAATTGGTAACCAAATTTGCCGTTATTCATATCGACAAATGTCACGCGATACGCCGCATCATCCTTAGCGTCAACGTTAGTAGCTTTGTTTAGCAACAGCTCAGAGCCGTTTTGTAGATCGTAATTCGGCTGATAGTCGCCAAATGGGTTTGGTATCTCCATAAACAGCTTGCTGCCGGGATCGTTCATTGGCATCTCAAGCATGCTGGAGACTTTCATTTTGCGCTGATAATCGTCCCCAGCGTATTGCACGCTACCATCTTTATCGCGATAAAATGGTTGGCTTTTTGGCTTAGTGCCAGCAAACACGTAGTTACCAGATTCATCTTGCGAGTTCACCAAGTTAAGGAAGTTGTTCGCAATCTCTTCTAGCTCACGCTTCTTTGCTTGTCGGTCTTCCGCAGAAAACGCACCGTTAATCATCTCCATCGTTAAGCGCTTCGACTCGTCGGCAAAATTCTCCGCATTGGCGATATTAACTTCGTGGTTTTCTAGACGATTACGCACCAACACTATCGAGCTAAGATATTGTTGTAGCTGTTCTTGTTGCTGACTAATGTTTTGGATGTAATGCGCAGCGAGGGGGTCGTCACTAGGTTTCAGTAACTTTTTCCCTGAAGCAAGTTGCTCTTGGTTGTGGTGAACCTTATTCTCTTGACGACGCAGATCATTTTGTACGGACTGATAGTTATGGAAACTAGAAATTCGGGTTAGCACTTATCTCTTCTCCTTACCTCAGTTGTAAAATGGTATTGAAGGTATCATTCGCCGCTTGCATCACACGTGATGAAGCCATGTACGCTTGTTGAAACTTCATCATGTTGGCCGCTTCTTCATCGAGGTTAACACCAGAAATAGAAGCAACGCGCTCTTGCGCCGCTTCATGCTCTAAACGAGCGACGGAGGCTAAACGGTTTGCTGTAGAAGACTTCAGTCCAACTTCGGTATTGAGGTTATGATAAACATCGATCAAGGTACTGGATTTTCCATCCATCATCTTGTCTGTTTGGATCTTCTGCATTTTTCTCAAGTTGCCGTTACCACCTTCAGAAGGCACCAAGTTTGCGGTGAATTTATCATTCATCAGTGCGCCTTCGCTCAACTCAAACACGGTTGCATCGCCGTTTTTATACAGCGGATGACTTTTCGGCACTGAGATTTCAATCATCGGGTTATCTTTATCTAACGGGTATGAGTATTTGTCCGATAGTAAATTACCCTTGTTATCCGTGATCTTTAACCACGGCTTATCATGCTTCTCGTCGGCTGGTTGTACGGTAACCTCAAACTCTTTAACATCCCCCGCCTCACGAATTTTAAACTTGGCGTTACCTTGTGCAAAAGTGGTTGAGGCTTCATAACTTTGTGCGGCAATAGCTTTTGCATCATTGGTTTCCATCTTTATGATGGCTGCACCAGTTCTCGTTGGGCGGAGCAATACGCGCTCACCGGCGGCAAGGCCTTCACCAATTTGCACTTTCATACCATCCAGAACAAACGACGAATCCGAACGGTCGATGTTCAACGACATTTGCTCACCTTTCGGTGTTGTCACGCTGTATTGGTCGCCATCATAACGCAGCGAATATTCACCACCTTTGATCGCGGAAATGTCCTCGATGTAAACCGCAACATCAGCTTGAGAGTCAGGCGCAGCAAAAACTCGAGATTTTGCCACCAGCTCAGAGTTCACATCGGTAAATACGTCTTTACCTATCTTACCGTTGAGATCCAGACCTTGAGATTGCAGCTGATTAATTTTGTAGGAGAAACCCGTCGCTAAACGGCCCATTTCATCTTGCAGTTGTGGGATGTGTTTGTCGCGCATTTCAAGTAAAGCGCCGATTTTGCCATCCATATCATCAGACTTGATCGCTTTAATGCCATTCCCTTCCACCATTGCTAATCGTCTTTGATGAACATCCGGATAGCCATCGATCATTTTGAGCTGGCTTGCTTCCGTACCAGAAACAAGTGTGTGTCCATTGCCGATATGAACATTAAACCCTTCCGCATTTTTGCGTGGGGTTACAGTAACTTTGGTGTACTCTGACAGCTCAGTAACCAGCTTTTCATGCTGATCCATTAGGTCATTATGTGGGCCGGGGGTGCGCATCATCAGTCGATGAATATCGCGAATTTCCAACGCAAGTTGGTTAACGCGCTCAATGCCCATATCCAATTTTTTATTGGTGACATCAGATTGCAGTCGAACGGTTTCGTGGAAATCATTTAATGTATCAGAGAAGATTTTCGCCTTTTCCAATACCACTTTTCGTGCCCCTAAATCGTTCGGGGTATCTGCCATGGTTTTTACCGCATCGAACCACTCATTCAGGTTCTCGGGAATTTTCTTCGATGCTACGGAGCTCAACATGCTAGAGAGCATATCAAGATTGTCTTGGGTATCCGTTTTGTTGGCATTGTTGGTCGACGACAGGTTCAGTTCATTCACGGCAAACTGATCCCACGAGCGGCGAACATTTTCCACATGCACACCCATGCCGTAGGTAGAACCACCAAACATGCGCGGATCATTCGTGCCTTGGATAACAGACTGACGGCTATAACCCTCTGTATTAACATTAGAAATGTTATGACCAGTGGTGTTTAATTGTCTCTGAGCAGTAAGCACACTTTGAGTACCTACATTCAGAAGATCTGACGCCATACATGCCCCCGAAAACGAAATATAAATCGGCAAAACCGATCACCTAGACACATTAAAAGCAAAAGATGTGCCAAGTGATAGAAAGGCGTAAATGTTCAGATAAAGTGAAGGCTTGCACTATGGCAAGCCTTCGAGAACGTCATAAATTGTCGCAGAGACATTACATACTTTCGATTTTATCCTTCACCTGCAGGACTTTATCTGCGTAATTCGGATCGGTCGCGTAACCCGCACTGTGGATACCGCGAATAAACAACTCTGAATTCCCGCGTTTCTGCAATGCTGTATCGTAACGTGGGTTGTCATTCAAAAATCGTACAAAGTCATTAAAGCTGTCTTCGTAACTTGAGTAGGAGCGAAACGCTGCCGTCTCTTTCACTGGCGTGTTATCGTGGAACTCTAAAGTTTGAGTCGTCACTTTGTCACCCTGCCAGCTTCGATCTGCTTTGATATTAAATAGGTTGTTGCTGCTGCCACGCGCGTTCTTCACGACCTTTTGTCCCCACCCCGTTTCCAAAGCGGCTTGCGCAAGTAGCAAAGATGGCTCGACACCTAGGGCTTTCGCAGCTTTCTCCGCGTATGGCTTCATCGAGTTAACAAAGGATTCTGGTGAATCGAATCGAGTGGGTTCATTACTTGGTCGAGATAGTTGACCAGATTCAATCAAGCGCTGTTCAATCTCGCGCGCTTTTTTCGGGTCAACACGACGATATTCCGCAGCATTGTTTGCCGCATCACGCATAGCCGTTTCTTTTTTGTCGTTCCCTTGCCCAGCCGTTAATTGCTTAACAATCATATCGGCCAGTCCCATTGAACCAGACGAACTCAATTCACTCGCCATCTGTTCATCCAACATTTGTCGGTAGAACTTCTCGTTTTGGCTGTTCATCATGTTGGACTCAAAGCCCTCATTGGCTTCACGCATGGATTTCAACATCATGGAGGTGAAGATCGATTCGAACTGACGAGCAGCCGCATGCAATGCTTCTTGCTCGCCATCTTTTCCCTCTTTCACTGCTTTTTGACGCAGAGTATCCAGAGAACTGATGTCATGGATAAAACCAATGTCGTTAGGATTGTTCATTATACCTACCTCCTAACCATTAAATGATGATCAACTGGCCTTCAATGGCACCAGCTTGCTTCAATGCTTGTAAAATTGCCATCAAGTCCGAAGGCGCAGCCCCGACTTGGTTCACGGCACGGACCAAATCATCCAACGTTAAGCCTGGTTCGAACTTAAACATTTTGCCTTGCTCTTCGCTGACTTCGATATCCGAGTCTGGTACGACTACGGTTTGCCCACCAGAAAAGCCGTTAGGCTGGCTAACATTCAGGTTTTCTTTGATCGCAACCGTCATGCCGCCGTGCGTTACTGCTGCTGGTTTAAGACGCACATGCTTACCAACTACGATGGTGCCCGTGCGAGAGTTAACGATGATTTTGGCTGCACCATCTGCTGGGTCGAACTCTAGGTTTTCGATTGCCGATAAGAACGCAACACGCTGGCTGACGTCACGAGGAGCACGCACGCGCACTGATGTCGCGTCAACAGCGCTCGCCATTTGTGGGCCAAGGAAGTTGTTTACAGCATCCGCCATACGTTGAGCCGTTGTGAAGTCTGACTCAAGCAAGTTGAACGTGATGTAATCACCACGACCAAATGGGTTTGGAATTTCTCGCTCTACTGTCGCACCACTAGAGATAAGACCAACGGTTGGATTGTTACCTACGATTTTAGAACCGTCAGCGCCTTCAGCACTGAAGCCGCTCACTACTAAGTTACCTTGAGCAACCGCGTAAACTTGACCGTCGAGACCTTTGAGGAACGTTTGTAGTAGCGTACCACCACGCAAACTTTTAGCACTTCCGATGGAAGAGACTGTCACGTCCACTTGCTGACCCGGTTTAGAGAAAGGCGGCAATTCTGCCGTAACCATGACTGCGGCAACGTTTTTAATTTTTGGCTTTGTGCCCGGCGGCATCTGAATGCCGAAGTTTTGCAGCATGGCGGCGAAACTTTGCTCTGTAAACGGGTTCGCTTCACCCGTACCAGGTAAGCCTGAAACCAAACCATAACCCACGAGTTGGTTGCTTCGTACACCTGCCACTTGCGCGACGTCTTTGATACGTGCGGCTTGGGCTACGGTAGAAAACAGAGCAACGCTCATCAGTACTAAAAGGAGTTTTTTCATGCTTACTTATCTCTTGCAGTCAAATTGCCGTCAGCAGGGCGTGTTATAGCGCTACATTAAAGAATCGTGCCAAGAAGCCTGGCTCTTGCATATCTTGTTGCAAACCAGTGCCAGAGTACTGAATTCTTGCGTTAGAAACGCGATTTGATGCAATGGTGTTGTCGAAATTAATATCATCCGGACGAATAGTGCCACTTAAACGTATGTACTCATCACCTGTATTTAGCGTCATCCACTTCTCACCGCGGATCACGAGGTTGCCGTTTGCCAGTACTTCAATCACCTCAACAGTAATGTAACCACTGATGCTGTTGCTCTGCTTTGCAGAAGAGTCACCTGCAAATGAGTTGGAGTTGTTTAAGTCATAAGAGAAATTATATTTTCCGCCAATTTGCAGCTCTTCTCCGCCCACTTGAAGCGGGTCCATTTGCGCTTCATTGGTTTTCGATAAATCGGCATTTGCGCTTTTCGTCGCACTGGTTGTCTCATCCAGTGTTACGGTAATAATATCGCCAATACCACGTGGTTTAGAATCGTCGTATAGATCGGTAATGTGCTCGGCGCTAAACAACGAACCTGTTGCAGCAGCATAATGCTCAGGTTTGTTTTTCGGATGAATTGGAGCCCAAGCAGGATCGCCAGCAACCGGATCGCTTCTACCACGTAAAGTATCTACAATACCGCTGCTCTCTTCTTTCGATTTATCGCCTTCTACTGCGTCGACCACAGTGGTTGCTTGTGTCACTTCATCCGTTTCAATCGGTTCCAACATGGCACAGCCCGACATCGTAGCAATCAAAGCGAGTAGGCAAATACGTTTCATCGTGAGCTCCTCAAATCTTGCTCTTAATCGTTACAATTGCTGGTTAACGAAGCTCATCATTTTATCGACTGACGAGATCACTTTTGAGTTCATTTCGTAAACGCGCTGGGCTTCGATCATGTTGACCAACTCTTCCGTTACATTCACGTTGGACGCTTCCAGCATGGATTGACGGATTTCACCCAAACCGTCCAAACCAGGAACACCTTCTTGTGGATCGCCACTGGCACCCGTTGGTAAGTAAAGGTTCTGGCCAATTGGCTCTAGGCCACCTGGGTTAACAAAGTCTGTAATGGTTAGCTGACCAACGACTTGGTTGTCTTGCTGACCACGGACGCGAACCGATACTTCACCATCCGTACCGACAGTGATAGAAATCGCATCTTCTGGAATCACAATTTCAGGTTCTACAGGGTAGCCAGAACCCGACGTGACTAACGTGCCTTCACCATTTAGCGTGAACTGACCGTTACGGGTATAACCGATGTTGCCGTCCGGCAATGTCACTTGGAAAAAACCGTCGCCTTCCACCATCATGTCCAGTGCGTTGGTCGTTGTCTGTGCATTGCCGTGCGTGTGCACTTTTTGCGTCGCAACTACTTTAGAACCCGCACCTAACATCAAGCCACTTGGCAGTTCCGTGTTCTGAGATGACTGGCCGCCAGGCTGGTTGATGTTCTGATAGAACAAATCTTCGAATACTGCACGGCTCTTTTTGTAGCCGACAGTAGAAGCGTTCGCCAAGTTGTTCGAAATCGTGGCAATGTTGGTTTGTTGGGCGTCTAGACCTGTTTTACTTACCCATAGTGCTGGATGCATAGTGAACCTCTAACTCTGTTAACTCATACGAAGCAGTGAATCTGAAGATTTATCCATTTCTTCAGCTGTGCTCATCATCTTGACTTGCATTTCAAACTGACGTTGTAAGTCAATCAATGCGGTCATTTCACCTACGGCATTCACGTTACTGCCTTCTATCGCTCCCGTCTGGAGGCTAACAGTCGCGTCTGCTTCGTAAGGTTGGTTTGGAGTTTTATGGCGAAATAAGCCATTGGTGTCTTTAAACAAGCTTTGGTCATTAGGCTTAACAAGCTTAATGCGATCAACCGCTTGGAATTCTTCTGCCGGGGCACCTTGAGGAAGCACAGAGATGGTGCCATCCCGACCGATTTCAATTTTGGAGAGAGGAATAGGCAAAGTAATCGGCGCATCGTTTTCACCCAGCACCAAATGACCACTTGCGTTGGTAAGCATGCCATTTTGATCGACTTTTAGGTTGCCGTTACGGGTCAACCCTTCTTTCCCTGTGTGATCGAGTACCGATATCCAGCCGCTGCCTTCAATCGTCACATCCAGATCACGCCCTGTTGTAATCACGCTACCTTGAGCAAAGTTATGCCCTGGACGCTCTGTCATGCTGAACACACGTGAAGGATGGCCTTCACCATAAGCCTGCATTGAGCGAGCCTGTGCTAAATCAGCCCGAAATCCGGTCGTGCTTACGTTAGCCAAGTTATTAGCGCGCAATTGTAGTGCCTGCATATTTTGCTTGGCCCCACTCATTGCGAGAAACAGTGCGCGATCCATAAATTACTCCAAAAAATCTCTCTGTACACGGAGTAAAAGCAATAGTTATGCCAAAACAAAAATAGACTTATAAATCAATACTTTGGATTAAGAACCAACAATGAAAAGAGGTCAATAGAGGCAGAAAACTGTAACGAGAGGCAAGGTTTTGATCCATACGGCGGCAACAGCGGCAAATCGTAGATCAAAGCATGCTTAGCCTGAGTGAGGTGTATTCAGGCTAAGCATCAGATGAATGTCATGATGAAAATGAACAAAGCGGTAATTACTAAGAAGCAATCACACGCCATTGCTTACTCAAGCAGAGTATCGAATGACCCAGCTAGTGCTCTAGCGGATCTGTAAGATATTCTGTTGTAGTTGGTTGTGTACTTCTAGCGAACGTGAGTTTGCTTGGAAGTTACGCTGAGCAGAGATCAGGTCCACCAACTCCTGAGTCATATCAATGTTTGATTGCTCTAGCATACCGTTGTTGATGGTGCCGAAAGAGCCTTTATTTGATTCACCCCAGATCTTGTCACCAGAGAACTGCGTTGAATCCCATTGAGTGCCGCCTTTCTTATCCAGACCTTGCTCGTTTGGAACACGTACGAGAGCAACACGACCCAATGTAACGTTTTCACCGTTTGAGTAAGTTCCCAATACGCTGCCGTTTTCATCGAAGTCAACTTTGGTTAGGAAGCCCGTTGTTGCACCGTCTTCGTCAAACTTAGTCAGTTCGAACGGAGCCGCAAACTGTGTTGCTGAGCCTAAGCCGAAGTTAAGCGTCTGCGCAGGATCGGCACCATTCATATCGACTGGTATCGTGTTCGTCGCCGGATCACCCAGAGCCACAGAAGTGATTGGCTGACCATTGTTCAAGCTCGCCAACGTACCATCGTTGTTGAACTTCATGGTATGCCCCACATGACCTGTTGGCGTTTGCGCATCACCAGCCGCAACATTTAAAGGCTTTTCACCTTCTTTATCTGTCACGGTGTAGTAAGTGTTCCATGTATTTGGCTGAGTCTGATCTTTCAAGTAATACGTCGTTAGCTTGTAAGACTGACCCATCGAGTCATAAATTGTCGAAGAGGTTGAACGGTTGTATGTATCTGGGTCTGAAAAATCAAACTGCGTTGGATCTTTCAAATCGCCGTTCGCTGGCAAGTTCACACCCACTTCAATGTTTGCTGTTTGTTTTGGCTTACCAAATTCAGCAGGAATATTGATGGGTTGTGGCTCGTATGAAGAAACCTCACCAGAGCTTGGGTCCACTTGGTAACCTAATAAGAACTCATCGTTCGCGGTCACCATGTAGTTTTCTTTATTTAAGTGAAATGCACCATTACGTGTCAGTTCATTCTGTTGTGGAGTTAGACGCTCTTTCGCTACAGCGAAAAAACCTGTCCCCGAAACACGCAAATCCATTGGGTTGTTGGTGTAAATGCTAGAGCCTTCATGGAACTGCTGTGCCACTTGGCTTGCTTGCGCACCACCACCCGGTGTGGTTTTTGCGTTAGTAAATAAAGAGTTAGAGTAGACATCAGCAAACTCAGCACGGGACTCTTTAAAGCCGTACGTGTTGGCGTTCGCAATGTTGTTACTGGTGGTGTTCAAATCCAGTTGGGCGGCGGACAAACCGCTTAAAGATACATATGACATTCCAAAATCTCCTAATCTAGCGAGCTATGACTACGCTTTGCCGACTTCCAATACTTCTGCAAGTCGAACTGGCGATTCAAAACCAGCCAGATTGAGTAATACGTTTCCGTCACCTTTGCCAAGCAATACGCTGTTTACGTTGGCATACGTCGATACTGGGAACTCTTGCGACTCCCCCTCAACTAAGCCAGACGCTTTCACTTTGTATTTGCCAGCTGGCAGTGGATTTCCGCTTTCATCTTTACCGTCCCAAAGCACACGCGTGTCGCCGGCTGGTTTCGCCCCTACCTCAAAGGTACGAACCAGTTGGCCAGCTTCATCCTCTACACGAACAAACAGATTATCGATAGATTGTGAAAGCTTAACCATTGCCGCCATTGGTGCGTCGTCCTGCTTCACACCTGCTGCTCCTGGGACCAATACGTCACGCCCTACCAAAGAGGAAGCTTGTAACGCTTGATTTGATGTCATTGACGAATTCAAACTCTCAAACTGAGTGTTCATCTTGCCAATGCCATCAACGGTCGCAAATGAAGCCATTTGCGCAATCATCTGGTCATTACTTACCGGCTTAAAAGGGTCTTGCTGAGACAGTTGCTTCGTGAGCAATGATAAGAAGTCTTCCTGTTTTAGGTCCTGCTTACCCGTGCTCTCTTCCGCTTTCTTGTTACTCTCTTGTAGACTTTTAAGCTGGTCGATATAGGACAAGCCGCTTTGACCAACGTTGTTAATTCCGGCCATACGCTACCCCCTTATCCTTATTGACCCATCTGCAGCGTACGCAGCAGCATTTGTTTACTAGAATCAGCGACCTGTACATTAGTTTGGTATGCACGAGAAGCTGAAATCATGTTTGCCATTTCTTCCATTACATTGACGTTAGGCTTGTAAATGTAGCCTTCTTCGTTTGCAAGGGGATGGTCTGGGTTGTACTCCGCACTCAGCGGTTTATCACTTTCTACAATACCCATCACTTTCACTGGCACCGTATCACCGCCACGCATGGCGTTACTTAACTCTGCACCAAACACGGCATGACGCGCTTTGTAAGTGTCTTTCGCAGAGCTGCTGACACTGTCGGCGTTCGCCAAGTTGCTTGAGGTAGTATTCAGACGAACGGATTCAGCGCTCATTGCGGAACCTGTCACATTGAAAACGTTAAATAAGCTCATCTAAATTATTCCCCTTTGATTGCTTTGGTTAAGTTCTTGAATTTGCTGCCTAGAAAGTCGAGTGATGCTTGGTGTCTGATTTGGTTTTGCATAAACAAGTTACGCTCTAAATCCAAGTCTACCGTGTTGCCATCTCCCGTATCTGGTTGCGTAGGAAGACGATATAACTTGTCCCCAACCAACGTTGTAGTGGCAGGAATATGCCGACCATCTGTGCGACTAAGACCAATGCTTGCCCCAGATGTTGCCGCTTGCAATTCCTTCGCAAAGTCTAAACCTCTTGCTTTGTAACCAGGCGTGTTTGCTTGTGCGATGTTGGTGGAAATCACCTCTGCATTGCGCTCACGTACGCCCACCGTGTGCTGGTGGATGCCTAGTGCATTGTCAAAAGATATAGCCATGTTTGCCTCTACAATTAAGAACTGACCGTGATTGATAACCAAAAAGCAATTAGCATGCCAAAACCTAAAGCATTACACCAACCTAGTGGTTACCGTGAATTGAAATAGCAATAAGTGAGCCAAAGTAACTGGAATGTCATGTCGTATCACTTTGCTCACTTAATAAAGATACACCGTGTTGAGGGCACAAGGCAAAAACGCGCTTCAACTAATTGAGTGATACATGAAGCGCTCGGCGCAGAAAGGTAACAAACAAAAAAGCCTGACACGAAGTCAGGCTTTTCTATCAATGAAGAGATACCGCTATTTAAGCTTGTAAATGATGCCCGGATTACAGCGCACCATTTCAAATTTATCAGTCAGACCAGTTAGCGACTCTGATGCCCCTAACAGCAAGTAACCACCAGGGTTTAAACTGCTCGCCATTTGGTTAAGCACTTTAGATTTCATTTCTGGAGAAAAGTAAATCAATACGTTACGACAGAAAATGATGTCGAACTTACCCATCAGTGCGTAACTGTCCATCAGGTTTTGTGGACGAAAGTTCACCAAACGCTTGACGTTATCTTTGACTTTCATGCGACCACCGTCCGCATTTTCAAAGAAGGTGCGACGACGTTCTGGTGAAAGCCCGCGACCCAAAGCCAAGTTGTCGTACACCCCTGCACGACACATCTCGAGCATACTTGCCGAAATATCTGTGGCTGTAATGGACACGTTTGGTAACAAGCCCGGCTTGCGCTGTTGCGTTTCCAGGATCGTCATTGCAATAGAATACGGTTCTTGGCCCGATGAACTGGCAGCAGACCAGATCTTAATTGGGCGCTTGCTTGCCGCTACTTCTGGCAATAATTTGTCAGCTAAAACCGTGAACGGATAAGTATCTCGAAACCACAAGGTTTCGTTAGTCGTCATCGCATCCACAGCGGCGACTCGTAATTCTCGATTACGCCCTGTAACAACATCACGTAGCAAATCTGATAACGATGCGAGCTTAAACTTCGTCACTAAAGGACTCAGTCGGCTACGCACGAGGTATTGCTTGCTATCACCTAACACGATGCCACATTGCGATTCTAGAAAACGGCTAAAGTCACGATACTCTTGATCACTGATTGTAATAGCAGTCATTAATGTCTCTTTTATTGTGTTAATGCAGATTTAACCGCGTTACCCAACTCATCTGGGTTAAATTTCGCAATGAAGGTGTTGGCACCTACACGCTCAACCATAGCTTGGTTGAATACACCACTTAATGAAGAATGGAGGATAACATAAAGGTCTTTCAAATCGGCATGTCTGCGAATTTCAGCCGTTAAGGTATAGCCGTCCATTTCTGGCATTTCAATATCGGAAATAACCAACGAAATTTGATCGTAGATATTGCCTTCTTGAGCCATTTCAATCAACTTATTGTACGCTTCTTTGCCGTCTTTGACAGATACGACCTCAAAACCGATGGATGTAATCGCACGCTCTACCTGTTTACGCGCGACCGTCGAGTCATCAGCAATCAGTATGCGGCGTACAATAGGCTTTTCTTGTTCTGCTTGTGCGATTTCTTCGCCAATAGCGGAATCCATCGTTTCATCAACTGGCGCAATTTCTGCCAGGATTTTTTCAACGTCAAGGATTTCAACCAGCTCATTGTCAATGTTTGTCACGGCAGTCAAATAGTGCGCTTTACCTGCGCCGTCTGGCGGTGGCAAAATCGCTTCCCAATGCATATTGATAATACGCTCAACCGATGATACCAAAAATGCTTGGATCGTACGGTTAAATTCTGCAATAACAACAAAACATTTATCTAAATCAGTGGTTGGGCGGCCACCAATTGCCAGGCTCAAATCAATAACGGACACGGTATGGCCGCGGATATGAGCGATACCTTTAACCAGAGGGTGTAGATTTGGCATTGAAGTCAGCTTAGGGCACTGTAGTACTTCTTTCACTTTGAATACGTTAATGCCGTAGCGCTGTCGGCCCATCAGTCGAAAGGTCAATAATTCCAATCGGTTCTGACCGACGAGTTGCGTACGCTGATTCACCGAGTCAAGAATCCCCGTCATATGCTCATCTCCATCTCAAACTTTTTGTTTTTAAATGATACTCTACCACTGGCAAGCACGATACCAGGGAGACAGTATGGCGTATTTCACTTTCACTTCGACACCATTGACTATGACAATATGTAGAGCGCTAATTACAAAGTACGCTAAGTCTATCGGCATTTTGCTCAGTATGTTTAGCTTTTTTGTTCATTCAGCTTCAGATAATCAGATCGAGCAAATAAAAACAGCAGCAGAACAACATATTCTTGCTACGGTTGATCAGCCTGATGGTGGCGAGCTATCTGTTAATGCGGCAGAGATCGACTCGAGAATAAAAGCAACGGATTGCCCTGTTCCGTTAGATACATCTGCCTCTTCCACCAGCAGCACGAGAAGTAACATCAATGTGTTAGTGGAATGCCAACCGGATGACTGGAAAGTCTATGTCCCTGTGAGGATCTCGGTATCAGTACCAATGATCGTCGCTACACGAACACTAGGGAGAGGAGAAATCGTCAGCGCATCGGATGTTACCACTTCCATGATCGAGCTACAGCGCTTTCGTAAAGATGGATTTTCTAGCTACGATCAAGTGGTTGGGGCAAAGCTAAAGCGTAATGTTCGTTTAGGCGATGTCGTAGAGAGAAATGATGTTTGTGTGGTATGCCGAAATGAAAAGGTCATTATCAAAGCGGTGAATTCTGGCATGACGATCACAACGCAAGGCACAGCATTGCAGGATGGTTCAGCTGGCGATCAAGTAAGAGTGAAAAATGATAAGTCACAACGTATAATAGAAGGCATAGTGACTGACATTGCGGAAATCACTGTTAATTTTTAATACCCACTGGTAGCGTGTTTAAACTGATCAATAAAAATGCAAAAAATGACTAAAGTTATTTTTGCGCTGGTCGATAGTCTGGATACCAGTATTACGATACAAGGCAAAGGTTAAACATGGCAGGTATAGATAATATACGTTCAGGGCAAATGATGACGACAACAAGTCGCGCACCTGCACGTAACGATTCCAATGCTACCAGCACGACAGAATCAAAAAAGGCGCCAGCGCAACAAGACGCAGTATCACTCAGCCAGCAAAGTAAAGCCGTCAGTAAACTCCAGAAGGATATGGCAGCTTCTCCGGCATATGACAGCGCCAAAGTTGCAGCAATCAAAGAAGCTATCACAAACGGTTCATACAAAGTCGATCCTGAAAAATTGGCTGACAACATGATTAAGTTTGAAAACGAATTGCAAGGCAAAAGCTAACTGACTTAGGCCGAAGGTAAGTATTTTATGGCAGCATTAGTCGATCTCGTCAATTTCCAACTAGAAAATGCTAAGGCACTTTCCGCTGTTTTACGCCAAGAAACACAAGCAATCACGGCGCGTGTCTCTACCGAGATTGAGAACATTGCCAAACAGAAGATGACGCTCATTGATCAGCTCAGAACAACTGATCAGCGAATCGCCTCTCACCCGCACGTCAATCAACTTACTGAAGATGAGCACCTAAGTCAGGTTGTTGCTCAAATCCAATCGATCGTCCTAGACTGTCAACAAGTTAACCAAGTAAATGGCGAATCGCTTAGTCGCGCACAGCTGAGCTTCAATAAACTCAACAACATGCTTCAGCGAACTCATGGCAAAGTTGGCATGACCTACAATGCGGGCGGAAAAACCCACACCATCTCGACGCTTGGCACCAATATAAAAGCTTAAACGTCACTCCTACCCTCAATTCCCGCGCTCACGTAGATATAAAAAAGCGACTCATTGTTACCAATAAGCCGCTCAAAAAGATTATCTGTCTAGTGAAATGGTTTAAAACAAGGTTTGCTGACGCTTCTCAGGCACCTGCTGAACTTCTCCATAATCACGTAGCTTATCCATCTTACGGATATCCAGACGCAGCTCAGTCACATAACTGTCTTCAACAAGATAACTACGCACAACTTCTGCACCACGAATTACACCATCGACGGCACCAGTGGTGCTTTCAATACCCAAACGCTGGTCTTGCAGCTCTGCACGTCCACTAACACGCATGCCATAAACTTGCTCTGCTAGCTCACGATAAGCATCAATTTTTGATGCGCGCATTGCTCGTACACGCTTTTCTTCTACTGTGCGGCCTGTTTGCTCACTGACGCTGGCGTAGCCCACCGCCACTAAGATTTCATCTTGACGCATCTGTTGTAATGGCTGACACCCAACCAATATCAGTGTGGCAACAATAAATAATAACTTCTTCATGCTTCTATCCTATGGACGGAGAATCACAGTGTACGGCTGACGAATGGTAGGGTCAGAACGAATCAACACACCATCTTGTGTGCGGATGCTATTTAACGTATCTAAGTCACGCCCAATACGGTCAGCCGGAAGGAAACCTTGCGCTGTCGCTACAACTACACGGCTTTGCATGCCAACCACGCGTGCATTGACAAGCACTCCCCCCTCTTGGCGCAGCATCGTTCCGGTCAATACATACTGAATTTGCTGCTCTTGAGCTAAATCTTGCCAATCACGACTTAAAGCAAAATCGCCCTGTTGCGTCACTTGAATAGAGCCCGTAGTTTTGAAATCAACCACTTTAAACCCTCGGCGCTGAAACTGATGGATAAAACCTTCAGAGACCGAGTTACCTAACCAGTTTGTTGCATCCATATTTTGTAGATCAACAAACGAGGTAATCGCAATCGGTGTCCGCGCTGATACTGCCACATTAGAAACCATCAGGTCTTCTGTCATGCTCTCAATGAAAAAGTCCATCGTATGACGCGGACTATCCATCAGCATGAACTGGCTTCCCGAGTAAGGTTCTTTACCATTGTAAATCGGTGAGTACGCGCACGATGTCAGAAGCGTCATCATCGATGCAGCGACAAGCCACTTTTTCATGGTTTGATTCTCCAGATAATCTTAGGTGATACCGTTCTTTATTAATTCCTTTCCAAGAAAGTGAATATTGGAACAGTCTTTGCTTTTCTTTGTTTGCCTAACGAAGAAAAACCCACCAAACTTCACTGAATTTGTTAAAGCAATATTTATACCCGAACGGTTGTAACCAATGAAAAAAATATTAAACAGTCTGTTTTCAATCACTTTAGTGATGCTTGTGCCTTTTAAGGTAATGGCATCTTGGTATGAAGTCACAGGCGTTGCCACCATCGTTTCTTCAGAAGAGACGGCAAGGCTCCATGCGTTGGAAGACGCGCTGTTCAAAGCCGTCAATTTTTCGGGCGCAGATATTGGCAGTATTAGCAACTTGATGCCGCTATTAGAAGAAAGTCGCAACGAATACCAGTTTACCAATCATGAAGTCCGTTACATTTTGGTGGAGTCTGAACGCAAACGTCGCGGTAAAGTCGAGGTAAAAATCCGCGTTGATATTTATCCATCGGCAACGGGTTGCCACACCGATCAATACAAAAAGACAATGCTGGTCGGCAATATTGAGGTCGCATCACCACAACAAGCAGTGATGGGACAAATTTATCAAGTTGGTGACGATTTTAGCCACGTAGTGAACCGTCAACTTGATCAAACCTCACGCAGCTTTGTGTCTGTTGGTACAACGGACTACTCAATAAGCAGCAACTATCCTGCTCGCACTCAAATGATCGCGCAAGACAATGGCGCACAATACATCATTGGAGGGGTCATTACCGATCTCACTGCAACGGTCGAATCTCAACTATTGCAAGATGACATCATCAATCGTCAGTTTGCGTTAGAAATGAAAGTATTTGATGGTAAAACTGGCCATGAAATCTTCAACAAAGCCTACCGTGAGGTCGCGCGTTGGCCATTTGCTAAGACGAGTCAAGTGGACACTCGTAGTGCACGTTTTTGGGCATCGACCTATGGCGAGATGATGCTTCGCGTTAGTCGCAATATTATGTTGGATCTGGAGTCGGAGCTATCTTGCAAAATTACACTGCCAGAGGTTGTGGCAGTCTTCGGTAATACCGTAACGATGGATCTCGGCCGTATGCACGGCGTAAAAGAGGGAGACAAATTGCAGCTTTGGCACACCGCGTCGTTTATCGACCAAAATGGATTGCCAAGAAACAAAGTCTCGCAAAGCGAAATTACATTAACGGTATCACGCATATACGAACACGAAGCGGAACTGACGATTGATCAGCCAAATTTAGCATCTAGCGTTCAAATTGGCGACGTAATGAACAAGATCCTATAAAAGCAAACATTAAGTCTTGAGATATGCTCACTTTTGAATATCATAGGCAGCGCATCTTATTTGATTATACCAATGACCGTAGCGAATCGTTCAACGTGATGCTGATACAGATCTGGTAGATTGCTAGATTTGAACTCAGTAAAACAGTGCAATGAACTGCAACTATTGGTATTACGCCCCCATGGCACAGCTGGATAGCGCAGTCCCCTCCTAAGGGACAGGTCGTAGGTTCGAATCCTACTGGGGGCGCCATATCATAGCCTTAGCTCCCACTTGAGCTAAGGCTTTTTTGTATCTTCAATTTCAAGCCTCGCACTGCTCCCCCTAGTACACCGTGTTAGATAATCTTCCCAGTAATCAATATGATCGGATCGGGTGTTTCGGTTACGGGATAAACCCTTCTACTGATCTGACTTCTTCCCCTTGAAATCATTTCAACAAGCCCTATTTACAGTTTTGTATTTTATTACTTTAATTATCTATGAGTTTTGCTTACCCTTTTAGCTATTAATAAAATTATTAGTTAGCACTATGTCTAAGAGCAATTTAATAACTAACACTGGACACCGCTTTATTTCTAAAGGCAAGACAGCCTTTAAGATACATATCCATACCCCCGAGGATACGGTACTACACCGCTCGGTAGGATTTGTTCGTATTGGAGAAAAGAAAGGCTTACAAAAAGCCATTAAGCTGAGAAACGAGTTAGGCCGGCAAATGTGGGGCAAATTCTGGCGACGTCTTTTGAAAGACCCTTACTTAATGACCAGGCTTCCACATAGCGTTGAGCCTAAAATCGTTCACAAGCCTAACCCTACTCTTGAAAACCCTGACAACCGAGATACGTGTTACATCGCCAAGTGGCGAGAGTTCAATGATGACGGTGAGTATAAATATAAAACGGTGGTTCGCTCTATTAGTAAGTACGGCAAACTTGCCGCCTACATGCAAACCAAAAAAGCGTTGTTAGAAGCACATAAAGATAACTTGGAGATCCTGACATTTATGGGGCGTTTAAACAGCATTGATCTTAAGTAATACCTAGCCACTTTGAACATTTCAGTCAGTTTTTAAAGAGAAATAAAAAGCCCCAAAGAGCGAACTCTTTGGGGCTTTCAGCTTCAGTCTTCTATACTACGGTCGAATAGGAGCTTATTGCTGAACTTGGTATTCAAATTCTGGAACAACGATTTCTACGCGACGGTTTTGTTGACGACCTTCACGAGTGTCGTTTGAAGCGATTGGGTTGTTTTCACCTTCGCCACGAGCTTGGATACGTGATGAATCAATACCTTTTTCAACGAGCGCGTTAGCAACAGACTCAGCACGTTTTTCAGAAACCTTTAGGTTGTAAGCTGCTGGACCAGACGTATCTGTGTAACCTACAACTTCAACGTTCGCTTGTGGGTGCTCGTTTAGGAAAGCAACTAGGTTATCAAGTTTTGCAGCGCTCTCTGGTTTTAGAGTTGTGCTGTTTAGATCGAAGCTACCTGTGCCAATTGTTTGAGTTTCGAATGTTTTCGTAACTACAACTGGCTCTTCTACCACTTCTTCTACAACCACTTCTTCAACAACAACTGGCTCTTCTACGATTACTGGCTCATCGTTGCCGCCGAATTTGAAAGAAACACCTAGTGTTGCAGTGTTACCTGTCGCACGAGTTACATCGTTGCTGATGTCAGTCAGTGTTTGGTATTCCGCACGAGCTGTTACGTTTTGGCTTAGGTTGAATTCAAGACCAGCCGCGCCTAGGTAAGAGTAATCATCTTTGCCATCAAACATTACGTAAGCGCCACCCACTTTACCGTAAAGTGCGATGTCTTCAGTGATTGGTAGGCTAAATTTAGGAGCAAGAGTGATTGCTTCTACGTGGCCACCGAAAGAAGTTTGGTTAAAATCACCGATGTTGTCGAAACCCGCTTCTACTGCGAAGTATTTATTCATTTCGTAACCAACAAAAGCGCCAAGAGTAGAATCGTCTTTGTCACAAGCCTGGCCCGCTACACACGCGTCTTCCATCCATGACTTACCCATCTTACCACCAACGTATACTTCTGCTTGTGCTGCTGAAGCCATAAGTAGAGACGCTGAAATTACCGCTGCTAATTTTTTCATTATTGATTCCTCTAAAGAAGTTCTTTTGTTAGATGCCGAAATGCGCCGTCTGACTGACATTGTATTTCAATTCTTTTTATTCATTCCTTGAGTGAGATACTTAGTCAGCTTCTTTTTATGCACATGCATTTTTTTTATGGAAGCAACTTACGTACATTTCCTGCTCAGTGATACATATCGCCATCTCGGTATCGCTGACGGGATGAACTATAACGCTAAGAAATCGCGAGAAAAATCCCAATTCTGTCAATTTATTGTCATCAAAAATCTCGACAACATGTGATCTTAAGCAAAAAAATCCCCACGCAATCACTACGCAAACGTTTGCTTTATTTTTTGGAACAACATAGCTAAAGCAAAGATTTTTCTTAAAAATGAGACAAACAAAATGGAACTTTAAGGAACATGGATAAAAATCAATCAGATATTTGATATATAATCGCTCGTTTTTTATTCATGCCAACGATATTTGGATTAAAAAATCTTATCCATATTGAGGTAAATTACAGGTGAAACCATCTCTTCATTCACCAATATGAGAGAAAGTTTCTCGTTATCTAAATTGAAGATACAAAAAAGCCGCGGTTGCTCACCGCGGCTTTGTGACTATTTATTCAAAAGAACGTTCAGTTCAAAGCAATTATGCGTTTGCTTCACGCTCAGCAATGAACTCAAGCGCCATCTTAATGCGAGCAATACAACGCTCTTTTCCAACCAGCTCCATTACTGCATCGACAGAAGGAGACTGACCGCCGCCTGTTACAGCAACACGTAATGGCATACCGATTTTGCCCATGCCGATTTCCAACTCTTCACATACTGCTGCGATAACGCCATCTTTGATGTTCGCTGTCGTCCACTCAGTTAGTGCTTCCACTTTCGCTAATGCAAGTTCTAGAGGCTCTTTAGCCACGCCACGTAGATGTTTCTTCGCTGCGCCCGCTTCAAACTCAGAGAAATCTTCATAGAAGTAACGGATTTGCTCAGCTAGCTCAACTAGCGTGTTGCAACGCTCACCCACTAGCTTGATCACGTCAGTGATAGCAGGACCATTCGTTACGTCTAGTTTTTGTTGATCTAGATGCCATTGTAGATGCTCAGCAACGTACGCAGGATCTGAGTTCTTGATGTAGTGGTTGTTCAACCATTGCAGTTTGTCAGTGTTAAAAGCAGACGCTGACTTAGATACTGCGTTTAGGCTAAATAGATTGATCATCTCTTCTTGAGAGAAGATTTCTTGGTCACCATGAGACCAACCAAGGCGCACTAGGTAGTTGTTTAGTGCCGCAGGCAGGTAACCCATATCGCGGTATTGCATGACTGATACAGCGCCGTGACGTTTAGACAGTTTCGCGCCGTCATCACCCAGGATCATTGCACAGTGTGCAAATGTTGGTACTGGCGCACCTAGGGCTTCGTAGATGTTGATTTGACGAGGCGTGTTGTTGATGTGGTCTTCGCCACGAACAACGTGAGTGATACCCATGTCCCAGTCATCCACTACTACACAGAAGTTGTAAGTAGGTGAACCGTCAGTACGACGAATGATTAGGTCATCCATTTGATCGTTGCGGATTTCAATGCGACCACGGATTTGATCATCAAATACTACGCTGCCTTCTTTCGGGTTACGGAAACGGATAACACATGGATCGCCATCTTTTGCCGCTTCGTTTGCTGCTTTGATTTTTGGATGGTTAGCATCGTAGCGAGGCATTTCTTTATTTGCTTCTTGCTCTGCACGGATTTCATCTAGCAGCTCTTTAGAGGCGTAACATTTGTAAGCTTTGTCTTCAGCAAGAAGCTTATCAACCATTTCGTTGTAACGGTCAAAACGTTGAGTTTGGTAGTAAGGACCTTCATCCCACTCCAAGCCTAGCCATTCCATGCCTTCAAGAATTGCATCAACCGCTTCCTGAGAGTTACGCTCAAGGTCTGTATCTTCGATACGTAGAACGAATTCACCACCTTGGTTTTTAGCGTATAGCCAAGAGTAAAGTGCAGTACGCGCACCACCAACGTGTAGATAGCCAGTTGGGCTAGGAGCAAAACGAGTTTTAACCGTCATTTGAGTTCCTTAGGGGTAATGAGCAACGAGAGATCTCTCGTTGTAATGTCAAGGATAAAAGTGGCGACATTTTACCACCGTAAGTCAATTCTACAATCGGTTTGACAACAGAAATAAAAACAGGGCAGAACCAAAAAGGCACAGCCCTGCTATTTACTGTTAAAGCACGAGACGAAATTACTTCAGGTTACGCATTGCCCATTGCATAAATTCTTGCTGCTCTTCACGGCTCAATTCATTAAACGATGCTTTGATTGTTTTGGTTTCCGCTGGAGAAGACGCAATGCTTGCCTTAGTCGATTCTTTATTCATTGCGTTATTATAGTCGGCAACTTCTCGTTCATAATCACGAAAACCTTGCAAACCACCTTTACGAAGTTGAACCATAGAGAATGCCACTTCTTTTCCGTTTTTGTCTTTCAATACCACTTTAGGATCGAGTTCGAAGGCTCTCGCCTCTTCAATAGTACGGAATGTTTGATAAGTCAGAGAAAGCTCGGTGTCTTTTTCTGCATCAAACTCTAATACCAGCGGCTGCGAATCGAATTTACGGCGCTTTCCATCTTCAAATACGATTTGTCCAACCGTTACCGCCAATTGGTTTTCCCCATCCTTTAACTCGATGCTGTTATTTTTGGAAATCCACTCAGGGTACACGAACTCACCGTTGAGAACGCGAGGAACCAGTTCAGCTTGCAGAGTCAGTTGAGCAGCAAAAGCAGGCGCAGAAAGCATTGCGCAAAGTCCGAGAAGTGTCGTTGTTTTTTTCATCGTGGTTTCTCACTTTATACCAATTTAGATAAGCCTCTGAAACTTACAGGCCAGTCATTCCAAAGGCTTATTTGAATCAGTATCAAGACAAAAAGGGCGTTTCCGCCCTTTTAGCTACTTCTTTATTAGAAGTAGTATTCAACACCCACAGAGAACTCGTCGTAGTCAGCAGACTTCCAACGTGCTTCTGTTGGTTTATCTAATTGAGACGCACCGTCGCCAAAGTCTAGAGTACGAGCACGTACGTACAGCACTGCCGATGGGTCTACGAAATACATAACTTGTGCTGATAACACATCGTCCGCTGTATCGTTAATTTTCTTACCATCACGCTCGAGATCAAAGTTAGCGGCGTAAGCCAGTTTGTATTGCCAATCACCCGTGGTGTACATGATAGCGGCAGACATTGCATCTTGCTTTTCACTCACACCATTGCTTGCGTCCGCTTCCATGTATTTGTATTGCGCAAAGAAAGAGATCCCGTTATCAAACCAGCCTTGTGCCCCTACCAAGTACGTGTTGTTTTCCCACGTTTGGCTTTCCATCTTGATATTACGGTTACCTTCATATGCCGCATCTAACTGGATAGGACCAATTTTGTAGTGTGCTGCGATACCACCCCAGTAGTCATCCCCTTCACCTAGACCTGCTTTATCACCTGCACCAGCTGCGATATCTAAGGAGAATTTGTCAGCAAACATTGGAGAGTCCCAGCGGATAGTGTTTGATTGACGGTCTTGGTACTTGGCGCCACCAATAGCACCACCCCAGTCGTATACATCGCCCAGGCCAGGGTTAGATGCTGGCCAGTCAACCAATTCGTACATAGGTGTCAAAACGCGACCCAGACGAATTTGACCCCAAGATGCACTTTCAAAACCGACGAATGTGTCACGTTCACCAAGACCTGCGCCCTCGCCACCAAAGCTAGGGTCTACATAACCGCCTTCGATTTGCCAAATAAAAGTAGGGTCGAAGTTAGCAAATTGTTTTTTACCACGGAAACCAATACGAGATTCGTTGTTTAGCTGCATGCCACCCAAATCATCGTCCGTTGCTTTGCTACCAGAATCGTAATCGCGGTACGCGGCCTGCATCGCGATGATTCCGTAAACTTCATAAGAAAATGAATCTTTGGTTAGAAACTCTTTTGCTGCGTCACTGTTTGCACCATCAGCAAATGCAGCACCACTGAACATCATGCCGGTAATTGCCGTGGCAAGTAGGCTTTTCTTTAGGTAAGACATTATAAACCCCTATATTTTTAGTTTTTTCCATTTTCAAATTCACTAACTAGGACATGGCAGGAACTTGAAACAGTGTTTGGACGGGGCAAATATGACAAACTTTTTTCGCACTAAAAAACTTTCCCTACAGCAATCTGAGCGACTTCAAAATGAGAAGATCAAAAATAAAATAAATCAATAAAAAACAATTACTTAACATCAAATATAAAAAATAAAAAACGTTAAAAGTACGTTTTGACACTGAACTGACATTGAGAGCATCTAAAAAACGTGAGCGACTTCATTCATCTTTTAGGTGTTTTAACGGAACTTTATATTCAAAGAGAAAAAACCTTGAGATCACTCGCAAGTAAAATGACCGTGCACTTGTGGGATTCGAGAGATTTTGACGAAATTGTTGTGAGTAGCAAATGGGTATTGACCTTACCCTTGCAGGAAGGTTTAAGCTCATAGCATCACTACTATTGAGGTGCAGATTATGTATCAGTTAGTTATACCTTTATCAGGGCTCAACTGCATGGGCTGTGCGAGAAAAGTTGAGAATGCTTTACATGCGAATCACGATGTGGAGATCCTCAATTTGTCCCCGACGCAAGTAGAGGTCAAAACCGAGTCTTCTCTTAAAGAGCTCGTCTCGTCGATTGAATCTCTTGGTTACCAAGCAGGAAATCACTACGAGCTAAACCTTTCAGGCTTAAGCTGTGGCGGTTGCGTCAAAAAACTTTCATCTTTATTAGAATCTAATCAAGACGTTATTTCTTTTGAGGCTTCAACAACGCACTTAGAGATTCGTACCCTCCTCTCCGAGCAACAAGTGATCGACTTAATAGCAACACTCGGCTATACCGCCAACCTTGATTCTGTTGAAGTAGAGAACGAAAGCTCACCAGAGACCGAACAGGTAGAAAAGCAAAGCAATATTAAAGATACGCAGGTGCCACCAGCGAGTATTCAATTGCAAATGCTGATTCAAGGCATGACGTGTGCGAGTTGCGTCTCTTCAGTAGAGAAAGCACTTACTAACGTAGAAGGCGTTGAGAAAGCACAGGTCAACCTTGCAGAACAAAGCGCACTAGTATTCGCAAGCCAAGACTCTGATGACCTCCTTAACGCAATTGTTGAATCGGTAAAACAAGCCGGTTACCAAGCAGAGATCCTACAAGACGCCGCAACCCAGCAAGAAAAGCAAGCACAGCAACAACGTCAGCAGCAAAAACGCTTCAAACTGGATGCTATTGCTGGCCTTGTCGTCGGTGCCCCTTTAATGATTTGGGGCGTTGCTGGCGGCAATATGATGATTCGCAGCACCAACGACCAATTAGCTTGGGGCGCGATCGGTATCGTATGTTTACTCCTTCTTGCCACAGCAGGGAAACACTTCTTCAGTAACGCTTGGTTAGCGGCTACTCACAAGCGAGCCACCATGGACACGTTAGTCGCGCTCGGTACTGGCGCAGCGTGGTTCTATTCGATGCTTGTGGTGATTTTCCCAGACTGGTTCCCTCTTGCTTCACGCCACGTGTACTTTGAAGCGAGTGCAATGATCATCGGCTTAATTTCTCTTGGTCACTATATAGAAGCAAAAGCCAAAGCAAACACAACACGCTCATTGCAAGCTCTGATTAACCTGCAACCTCAGCAAGCTACGGTAATCACGGAACAAGGCGATCAACAAATAACGGTTGAGCAAATCACGCTAGGCATGAAGCTGCGTATCAAACCAGGCGAGAAAGTGCCTGTTGATGGTGTTGTGATTCAAGGTGAATCATACATTGATGAGTCGATGCTCACTGGTGAACCAGTACCAGTGTTAAAAGCACAAGAGGCTCAAGTGTCTGCCGGGACATTAAATACCGATGGTGGATTAGTCATTGAGGCAACGGGCATTGGCGCAAATACCATGCTGGCTCGTATCATCCGCATGGTGCGCACAGCGCAAAGCAGTAAGCCAGCCATCGCGAAACTGGCAGACCAGATTTCATCGGTGTTTGTCCCTGTCGTTGTTGGCATAGCAATACTGGCCGCGCTCGTTTGGTTTGCCGTTGGCCCAGAGCCAAAAGCGAGTTATATGCTGGTGGTCACCACAACCGTCCTGATCATCGCCTGCCCTTGCGCTCTAGGCTTAGCAACCCCACTTTCTGTCACGGTGGGAGTGGGTAAAGCCGCAGAGCTCGGCATTCTGATCAAAGACGCCGACGCCCTGCAATTGGCAAGCAAAGTCGACACGGTTGTATTCGACAAAACTGGCACGCTTACCCAAGGTAAACCTAGCGTTCAGCAAGTGTTTACTCACGCCACCAGCCAAGAAGATCTATTGGCTTTAGCGTATGCGGCAGAGCGTCAGTCTGAGCACCCACTGGCAAAAGCGGTATGTGATTACGCCAAACGACACGACGCAAAGGATGTCTCATTAGACAAGTTTGAGAACGTTCGCGGGCGCGGCATTTTGGCGACGTATCAAGATAAACCGCTGCTCATTGGTTCGCTTCAATTTATGCAAGCAGAGAACGTCGAGACTAGCGCACTAAAATCTGCCATCGATGAATGCGCAAAAAATGCGTGGACTCCGGTAGCTGTGGCATTGAACGGCGAACTGATCGGTCTGCTCGCCATTGCCGACCCGATCAAATCAGATGCGAAACAAGCGCTCTCTGCATTAAAATCGCAAGGCATCAAAACGGTAATGCTGACAGGCGATAACCAACACGTTGCCAATGCTATCGGCCAAGAACTTGGTATTGATGAAGTGATTGCCCAAGTAATGCCAGATGAGAAAGCTCAGCACATTGAGCAACTTCAATCTCAAGGACATGTCGTGGCAATGGTGGGGGATGGCATTAACGACGCCCCTGCTCTCGCGTTATCCAACCTAGGTATTGCCATGGGTAGCGGCAGTGATGTCGCCATTGAAAGTTCGCAAATGACCATCCTGAACACGTCACCAATGGCGGTAGTACATGCGATTGAACTCTCTCGCGCTACACTTAAAAACATGAAGCAAAACCTATTTGGTGCCTTTGTTTACAACTCGTTGGGTATTCCAGTTGCCGCTGGCGTGCTTTACCCAGCGTTTGGATTTTTGCTCAGTCCTGTTGTCGCAGGAGCGGCAATGGCACTGTCTTCAATTACTGTCGTTAGTAATGCAAATCGACTACGACTGTTTTCAGTAAAGTAACCACTTCTTTTTGAGGGTATTATGAAGTTGAAACTATTGACCTTTGCAATGCTTGCGACCGTGTCCGCCAACGTATTGGCAGCCGGTGTTATAAACCACAAATCGCCATACTGTGGCTGTTGTGGAGAATGGACAAAACACATGGAAGAGAACGGCTTTACGGTCGAAGAAAAATTGCACGATGACATGAACGCCATCAAACGCGATCTAGGCATCAAGAATGAACAGCTTTACTCTTGCCACACGGCAGAGATCAACGGCTATCTGTTTGAAGGTCACATTCCAGCCGAAGACATTAAAGCGTTTTTGAAAAATCCACCACGTAACGCAAAAGGCCTATCAGTACCGGGCATGCCAATGGGCTCCCCTGGTATGGAATATGGCGACAAAAAAGACAGCTACACCGTTTACGCCTTTAACGAAAAAGGACAAGTGTTCGAATATAGCCACCACGAAGGCAACGGCAAATAAAAACAAAGCCCAGCGAGACAAACCGCTGGGCTTTTTCTTAATGGACAGTTAAGACAAATATAAAATTAGAAGCCGTAAGAAGCACCAAATACAAAAGCGTTATTCACTAGGCTGTCACCACTCGCGTTTTCTGCACCGTGTGCTTGACTACGGAACTCAAAGTAAGGTTGAACACCTTTACGAGTCCACGTTGCACGAAGCTCGTGGTCCATGGTTTCCGCTTCAATCATGTAGACGTTGTTGTAGCTTAGCGTCACATCCTCATTCATCACGTAACCGATGCGGTTGTCCATGCGGTAATCTGTATCCGCATCTGCGTCTGTCGCATCAATGTGCGCACGAGTACGGTTACTTAAGGAGATGCCGTTATCGAAGTTGTAACCGATCTTAACCAATGGACGGTACTGTACATTCTCGCCAGCAGAGAACAGGTGTTGGTAACCAGCGGCAACCCATAAATGATCGGTAATATTAAATGACTGCTCACCACCCACAGTGATTGCTGGTGTTGTGTTACCTGCGCCACCGTTTTCTGTTTCCAGTTTACCCAACTGAATACCATCAAATTCGGTGTAAACCGTAAAGCCGCCGAATTGGTTATCAAAAGTATGACCAGCTTCCAGTGTAGACGTAACGTCCGAACCATGAATTCGACCATCATCGTGGAATTGAACATTACCTGTTACGTAAGAAGAACCAGCAAAAGCGCTAGAAGCGAAAGCGAGAGAAAGAGCACTCAGTGCAAAAATGTTTTTCATAATTACTGCCTTTATTTATTCACGTTATGCGATAGTTTTAGAGGGCATCTCTTCCCTTTTATCGCAAACTTTGGAATGTGCCTCCTTGGCGTTCGCAATATTGTTTCAATTAATTCGCGATGGAAAATAAAACATTTTAAAAAGTGATCTTGTTCAAACCGACGCTCAACAACCCTGATAAAAACATGGAAAATACAGGCACTTATCGTATTTTTATAAAATTATTCAAAAAATAGAAGTGTGATCGTAAACAGATAATTTATTGATATTTAGCAGATTAAGTCGATCCAGTTCACAATAACCTTGACCATTACAACCCAAAACTTATTTATCAATGAAAAATAATTAGACATCGATCACGCTTAATTTCCTTAAAAAATAAAGAAAGCCCCAACATGATGTTGAGGCTTTGCCAAAAAATTAACTTACAAGAATTGAGTTATTTCACACTGGTCACTCGACTTGCTTTCTCACCGGTTGCTGACACGGAACGGATAAACACTTCACCTTTCACATTTGGACGAGCATTATCTGCGTAAGTTAGCCAGTTCTTGCCGTCTAGAGAGTATTGAAGCGTCACCCCTGGGAACTGAACGTTCATTGCTAGCTTGCCATCTTCTACTTTCGCACCTGGTACAGGCAGGCGGTAGTCGATACCTGATTTTTCTAGCTTAGCCAGTTCACGTTGGCCAAGTACGTTCGCAAAGCGGTTGTAGTCTTGGTTTAGCGCGACTTTGTCTACTAGGTTAGAGTTTTGCGAGTATTCAACACCCACTTTGTAGTCGTTTTCCCAATCAGCACGGTGCCATGCACGCTCAGCGGCTGCTAGTACGCGAGGGAATACCATGTACTCGTATTGCTCGTCGTTACGTACTGTCTCAGACCACAGCTGTGCTGATAGACCATAGAAAGGTTTCGCTTCGATTTCACCTTTACCAGTGAAGCCGTTACCATCGCGGTCTACAGAGGTTTCTGCGTTCTGAGGCATGTTCTCTGGTGCAAAACCAAACATCTTACGAGTATCTGTTGCACGCGTCGCCCAGTAGTAACCACGCTCTTTCGGGTCAACTTCGTACGGCATGTCCATGTATACGTAGTCTGGGTTAGAAACGATAACGTCGTAACCTTTCTTAGACCATTCGTACACTGATGATGTGCCACCCCAGTAAAGAACGTCCCAGAAGTTAACACGCGTGTTTTCTGTTGCGAACGCTTTCTCACCTTCACTGTACTTAAGGCCATCTTGCCAAGCTTGGAAGTTTGGAATGCCTTTCTCTGCCACCATCTTCGACACTTCTTCTGCAAAGTGGCTTGGTAGATGAGCAAAATCGCTTACCGTACCGTCTGCAATTAACGCCTGACATTGTGGTGACTGTGCGAATGGCTTGTCTTGCTTAGACAAATCAATGTTACCCTTCCAGCTTACTTTGTCTTCTGCGTTGATGTCTTGCAGACCAGCGCCTAGCTTGATGTTCTTCGCTTCGTCACCACCAAAGTGCCATGTTGTTAGCGGCGTGCCCGCTTCTTGGTGCATTGCTGCTACTTCTGAAATCACTTTATCAACAAAGCGAGTTGAAGATTCCATACATGGGTTGATGAAGCTTTGCTTGTTGTAGAACTGAACCGTCGTTACGTTCGATGTATCTTGAGGATCCATCAGGCGATACTCGTTCGCTTCTGCTTCTTTACCTTCTTCCATTAGACGGTCGTAACGTGCTTCCATTGATACCACTGCTGCACGAGCGTGTGCTGGCATATCGATTTCAGGAATCACTTCGATGTTACGCGCTTTCGCGTACTTCAAGATGTCCACGTAGTCTGCTTTGCTGAAGAAGCCAGAACCAAAGTTGTCTGTCGTTGCACCTGAGCCAAGCTGAGGCAGTAAACAGCTTTTCTCTTCCAAATCGAAACAACGGTTAGCACCCACTTCAGTCAGCTCTGGCAGACCCGGGATTTCTAAACGCCAGCCTTCATCATCCGTTAGGTGAAGGTGTAGTTTGTTCATCTTGTACGCGGCCATTTGGTCAAGCGTTGCAAGAATCGCGTCTTTAGAGTGGAAGTTACGAGCCACGTCCACCATCACACCACGGTAATCAAAACGCGGCGCATCTTTAATAGACAGTTGTGGTAGAGAATCAGCATTTTGGCTATCTACCAGGCCAAAGATAGATTGTACTGCGTAGAAAGCACCTGTTTGGTCAAACGCTTTAATCGCAATACCGTCGCCTTTGATGCTCATTTCGTAAGCACCAGATTTTGCCAATTCACCGGTGAAGTCTGCAGGAACAACAGTGATGCTTACAGGAAGATCACCACGAACATCCACACCTACCACTTCTGCACGACCTTGAATTGCTGCGTATTGAGTCGCATCGAATGCGTCTTTAGGCAGCGCAATACCCGCCGCGATATCTACCGTACCTTTACCTGCTTCAACAGACATTGGCGTTGGTAGTAACGTGGTTGATACGTCTTGTTTTGCTAGATCTTCGTTCTTCTCGAAACGAGACACAGCGCTCGCAAATACGTTGTTGTCATCTGGCGTACGTTTTAGGTTGTTACCCTCAAGGCCAGTCACGAAAGATGCAACGTCTTCTGTGTTAAGAGAAGCGATCATCTTAGGCTCTGCATTTGGTGCAGCAACGAAAGCGCCTGGCATGAAGTCAGTTTCAAATAGCTGCCAGTATTCAGCAACAAGAGGAAGCACAACCTCTTCACCCGCAGCAAACCCATCAAACTTATCTGTTGGTTCTAGTTTGTGTAGATCACCCGTTACGCGAGAGATTTTGAACTGTTCGTTTTCAACATCCAGAATCAGACGAATGCTGTGGAAGTAAATAGCCCAATCTTTTGAGTCAACCGCTTCACCTTGGTTAACCAGCGTCATGTTTACCTTGTTACAAGACGCCCACTCAGCCCCTAAGTCCTGACAAGCAAGACCTTCGTTTGCACCGTGGTTAGTCAACACTTGGTATTGAATATCAAGATTATTAGCCAACGAATTTACAACTTGTTGTTCAGAGCTTTTCAGCGCAGAGCAACCTGCTAATGTAGTGATAACAGAAACAGCAATCAGACTAGGTTTAAACATCTTACTTCCCCAAAAAAGTCAGTGGTTCAAAACGACAATGATAAAAATCTCGGCCCCTCAAATGCGAGGTACCTAACCGTTACATTCAACATACAACCTGTTATTTCTAAGCGTAAAATAAATAGAAATAGGAAGTGATCCAGTTCAAAAAATGACACTCAGCAAAAACAATAAAAACCTAATTTTCATGGAGTTACAATACACGTCAAAATCGAACAACTTGTTTTGACGAGTTTGCTGCGATCTAGGTCACTTATATTCATGAGTTACGACTGATTTTGTAAGATTTGGATCACGCCTAATTATTTTGTGAACCATTAGTAAGCGAATTACCTATTTACCTTTCGTGAAGTGACTCTCATTTATTCGTCGTCAAAACTCGTCAATATTTTTAGAAATGACGATTTTGTCGAATACACCACTGGAGAAATTGCACTTAACCTCACGCTATTTTGCGTATAAAGTTTAAAGGTATCTTATCTGAGGGCCACTCTATGTTTCGTCTCTTGACGCTCATATCATCTCTACTTGTTACTTTGACTCCTTTTTCCTCTTATGCAGAGCCACAGCATTGGTTAGCGAAAAAAGGGGAAACCGAACTTATGATTATTGGCTCGGTACATGTGGGGGATAAAACGATGTACCCACTCCCTAGAACGGTCATCCAGCACTTAAGCCAAAGCGCAGGGTTGATTATTGAAGCAGACGTCAGGAATTCTGAAGGCTTGGTTTACCCACAAACAACCATTCTTTCTAAAGATGTTTTAGACAGAGCTCAACGTCGCCACTTAATTGAAATTGCCCAAGATTTAGGTTTGCCAGAAACTCAACTCCTAAATTCCCCACCTTGGATGGCTGCATTCACCATCCAACTCGCTTTAGTCAACAAACTGGGGTATGTCTCTGATAAAGGGGTCGACATGCACTTAATAGGACTCGCTGATAAAAAGCAAATCCCGGTCATTTCACTAGAGTCCGTGCAATTCCAAATCGATTTAATCGCAGGTCAATCAGAAGGCGGTAAAGAGATACTTCTCTCGTCAATTGAAGAATATGATGGCGGAGAAGAGTTGGTTCAATGCTTGATAGAGAGTTGGAAGAGCGGTGATGGTAGCATGTTGGTCGAAGCCTCTTTGACCGATCATACAACAGAAGAGTTTAACCAAGCCTTTTTATACGAGCGTAATCGAGATTGGGCTAAAAAACTCGACACTGGCAGTGTTCTACCTCAGCAAGCGGGTCGTTACACCGTTGTTGTTGGTGGCTTGCATTTAGTAGGTAAAGATAACCTGATTGAACTGCTTAAAAATCGGGGTTTTAACATCAAACCACTGGGTAAGACGCGCCAAGCAAATTGTGATATCTAGTGATTGTTTGAAAAATGCCATTTAAATACAATTATTTAAATACAACCATTTAAAATTCATTCAAACTTTCTTATAAATCGCCGTTAAGCTAAGTGGATACAAAACAACTCATATGAAATTTAAATATTTATTCCTATACACGATTGGAATTATGCTCACTTCTTCGCTGTCTTATGCTAAACCGCCATGCAACGTAGAAGCTTTTCAAGCTATTGATATAACTCCGGAAGTAAAAGGCGGTGTTTTAGATAAAGAGAGTGGTCAATTTCTTATTACCGAAAAACCAATGATGCGTTGCGCGAACATCACGTTTTCAACAGCCCACACTCGAAATCGCGTTGCACATATGATGAACCAAGGCTTTGAAGCGGTTTACTATGATGGAAATACAAGCAAATCTCACTCAGTAACGTTTGATGAAGACGATTTAAAAGCGGGTTACGTCAAGATTGGTCCAAATCACCCAAAGACCGCTTATGTCTGCTTCACTACTTCTGAAACTCCTATCAATACTATCTCGTGTGACATCAAGTAATAAATTTACTCACTCTAAAAAATGAAAAGGCCCTACATTTCTGTAGAGCCTTCCTCTCAATACGTGTCGGTGAAGTGCCATATTCGAACATCAGGCGAACCCCAATTTGATTCGATACTATTGAAGTCTAAAATTACTAGCGCTAAAAACGACGAAAGCCTGCTCATTGAGCAGGCTTTCTAAAAGTGGTCGGTGAAGTAGGGATTCGACGCGACCGAGCTTCCAGAGGCCTGGCATTCCAGACCCCGATCCTCTGGTTCCAAATAAATATCACCAAATACGAAAAAGGCTCTACATTTCTGTAGAGCCTTTTTCTCAATATGGTCGGTGAAGAGGGATTCGAACCCCCGACCCTCTGGTCCCAAACCAGATGCGCTACCAAGCTGCGCTATTCACCGATATGTTTAACTGAGGAATTGTCCCCGTCAACGAGTGCGTATATTACGGATTCTGAACTGTGGCGCAAGTGCTTTTTACAAAAAAACCTTAGGTCTTAATTCGTTTGATGAATAACTGAACACTAGCACGTAAAATGTGACTGATAACTCACAACAAAATACAGTTTATTAACCTTAGCAACATAATTGATCCAGATCAGTGTGCAACAAGACACCGCCATTTAGTTTATTCCTGTCGGGAACATCTTGGAGGAAACGTATGGACTTTTGGCTTGATCTCCTATTTGGTAATGCAGTGGGTCTATCGTCAATGATAGTAATTTTTGGGGCAATTGGTCTGATGTTATTTTACGGCGGTTTCTTCATATACAAGATCATGAACGACAAATCTCCTCACTAGATCTCGCTTAGCTCTAGAAACGCTTTGCACCGGAGTCGGTTACTTGCCTACTCCGGTTTTTTATTTGATCTCAATGCACCACTCATTGATATAATCCTATTATTCTTCCCTGTTCTTAATGAGATTACTGCTATGTCTCACGACGACGATTTTGATCTATTTCAACAGATGATGGGCGATGTAAAGCCAATCACTCAAGACACCACCGAACACAAAAAAGTACACCAAGTAACAGAAGCACAGCTCGCAAAACGCGAAGCAGCAATCTGGTTAACGGAAGATGACCCAGAATACCTATCACTTGATCACGCTGAAATGCTCAAGCCAGAGGACTTTGTTGAGTTCAAACGTGATGGTGTACAGGACGGGGTTTACCGCAAACTTCGCCTTGGTAAGTATCCAATCCAAGCTCGCTTGGATTTGCACCGTAAAACATTGAAAGAAGCACGTGATGAAGTCGTAAAGTTTTTAAAACAGTGCCTATCAATGGACATACGAACGGTCGTTATTGTCCACGGCCGAGGAGAACGCTCAAATCCACCTGCAATGATGAAAAGCTTTGTTAGCAGTTGGCTACGACAAATAAAGGAAGTCCAATGCATCCATAGTGCGCAACGCTTTCACGGTGGAACTGGAGCCGTTTACGTCCTACTTAGAAAAAGTGCGGAAAAGAAATTAGAAACCCGCGAACGTCACCAAAAACGGTTAGGCTAAATTTCACCCTAATGCTAGAATGCCCGCCCTTATTCTTCCTTCCCCTTAGAGGAAGGGAGCTTCATTCGCCGTTGTGAAACGTTAGGAGACAAAAATGTCACAAGACAACGCTAAACGATTAAATAAATTCATCAGTGAAACGGGGTTTTGCTCACGCCGTGAAGCAGACAGACTGATTGAGCAAGGCCGTGTCACCATTAATGGCAACAAACCTGAAATGGGGACAAAAGTGCTACCTGGTGATGATGTTTGTGTGGATGGTAAGCCAGTGGCAGCAAAAGAGAAGCCGATTTATATCGCTCTCAATAAACCAACAGGCATCACCTGTACAACTGAGAGAGACGTCCCTGGAAACATCGTTGATTTCATCGGCCACCAAAAACGTATCTTTCCGATCGGCCGCTTAGACAAACCCTCTGATGGTCTGATCTTTTTGACCAACGATGGCGACATCGTGAACAAAATCCTTCGCGCAGGCAACAGCCACGAAAAAGAGTACGTCGTACGCGTGGACAAGCCAATTACAGGCGAGTTTCTCAAACAGATGTCGAGTGGCGTTAAGATTCTCGACACAGTCACCCTACCTTGCAAGGTAACAAAAGAGACTAAATTCTCTTTCCGTATTGTGCTAACTCAAGGACTTAACCGTCAGATCCGTCGTATGTGTGAAGCGCTGGGCTATGAAGTATTCAAGCTGCGTCGCGTACGCATCATGAATATCTCTCTTGATGGTATTCCGAATGGGAAATGGCGTTATCTAAGTGACGAAGAAGTGGCAGAGATCCTAGCAATGTGTGAAGGCTCGGTAGGTACAGAAGAAGCATCAAAAACAGACTCTAGAGGTCGCAACATTCGTAAAGCGACCGACGCGAAGCTGTTTGATAGCCGAGAAGAAAACCAAGATTCTACTGCTCGTCGTAACCAGAAGACACGAACTTTCCGCGGTAACAATGCTGATGAATTCCGTCATGCACCAAACTCGAAAAAAGGTCAACAAAAGCGTCGTCAGCGTGATGATGAAGGCGGACGTCCAGCTAAAGAACATTACAAAGCGAAACCACAAGGTGAACGCAGCAGACCGCAAGGCGAGCATAGTAAATCACACCGTAAACCAGATGCATCGAGCAATACGCATTCAGCAAACAAGCCTCAATCACCGAGTAAGCCCAAGCAGCATTACATGAACCCAAATGCCGCGAAACCAAGTAAACCAGCTAAACGCACTGGTGGTACATTGAGTCTGAAGAAGTAACGCTTCACTGACAGGCAAGATCAAAAAAGGACGCTCATGAGCGTCCTTTTTATTTGTCATGAGTTTACAAACAAAGAGGTGCAAACTGACCGCGAGTTAAGCTCAGCAAATCTCTCGGGGCTAACTCAATTTCTAAACCACGTTTACCAGCACTCACACAGATTGTGTCTTGCTCTACTGCGCTTTCGTGCAAAAAAGTAGGTAAGGCTTTCTTCTGCCCTAGTGGGCTAATTCCACCAACGACATAACCTGTGGTCTTTTGCGCGATTTCCGGATCAGCCATATCGGCCTTTTTGCCCTTCGCTGCTTTCGCCGCCAGTTTTAGGTTCAGCTTTTGATCAACAGGGATAATCGCAACCGCAAGGTTCTTTGGCTCCCCGTTCAAGCAGAACAACAAGGTTTTAAATACTGTTTTCGGATCCTGTCCTAGCACTTCAGCAGCTTCTAAACCATAACTATCGGCTCTAGGATCGTGCTCATATTGATGGATGGTGTGTGGAATTTTTTTCTTTTTCGCAAGATTAATGGCCGGAGTCATCAAGATTCTCCTCATAAAAACAAAAAGCGCAGACTGAATTGGATCTGCGCTTTTAGTTAATGATATCAGCGAGTTTGAGTCAATCGCTTTTTCTCTGTTGGGTTACTGATCAATCGCCGTATCAACTAAATACGTGATTTCACCTGAAGGGGCATACTCATTAACATCAATAGGGCTGTGTGTTTCTAAATAATCCTTCAGAACCTCAGCATCGGTAAAACCTGTATTTACATACCCTGGATGATCGTCGATTTTAGGGTAACCATCTCCACCAGCAGCATTATAGCTTGGTACTGTAAAGCGGTAATTACCATCTAAGCGAAGTTGCTTATTACCAATAAACACATTGGTTACCTCACCATTATTGATACTCATCGCAATGCCGGCAAACTGTGCATAAGCACCAGAGTCAACAGGCTTAGTTGCAACGACATTTAGATAATCTAATACCTCTTTACCCGTCATATCAACGTAAGAAACCATATTGCCAAATGGCTGAACAGTGAGCACGTCTTTATAAGTAATATCACCCGCAGCAATCGAATCTCGAACACCACCAGAATTCATTACAGCAAAATCTGCTTTCGCACGTTCCATGTGAGCCGTTGCAATTAATCGACCTAAGTTTGTTTGCTGGTAACGAACCACATTGCGGTCACCCTCAAGCTTACCGTTAGATTCTGCAATCTTCACGTTTAGCTTGCCCTGACCTTTTTCTTGATAAGGACGAAGAAACTCAAGCATCATTTCGTCTTGTTTAATCTCATCTTGGATCAAGACTCGTTGCGACTGACCATCAACTTTAATTTTCTTTTTCAAGTTTACAGGGATTAGATCGTAGCTCACCATCGAGAGTTCGCCATTACGAAACTCGTAATCGGCGCGTCCCACATATTTCCCCCACTCATGTGCCTGAACAATAAAGGTACCATTTTGTTTATCGGGCTGACATTCATCACCTGGTTTAAAGTTCTTTTTGATAACGTTTGGACCTTCCATGCACACAGGTTCTTGTGAGTGTCCTCCAACGATCATGTCGAGATCGCCGTCATTCAAATAACGAGCTAACGCCACATCGCCAGGAGCATTGATGCCTCTATTACCATTTTCATAGTGTCCCATATGCGTGACAGCAAAAATCAGATCTGGATACTCTGTCTCTTTCAGTTCTGCAATCAACTTCTTGGCTTCTTCTTTTGGGTCACGGAAGTCAATTTGTTCAATGAACTCAGGGTTGCCAAGTTTCGCTGTGTCTTCGGTTGTAAGACCAATGACCGCAATTTTAATGCCCTGCTTGTTAAACATCGCGTATGGTTGGAATAAACGCTTGCCAGTATTTTTATCGTAAATATTGGCAGACAACATCGGAAAGTTTGCCCACTCTTGCTGCTTGAATAGCACGTCCAATGGATTATCAAACTCATGATTACCTAGAGCCATCGCATCGTAACCAATTTTGCTCATGCCTTTAAAATCCGGCTCGGCATCTTGTAAATCAGACTCAGGTACTCCTGTGTTGATGTCACCACCAGAAAGCAGTAACACGCTGCCCCCCTCAGCCTGTATTTCTTCGCGCAAATCATCGATTAACGTTTTACGCGCCGCCATGCCATATTCACCGTATCGATTTTGCCAAAAGCGACCATGATGATCGTTAGTGTGCAACACGGTCAATTTATAGGTTGTATCGGCATTCCATTCTGGTGCAGGTTGCGTAGCACACCCAGCTAACGAGGCCAAGATAGCGGCACTCAAAACAGTTTTGATCATCAGACGCTGATTCATTTATTTACCTTTTTCTTATTGGGATTACTGACGCACATTTTAAGCATTCGATCTATTTGAAAACCACGTGCACCCTAACACATTGATTTAATAATTATGATGCATTGTTTAGCAATAACAAATTCATCAGTAACAAGTTTGAGAATTTACAGTTTTTCAGATAAAAAAATAGCCAACACTCGGTTGGCTATAGTATTTGTTACCACCAGTCATCTGGCGTTTACTTGATATCGATATCTGCAAAGCTCTTGATTAGATCATCAAGCGATTTCATTTGTGCTAAGAATGGCTCTAACTTGTCTAGAGGCAGTGCAGATGGGCCATCACAACGCGCTTGGTCTGGGTTTGGGTGCGCTTCGATAAATAGACCTGCGATGCCTGTCGCTAGACCCGCTTTTGCAAGCTCAACTGTCTGCTCACGACGGCCGCCAGATGCTGCGCCTGATGGGTCACGCATTTGTAGTGAGTGCGTTACGTCAAAGATGATTGGACTACCTTTTGAAGCATTTTTCATCACACCAAAACCAAGCATATCTACAACTAGGTTATCGTAACCGTGGCAAGAACCGCGCTCACATAGGATGATCTTGTCGTTACCGCATTCTGCGAACTTCTCAACGATGTTACCCACTTGACCAGGGCTCATAAATTGAGGTTTCTTCACGTTTATAACCGCACCTGTTTTGGCCATAGCTTCAACAAGGTCAGTTTGACGAGCTAGGAATGCAGGAAGCTGAATAACGTCTACCACGTCAGCGACAGGTTGAGCTTGCGCTTCAGTGTGAACGTCCGTGATGATCTTTACACCAAAAGTGTCTTTCAGCTCCTGAAAGATTTTCATGCCTTCTTCCAGACCTGGACCACGGTATGAATGAACAGAACTGCGGTTTGCTTTGTCAAACGACGCCTTAAATACGTAAGGAATACCAAGTTTTTCCGTTACTTTTACGTAGTGCTCACAGATCTGCATCGCAAGATCACGAGACTCAAGAACGTTCATACCTGCAAATAGGGTGAATGGCTTGTCGTTAGCAACCTGAATGTCGCCGATATTAACGATTTTCTGTTCCATTTTGATTCTCTTTTTCTGTCCACGATACGCCACAGTTCGGCACATCGATAAAATTAGTGAAGTGTGACGTGCGTTTCACTCATCACATTAACTTGTGATTTTAGTAGCTCGGAAGCCGGATCGTCAGGGCATTGGTCAATAAAGTACTGAAAATCTGATACCGCTACTTGAGGGCACTCTAGCTGTTGGAAAATAAAACCACGGTCACGAATTTCGTATGGATCATCTGGCACAAACGTTAGAGCAAGATTCGTACAACGTAATGCCAGCGTATAATGCTCTTCGCGCAACATCGCACTTTTAATCAACGCCAACCAGCGACCAATAATTGTTGGGTTGTCAGCTTCCTCAAAATGTTCAGGCTTTAGCTGAGCTAGCGGTCCTTCTTGGCCAATAAGCCAAGCTTGAAGAATCCTTTCACCTACATACTCACCATTAAATGGGTTGATGTAGTCTGGCTTCTTATGCATCCAGTCGACTTTTAACAGGAACTGAGTAGGGAAAGTAACTCCCTTCAACGGGAACCCCAGCTTTTTGCCTAGGTATAACAAAATCGAACCTAAGCTCACAGGAATACCTTTTCTGCGCTCCAACACTTTATCGATGAAGCTGTTGTCCGAAATAAAGTATTCCTGCTCGTCGCCTTTGAATCCCCACTCATGGAAAAACAGTCGTAGGAATGCATCAAATCGTTGCTCTTCATCGGTTTCATGAACAAGCGTGGCTTCTGCATCTTTGTAAAGACGCTCTAACTCTTGTTTCGCCCAATGTACTTTGGTTTCTGGGTTAATCGCTTTGTTTAGCTCAAGCGCACCTTCCACCAACGGTATATTGTCAAAATCTTCGTCAAAAAACTCTAACATGACGTCTTATCCAAATAACGTAGGGCTCTTAGACACAGCAATGTTTGCAGCCATGACCAACCAACCTAATGCGCCGAAAAAGCCAAATATCTTCAGTAGGTTGTTTTTCGCAAGTTTCAATGAGAAGAATCCAAGCGCAATGTACGCCAGTACACAGGTGATTTTGTTTGTTAACCACGGTGCGGCATCGGTAAACGGGATGAAACCCGTAATGAAAATAAGCGCGATACCTGACACTAGCAATGCAGTATCAACGATGTGGGGAAACACTTTCAAAAAGCGATTATTTCGCTTCGGTGAGTTCATCATCATTAACACGAATCGGATCGATAGTAGCGTCGCGCTGAGAGCGATCGTCACTAAGTGTATGTGTTTTAGAGCTACGTACATTTTTCTTCTCTTTTTAGTTAGTGTTTGCTGACTTCCATGATTAACTGGCCAGACAACCAAGTGTTACTCGATCGTTACCGCCATAATCTTTTTCCGTAGCGACCTGTTGGTAACCAAAGCCACGCATTATCTCACGCACCGCCTCACCTTGATCATAACCATGTTCAAATGCCAGCCAACCGCCCACTTCAAGATACTGACGAGCAAGATCCGAGATATGACGAATATCAGCTAAGCCATTCTCTTTAGCAACTAATGCAGATTTTGGCTCAAAGCGCACATCGCCTTGGGATAAATGTGGATCTTTTTCATCAATATATGGCGGGTTGGAGACAATTAAAGCAAACTTCGTACCTTCTGTAATAGGCTCAAACCAACTGCCTTGAGCAAAGGTCACATTTTTGATGTTTAGCTGCTCAGCATTGTACTCTGCAAGTGCTTTCGCTTCTTGCTTAAGGTCTACGCCCATCACTTGACGCTTTGGCATTTCAGATGCAAGCGCGATGGCGATAGCTCCCGTCCCCGTTCCAAGATCTAAAATAGGCCCAGTCTGCTCGTAGGTCTTATCGAGTGCAACTTCGACCAAACGTTCTGTATCCGGTCTTGGGATCAAGGTAGAGGGAGAAACTTTGAATGGTAAAGACCAAAACTCTCGCTCACCAATAATATAAGCGACGGGTTCACCAGTTAAACGTCGTTCAAGTAGAGCGTCAAACTGAGATTTTTGCTCTGCTTCTAATGCTTTTTCTGGCCAGGTCAGCAGGTAAGTTCGTGGTTTGCCAAGGACATGGCAAAGGAGTACAGCTGCATCGAGAGAAGGCGACTCTTTGCCGCCTTCTGCCAGTTTCGCCGTCGCACTTTTCAGTGCTTGCTCAATCGATTGAACTTGGCTCATCGATTAGCCGTTCTCTGCGAGCGCCGCAAGTTGGTCTGCTTGGTGCTCTTGAATCACAGGATCAATCAAGCTCTGCAGGTCACCTTCCATCACTTCGTTCAAACGATAGATGGTCAGGTTGATACGGTGATCAGACACACGACCTTGTGGGTAGTTGTAGGTACGAATACGGTCACTACGGTCACCAGAACCTAGAAGGTTACGACGTGTATCAGACACTTCTGCGGCACGACGCTCTTCTTCCGCTTGAACGATACGAGCAGCAAGAACCGCCATTGCTTTCGCTTTGTTCTTGTGCTGTGAACGCTCATCCTGACACTCTACTACCGTACCCGTTGGTAAGTGGGTAATACGGATTGCAGAATCCGTGGTGTTAACGTGCTGACCACCCGCGCCAGATGCACGGAACGTATCGATTTTCAGGTCTGCTGCTTTGATTTCTGGCAGATCCGCTTCTGGGATTTCCGCCATTACTGCTACTGTACAAGCAGAAGTATGCACACGGCCTTGAGACTCTGTTGCTGGAACACGCTGTACACGGTGACCGCCTGACTCAAATTTCAACACGCCGTATGCACCGTCGCCGCTTACTTTCGCGATCATCTCTTTGTAACCACCGTGCTCTGCCTCGTTTGAAGACATGACTTCGATGCGCCAGCCACGCTTTTCTGCGTACTTGCTGTACATACGGAATAGATCACCCGCGAAGATACCCGCTTCGTCGCCACCCGCACCTGCACGAATTTCTAGGAAACAGTTACGATCATCGTTCGGATCTTTTGGCAGAAGAAGAATCTGTAACTCATCAGTAAGACGCTCAATCGTCGCTTTCGCTTCTTTGATTTCTTCTTGCGCCATTTCACGCATTTCTTCGTCGTCTTCGTTTGCCATCTCTTCAGCGGCGACAAGATCTTCTTGTGCTTGTTGATAAGCTTGGAAGCACTTGGTTACTTCTTCTAGCTGAGAGTACTCTCTTGATAGAGCACGGAATTTGTCCTGATTTCCAATTACATCAGGATCACCAAGAAGATGTTGAACTTCTTCGTAACGTTCTACTAGCGTTTCTAGCTTAGTCAGAATAGAGGCTTTCATAGTGTCGTTTTCTTAATAAAAAGCGTGAGTTATAGATCATCCAAGCCAAGTGTTTGGCGGATAATCGTTAATTTTGCTGGTTCGCCTTGCTCTGCTGCACTTTGCAATGCGCGAGTTGGAGCGTGAATCAGTTTGTTGGTGAGTTTATTACTCAGCTCGCGCAGCACTTTCTCCGGATCTGCGCCTGCCGCTAAAGATTGCAAACTTTTGCTCAGTAACTCTTCACGAATTTCGTTGGCTGATTTGCGATAGTCGCGAATACTATCGACGGCTTGCAGTGAACGCAACCATGTCATAAATGCAGCGCTTTCTTCACTAACAATCGCTTCAGCTTGAATCGCTTCGACTTTACGCTGCTCAATGTTGCTGTCGATGATAGATTGCAAGTCATCAACAGAATACAGATATGCGTCGTTCAGTTCACCGACTTCCGACTCTACATCTCGCGGCACCGCAATATCGACCAACAAGATAGGTTGATGCCGGCGCTGCTTTAGAGCCGTTTCGACCATACCTTTGCCAATAATAGGCAATGGGCTCGCCGTTGAGCTAATCACAATGTCCGCTTTCGCCAAATGTTCAGGAATTTCGTTCAAACTGATCACTTCTGCGCCAAATTGGTCCGCTAAGCCTTGCGCGCGCTCTTTAGTGCGGTTCGCGACAATCATTTTTGTGCAACCGTTGGACGCTAAATGCTTCGCGACCAATTCAATCGTCTCACCCGCACCAACCAAAAGCACGGTTGAATCTGATAACGACTCAAAAATATGTTTTGCCAGTGTACATGCCGCATAAGCCACGGACACGGCATTACCACCAATATCTGTCTCTGTTCTTACCCGTTTGGCGACTGAGAACGTCTTTTGAAACAGTTTATCAATCGAGGCATCGACGGCTTGATGATCTCGCGAGTCAGAAAATGCTTGCTTTACCTGCCCCAAAATTTGAGGCTCACCCAACACCAGAGAGTCAAGACCGCACGATACGCGCATCAAATGCTTTATTGCAGCTTGTTCTTCATGAACATACAAACTCGGCATTAAATCTTCGCGGCTCACTTGATGAAATTGAGCAAGCCAATCGATCAACTTGTTTCGCGCTCCTTGCTTAACATCGCAGTACAACTCAGTTCGGTTACAGGTTGAAACAATCACACTGCCGTTAACTGCTTCGTGCTCTCTAAGTTGCTCGAGTGCAGGGCCGAGTTTATCCGGACCAAACGCCACCTTCTCTCGCAAGTCGACAGACGCTGTATTGTGATTAATTCCAATAGCAAGCAAGGACATCTAACGTGGTATCTCTGGGATAGGTTATAAAATAGGTCCAGAATTTTACTGTAAGCACGCATTTATTGAAAGGGTAAGCCGGATTTGTTTTCCTAAGTGCGACTTTTCAATGCTATAGTTGTGAGCGATTCCCGATGAAACTGATTAATAAGCCATCAAACATGACGTTACGCTCCTTTATTCTTTTTTTCTTGTCGAGCTTACTGCTCGCTGGTTGTTCGTCCGTTCCTGAAAGTGTTACCAGCGTTGAATGGCAAGCTCATGAGCAGCGACTCGAAACCATCCAAGATTTTCAAGCAACGGGGAAACTTGGTTATATTGGCCCAGACCAAAGACAAAATTTAAACTTCTACTGGAAACATTCTTCAGCACTAAGCCAGTTGCGTTTAACAACGATTCTCGGACAAACGGCATTAAAGCTCACCATCACCCCACAAGGCGCCACAGTAGAAACTTACGACGATCAGGTCCTTTCTTCTCGCAGTGCTAACCAGCTGATTTACCGTCTTACAGGGTTGATGATGCCCGTCGAACACATGCCTGACTGGCTATTAGGTCTACCGACCGATGCCGACAAATTCCAACTGTCTCCAACCAATACACTGCAAGCGTTAAACAAACAAATTGGTTTAAATGATTGGAGTATTGCTTATCAAAGATATGGCGACGTTCAATGGCATGAACAGTCTCTCCCTCTGCCAAATAAGCTGAAACTCACCACAGCTGATGTCAAAATAAATCTAGTGATCACAAAATGGAACATCACCCAATGATTGAACTTTCAACACGCTGGCCATCACCAGCGAAATTGAATCTCTTTCTATATATCAACGGCCGTACAGAGAATGGCTACCACGAGTTACAAACCTTATTCCAATTCGTCGATCACGGCGATGAGCTCACCATTCAAGCGAACCATTCTGGTGATATTACGATTTCTCCAGACATAGAAGGTGTGCCCCTTCAAGACAATTTAATTTGGAAAGCAGCAACCGCGCTTCAAACTTACTCAAACTGCCCTTTTGGCGCGCATATTGAGCTACAGAAAGTGCTGCCTATGGGTGGAGGCATTGGTGGGGGCTCATCGAATGCAGCTACAGCATTAGTGGCACTGAATTACTTATGGCAACTGAACCTAACTGACGACGAACTGGCTGAAATAGGTTTAAAACTAGGCGCAGACGTGCCCGTATTTGTGCGCGGATTTGCAGCTTTTGCTGAAGGTGTTGGTGAAAAACTCTCTCCTGCTTATCCCGAAGAAAAGTGGTATTTAGTCGTCAGACCGAATGTATCTATCGCAACCGTCGACGTTTTTTGTCATCCAGATCTAACGCGAAACACCCCAAAACGAGATCTAGAAACACTTTTAAATACGCCAAGCGTAAACGATTGCGAAAAAATTGTACGAATGCTCTACCCAGAGGTTGATAAGCAACTTTCTTGGCTGCTACAATACGCGCCGTCAAGATTGACGGGGACAGGATCTTGCGTTTTTGCTGAATTTTCGAGCAAATCTGAAGCAGAAACTATCCTTGCACAACTCTCTGATAAAGTCTCGGCATTTGTCGCTCAAGGGCGCAATATTTCGCCACTAAAAGAGACTTTGGCTGAATACCAATCAGCCTCACACCGACCTATTTAAACTGGACGCAAACCCGAGGTTTCCACCGTGCCTGATATGAAGCTATTTGCTGGTAACGCAACACCTGAACTAGCCCAACGTATTGCTGATCGTCTTTACATCTCTCTTGGTGATGCATCTGTTTCTCGCTTTTCTGATGGCGAAGTTGCAGTTCAAATCAATGAGAATGTTCGTGGTAGCGATGTTTTCATCATTCAATCCACTTGTGCACCGACTAACGACAACCTAATGGAATTGGTTGTTATGATTGATGCAATGCGCCGTGCTTCAGCAGGCCGTATCACTGCAGTTATCCCTTACTTCGGCTACGCTCGCCAAGACCGTCGTGTACGTTCTGCGCGTGTGCCAATTACTGCAAAAGTTGTTGCTGATTTCCTATCTAACGTTGGTGTTGACCGCGTTCTAACTATCGACCTACACGCAGAGCAAATTCAAGGCTTCTTCGATGTACCTGTAGACAACATCTTCGGCACGCCAGTGCTACTTGAAGATATGCAGGCTCGCGGTCTAGATAACCCTGTAGTGGTATCTCCTGACCTAGGTGGCGTTGTTCGTGCTCGTGCAACAGCAAAAGCACTAGGCGACATCGACATCGCAATCGTAGATAAGCGTCGTCCACGTGCAAACGTTTCTGAAGTAATGAACCTAATCGGTGATGTTGAAGGTCGTGACTGTGTGATCGTTGATGACATGATCGACACAGGTGGCACACTATGTAAAGCAGCTGAAGCACTAAAAGAGCGCGGTGCCAAGCGTGTATTCGCTTACGCTACTCACGCAGTATTCTCAGGCAACGCTGCGGATAACATCAAGAACTCAGTTCTTGACCAAGTTATCGTAACTGACTCTATCTCTCTGTCTAAAGAGATGGCTGCAACAGGTAAAGTGACAACACTAAGCCTATCTCGCATGCTGGCTGAAGCGATTCGTCGTATCAGCAACGAAGAGTCAATCTCTGCAATGTTCAACTAATACGAACATTTCAGTTAAACTGATTTCAAAAGCACCCCTCTTTGGGGTGTTTTTTTATTTGTATCGATAGGCAGAAAATCCCTTGGTCGCCCACTGCGAGAATTCTGTGCTATCATACTGCGCTTTTTGAGATTCCAGAGAGATCCTAACCTTGACTCAACCAATCAAACTTCTTGTTGGTCTTGCTAATCCGGGACCAGAATACGCCAGAACTCGTCACAATGCGGGCGCTTGGGTTGTAGAAGAATTAGCACGCGTTCACAACGTTACACTGAAGAATGAACCAAAGTTTTTTGGTCTAACAGGACGCATTATGGTCAATGGCCAGGATCTCCGTTTGCTTATCCCAACCACCTTCATGAATCTATCAGGTAAATCGATCGCTGCGCTTGCGAAATTTTATCAAATTAAACCTGAAGAGATCATGGTTGCTCATGACGAGCTAGACTTACCGCCAGGTGTCGCTAAGTTTAAAAAAGGTGGGGGTCACGGTGGACACAACGGTCTGCGTGACACCATTAGCAAACTGGGCAATAACAAAGATTTTTATCGTCTTCGTATTGGCATTGGTCATCCGGGACACAAAGATAAAGTGGCGGGTTTTGTATTAGGTAAAGCGCCAGCTAAAGAGCAAGAGCTTTTAGATGCAGCAGCTGATGAGGCTGTTCGTTGTCTAGATATCCTGATTAAGGATGGCCTATCTAAAGCACAAAATCGCCTCCACACGTTCAAAGCTGAATAAGGTTACTATCATGGGTTTTAAATGTGGCATCGTTGGTCTACCTAACGTAGGTAAATCAACTCTGTTCAACGCACTAACTAAAGCGGGTATCGAAGCAGCAAACTTCCCGTTCTGTACCATTGAACCAAACACTGGTGTGGTTCCTGTGCCAGATCTACGTCTAGACGCACTAGCTAAGATCGTTAACCCACAGAGAGTTCTTCCAACGACGATGGAGTTCGTGGACATCGCTGGTCTTGTTGCTGGTGCATCACGTGGTGAAGGTTTAGGTAACAAATTCCTAGCTAACATCCGTGAAACAGACGCGATTGGCCACGTTGTACGTTGTTTTGAAAACGAAAACATTGTTCATGTTTCAGGTAAAGTTTCACCCATTGAAGATATCGAAGTGATCAACCTTGAACTTGCAATGGCTGACCTAGATTCTTGTGAGCGAGCGATTCAACGTAACGCGAAGAAGGCAAAAGGCGGCGATAAAGACGCAAAATTTGAACTAACCGTACTAGAAAAACTGTTACCAGTACTAACTGAAGGCGGCATGGCACGCACAGTTGAGCTATCTAAAGAAGAGTTAGCAGCAATCGGCTATCTAAACTTCCTAACACTGAAGCCAACTATGTACATTGCAAACGTAAACGAAGATGGCTTCGAAAATAATCCATATCTAGATGCGGTTCGTGAGTTCGCAGAAAAAGAAAACAATGTCGTTGTACCTGTATGTGCAGCTATCGAATCTGAACTATCTGAACTAGAAGATGAAGATCGCGAAGAATTCCTAGCAGATATGGGGATCGAAGAGCCGGGTCTGAACCGTGTAATTCGCTCTGGTTACGAACTACTGACTCTACACACCTACTTCACAGCAGGTGTTAAAGAAGTACGTGCTTGGACAATCCCTGTTGGTGCAACTGCGCCTCAGGCGGCAGGTAAGATCCACACTGACTTCGAGAAAGGCTTTATTCGTGCAGAAGTAGTCGGTTACGACGATTTCATCCAATTCAATGGTGAAAATGGCGCAAAAGACGCAGGTAAATGGCGTCTAGAAGGTAAAGACTACATCGTAAAAGATGGTGATGTTGTACACTTCCGCTTCAATGTTTAATTAAATGAATGAATTCTAAACACTTCATTTACACTAAAAGCCAGCTGTTAAGCTGGCTTTTTTAATACCTTAAGTAAATGAACAAAAATAAATTACGCAACTGCAAGCTAATTTATTTCCAGTTTTAGATCATAAACACGCCTCTTTGTTTAAAAAGGAAGCGAACGAGGTTTTTTCCGAAATTTATTAAAAAAAACTGTTGACGGATCTCACTCAACTTCGCATAATGCGCGCCGTTCCCAACGACAAGGCAACAAAGCGTTGAGAACAAAAAATATGGTTTTGGCTACGTAGCTCAGCTGGTTAGAGCACATCACTCATAATGATGGGGTCACAGGTTCGAATCCCGTCGTAGCCACCATTCCTAAATGTTCTTTTTATCAGAGCAGTTAGAAATAGATGCGGAAGTGGCGGAATTGGTAGACGCACCAGATTTAGGTTCTGGCGCCGCAAGGTGTGAGAGTTCAAGTCTCTCCTTCCGCACCATATTTTAAATAGTCATTGTGACTATTGCCTGCAGGTCTATCGCCAAGCGGTAAGGCAGCGGCTTTTGATGCCGCCATTCCCTGGTTCGAATCCAGGTAGACCTGCCATTATTCAAGTGCGATTCCTTTATAAAAGGGGTTGTCACTGAGAGCGTGAAGGTTTATATTGTCTCGCTCCAAAAGATGGCTACGTAGCTCAGCTGGTTAGAGCACATCACTCATAATGATGGGGTCACAGGTTCGAATCCCGTCGTAGCCACCATAAACAACGTTATTTAGGTTTTTACCAATTACCTTGATAACTACAGAATAAGTTGCGGAAGTG
>NZ_JAMZAN010000001.1:946811-1151091 GCF_024181865.1 Vibrio sp. Y58_MX_L22
ACTACAGAATAAGTTGCGGAAGTGGCGGAATTGGTAGACGCACCAGATTTAGGTTCTGGCGCCGCAAGGTGTGAGAGTTCAAGTCTCTCCTTCCGCACCATTATTTAAGTCTCTTTTATTAGAGCAATGTAGGGCTATCGCCAAGCGGTAAGGCAGCGGCTTTTGATGCCGCCATTCCCTGGTTCGAATCCAGGTAGCCCTGCCACATACAATGATATTAAGATTTTACCAATTATCTTGATATCTACAGATCAAGTTGCGGAAGTGGCGGAATTGGTAGACGCACCAGATTTAGGTTCTGGCGCCGCAAGGTGTGAGAGTTCAAGTCTCTCCTTCCGCACCATTCTTGATCAAAGTTTTAAAATGGCTACGTAGCTCAGTTGGTTAGAGCACATCACTCATAATGATGGGGTCACAGGTTCGAATCCCGTCGTAGCCACCATAAACAACGTTATTTAGGTTTTTACCAATTACCTTGATAACTACAGAATAAGTTGCGGAAGTGGCGGAATTGGTAGACGCACCAGATTTAGGTTCTGGCGCCGCAAGGTGTGAGAGTTCAAGTCTCTCCTTCCGCACCATTATTAAAGTCTCTTTTATTAGAGCAATGTAGGGCTATCGCCAAGCGGTAAGGCAGCGGCTTTTGATGCCGCCATTCCCTGGTTCGAATCCAGGTAGCCCTGCCATATACAATGATATTGAGATTTTACCAATTATCTTGATATCTACAGATCAAGTTGCGGAAGTGGCGGAATTGGTAGACGCACCAGATTTAGGTTCTGGCGCCGCAAGGTGTGAGAGTTCAAGTCTCTCCTTCCGCACCATTCTTGCTCAAAAGTTTAAAATGGCTACGTAGCTCAGCTGGTTAGAGCACATCACTCATAATGATGGGGTCACAGGTTCGAATCCCGTCGTAGCCACCATTGATTAGATTGCTAGCATAAGCTATCAGTCACGTAGATTTAAGATGCGGAAGTGGCGGAATTGGTAGACGCACCAGATTTAGGTTCTGGCGCCGCAAGGTGTGAGAGTTCAAGTCTCTCCTTCCGCACCATCTTAAATTAATCTACACTATCAGAATACGCGGAAGTGGCGGAATTGGTAGACGCACCAGATTTAGGTTCTGGCGCCGTAAGGTGTGAGAGTTCAAGTCTCTCCTTCCGCACCATTCTTTCTCTCGATAAGAGAGGTTAAGTAGTCTTTGACTATTTACGCTGTAGGGCTATCGCCAAGCGGTAAGGCAGCGGCTTTTGATGCCGCCATTCCCTGGTTCGAATCCAGGTAGCCCTGCCATATACAACGATATTGAGATTTTACCAATTATCTTGATATCTATAGATTAAGTTGCGGAAGTGGCGGAATTGGTAGACGCACCAGATTTAGGTTCTGGCGCCGCAAGGTGTGAGAGTTCAAGTCTCTCCTTCCGCACCATTATCGGAAAACCCAGCATGACTTTGCTGGGTTTTTTCTTTTTTTGGTTCTGGACTCGGGAAATCATTAGATTTGCCGAATTAAAAAAGCGAGCTCATGGCTCGCTTTTTTTCTATCTGTGATTTGAGTAGCTTACTACATACCTAACGCGTATTTCAGTACTTGAGCCTTAATTGGCCCTGAGTTTTCAGCAAGCTTCAATGCAGCATTACGTACGAACTTCAATGGCCCTAGATCGTTGCTAAAACCTTTATAGAAAAAGTCCATGCCCGTCTGCATGAGTAAGTTGTCAGGTCGACGTGCGCGTTCGTATTTCGCGAGTAAGGTATCTTCCAGCTTTTCTTGTTGTTCTGTTACCGAAAGGAGAACGTCTACATCTTTGAAGCCTAAGTTTACCCCTTGCCCTGCAAGCGGGTTGATCGTATGGGCAGAGTCACCCACTAACACGCAATTTTTGCTTGAGTAGCTTTGCGCATGACGACGAGTGAGTGGGAATGAGCCAAACTGTAAAACTTCAATATCGCCTAATTCAGCAGGGAAATGACGTAAAATTTCTTCTCTTAGTTGAGGTTTACTCATCGCACACAGTTGTTTAATACGTTTAGGCGAGTCATACCAAACCAAAGAACCTTGGCCTACTACTTGACCATCGTCGTTACTCAAAGAGCACAGAGGTAAAAATGAACGTGGGCCTGAAGGTGTAAATTGTTGCCAAGTAATATCTTGCTGAGGCAATTCTGTTTTCACATTAATCAACATGCAGTGTTGTCGGTAATCCCACGCAGTTACACCAATTCCAGCCAATTGACGAACTTTAGAGTTTGCACCATCAGCACCAATCACCCAGTTAGCTTCAAACTGCGCCCCACTTTCTAGTGTCACAAGATTTACATCTGCAAACTCAATGGCTTTTAATCGCTCAGGACACATCACGGTTAGATTTTCATACTGAGAGAAGACTTGCCAAAGACCTAATTGGATTAGGCGGTTTTCAACGATGTAACCTAGCTGATCCAATGACAATTCATCAGAGTGAAAACGAGTACGGCACTCTGGGTGCTCCCAAGTTTCTAAGCGCCGATAAGGACAAACTCGCATGCTCTTGATCTCTGGCCATGCTCCGAGTGAATCAAGTAACTCCACCGACTGGTGCGAGATTGCAGATACACGAATATCCATCGCCTGAGCGGCATCAAAAACTTTAGGTTTTGTACCTTCGACCAAGACAACGCTTCTGCCCTGCTTGGCAAATCCAACAGCGACGGCTGCCCCAACCATACCGCCACCGATCACGGCGATGTCATACTTGTTCATTTTTCACTCTTCATCGTGCTGATTAATTGGCGTTTTTTATTGTACTTTCCATGGCTATTTTTACAAAATTGTTTAACAAAAAACCTTGTTCTGCATAGGGCGAAAAACTAGATTTCATCAGGCTTTGCAGAGAATTAGCTAGATCACTAGTCAGGTGCTTTTTAAAGCAGTACAATACGCCGCTTACCGCCGTGATGGCGGCTATAATTTGAGCAATAGCTCTCCGATTTAAGTACAACTGAACGAGCGAAAGTGAGATGAGTAAGAAACTGCTAATTAAAACCTGGGGCTGCCAGATGAACGAATACGATTCATCAAAAATGGCCGACCTGCTTAATGCTGCAAACGGCTACGAGCTGACGGAAGAGCCAGAGGAAGCAGACGTACTTCTACTTAACACCTGTTCGATCCGTGAAAAAGCGCAAGAGAAAGTTTTCCACCAGTTAGGCCGCTGGAAAACACTAAAAGATAAAAAACCTGGCGTAGTTATCGGTGTAGGTGGTTGTGTAGCAACGCAAGAAGGTGACCATATTCGTGAACGTGCACCATACGTTGACGTTATTTTTGGCCCACAAACTTTGCACCGCCTACCTGAGATGATCAAACAATCTCAGTCCGATGATGCACCAGTTATGGACATTTCGTTCCCAGAGATCGAAAAATTCGACCGCCTACCTGAACCTCGCGCTGAAGGTGCGACAGCATTCGTTTCTATTATGGAAGGCTGCTCTAAGTACTGTACTTACTGTGTCGTACCGTACACTCGTGGTGAAGAAGTAAGCCGTCCAATGGATGACGTACTGTTCGAAATCGCCCAACTTGCTGAACAAGGCGTACGTGAAGTAAACCTTCTGGGTCAAAACGTAAACGCGTACCGTGGTCCTATGCACGATGGTGAGATCTGTTCATTTGCAGAACTGCTTCGTTTGGTTGCGTCTATCGATGGTATCGACCGTATTCGTTTCACGACGAGCCACCCGTTAGAATTCACAGACGACATCATCGCAGTATACGAAGATACGCCAGAACTTGTGAGCTTCCTGCACTTACCTGTGCAAAGTGGTAGTGACCGTATCCTAACGATGATGAAACGCCCTCACACCGCTATCGAATACAAATCGATCATCCGTAAACTGCGTAAAGCTCGTCCTGATATTCAAATCAGTTCAGACTTTATTGTTGGTTTCCCTGGTGAGACAGACAAAGACTTCCAAGACACCATGAAGCTAATCAAAGATGTAGACTTTGACATGAGCTTCAGCTTTATTTTCTCTCCACGTCCAGGCACGCCAGCAGCGGATTACCCTTGTGATGTGTCAGAACAAGTGAAGAAAGAGCGCCTTTACGAACTACAGCAAACTATCAATGCTCAAGCGATGCGTTACTCTCGCTTAATGCTTGGCACAGAACAACGTGTTCTAGTTGAAGGTCCTTCGAAGAAAAACCTAATGGAACTACGCGCTCGTACAGAAAACAACCGTGTAGTAAACTTTGAAGGTAGTGCAGACCTAATTGGTCAGTTCGTTGATGTGAAGATCGTAGACGTATTTGCAAACTCACTGCGTGGTGAGCTAGTACGTACTGAAAAAGACATGGATCTTCGTAGTGTGATTTCCCCAACGCAGATGATGGCGAAAACACGTCGCGAAGATGAGCTGGGTGTAGCTACTTTTACGCCGTAAGCTCGTATAAATAGCCATAGAGAGCCTGGTCGTTATCAGGCTCTCACTAAGTGGCAAAAAATGAGAGGCAACATTGAGCAATAAAATCGTAACTCTAGAAATTAACCTAGAACCTTCAGACAACCGCCGACTAGCTAGCCTGTGCGGTCCATTCGATGACAACATCAAGCATTTAGAACGTCGTCTAGGCGTTGAAATTAACCACCGTAGTGACCACTTTACGATTGTCGGTAAACCTCATACCGCATCAGCTGCGCTGGATATCCTGAAAACTCTATATGTTGATACCGCACCTGTACGAGGTGAGATCCCAGATATTGAGCCTGAGCAAATCCATCTAGCGATCAAAGAGTCTGGTGTTCTTGAGCAGAATACTGAGTCTAATATCGAGCATGGTAAAGAAGTCTTCGTCAAAACCAAGAAAGGTGTGATCAAACCACGTACGCCAAACCAAGCGCAGTACTTGGTTAACATGGTCACGCATGATATTTCTTTTGGTATTGGCCCGGCAGGTACAGGTAAAACCTACCTTGCTGTAGCAGCAGCTGTTGACGCACTAGAGCGCCAAGAGATCCGCCGTATTCTACTTACTCGTCCAGCGGTTGAAGCTGGTGAGAAATTGGGCTTCCTACCTGGTGATTTAAGCCAGAAAGTCGACCCATACCTACGTCCGCTATACGACGCCCTATTTGAAATGCTGGGCTTTGAGCGCGTAGAGAAGCTGATTGAACGTAACGTGATTGAGGTTGCCCCTCTTGCTTACATGCGTGGTCGTACTCTAAACGACGCCTTTATCATTCTTGATGAGAGTCAGAACACCACAGTTGAACAGATGAAGATGTTCCTAACGCGTATTGGTTTTAACTCTCGCGCGGTTATCACTGGTGATGTCACGCAGATTGACTTACCTCGTGGTGCGAAATCGGGTCTTCGTCATGCTATTGAAGTACTAAGCGAAGTTGACGACATCAGCTTTAACTTCTTCTTAGCCGACGACGTTGTACGTCACCCTGTGGTTGCTCGTATCGTTAACGCGTACGAGAAGTGGGAAGCACAAGACCAGAAAGAGCGTAAAGAGTTCGAGAAACGCCGTCGTGAAGAACGCGATGCGAAGTTACTAGAAGCAGCAAAAGCCGAACTGAATGCACAAGTTGCTTCAACTAAGGAATAATCATGGCGATTGAACTTGATCTGCAACTGGCAGTCGAAAATGAAGAAGGTCTGCCTTCGCAGCAAGATTTCCAATTGTGGCTAGATAAGACAATTCCTCTCTTCCAGCCACAAGCCGAAGTCACCATTCGTATTGTTGATGAACAAGAAAGTCATACGCTCAACCATGAGTATCGCGGCAAAGATAAACCAACTAATGTGTTGTCGTTTCCATTTGAAGCACCTCCTGGTATGGAAATAGATTTACTTGGTGATTTGATTATTTGCCGCCAAGTTGTTGAAAAAGAGGCGGTTGAACAGAGCAAGCCTCTGCTAGCACATTGGGCGCATATGGTTGTACATGGCAGCTTGCATCTGCTAGGTTATGATCATATAGAGGATGACGAAGCCGAAGAGATGGAGTCCCTCGAAACCGAAATCATGCAAGGTATGGGTTATGAAGATCCTTACATTGCTGAAAAAGAGTAGCTATTGGCCACTCGACAGGGAAAGGCGAACCACCTAAATGACTCTCGTGTTCGCCTCTCTATGTGTGCTATCACACTTCTGATAGCGTTACTTAATTGAGAAACAATGAACGAAGATAATTCTCCCTCTTCTAACGAAGATAAGAAAGAAAAGGCAGAAGGTCCGAGTAGAAAGTCCTTCTTTGAACGTCTAGGTCAACTATTTCAGGGCGAACCAAAAGATCGCCAAGAGCTTGTGGATGTTATCCGCGACTCTGAAGTTAACGACCTGATTGACCATGACACTCGCGATATGCTCGAAGGTGTTATGGAAATCTCCGAAATGCGTGTGCGTGACATTATGATCCCGCGTTCGCAAATGGTTACCGTTGAGCGTACTCACGACCTTGATACCTTGGTTGCTTTGATTACCGATGCTCAACACTCTCGCTACCCTGTGATCAGCGAAGATAAAGACCATGTGGAAGGCATACTTCTAGCGAAGGACTTACTTAAATACTTAGGCTCAGGCAGTAATCCATTTGATATCGAAGAAGTCATTCGACCAGCGGTTGTAGTACCGGAAAGTAAACGCGTTGATCGACTGCTGAAAGAATTCCGTGAAGAACGTTATCATATGGCCATTGTTGTCGATGAATTCGGTGGTGTTTCTGGTCTTGTGACCATTGAAGATATCCTTGAGGAAATCGTCGGGGATATTGAAGATGAATTCGATGAAAGTGAAGAGACGGACATTCGTAAGCTGAGCAAGCATACGTTTGCTGTCAGAGCGCTGACAACCATCGAAGAGTTTAATGAGACATTCGGAACCAACTTCAGCGATGAGGAAGTTGATACCGTTGGTGGTATGGTCATGACTGCCTTTGGTCACTTACCTTCTCGTGGTGAACTGGTTGAAATTGAAGGCTACAACTTCAAAGTCACCGCTGCCGATAACCGTCGTGTCATTCAACTCCAAGTGACGATCCCAGACGAAGAAACCCTGGTTGAAGCCACTCAAGAGTAACGCGATACCCATTGGGAATCTCAGAAATTACAATGATGAATGAACTCTTTCATCGCCTTAAGCGGCCCTTAGTGGCCGCTTTTGTTGGCGCCTCTACTACACTCGCTTTCGCTCCTTACCAGCTGTGGCCTATTGCCATTCTTAGCCCTGCAATTCTACTGATTCTTCTTGCTAACCAAACTCCGAAACGCGCACTATGGATTGGTTATGCTTGGGGGTTAGGTCAATTTGCAACTGGCGTTAGCTGGGTTTACGTCAGTATCTCCGGTTTTGGCGGTATGCCGCTCATTGCCAATTTATTTTTAATGGGCTTACTTGTTGCCTACTTGGCTGTTTATTCAGGCTTATTTGCTTGGCTCAACAACAAGCTGTTTCCTCAATTTACGCTCACAAAAGCACTTCTCGCTGCACCTGCTTTATGGCTGATAAGTGATTGGTTGCGTGGTTGGGTGATGACCGGCTTCCCTTGGTTATGGCTAGGCTATAGCCAGATAGATGCTCCACTCGCAAGCTTTGCACCAATTGGCGGCGTAGAACTGCTTACTCTATTTATCCTTATCAGCGCAGGGGCGTTAGCCTATGCATGGATTCATAAGCAGTGGCTGATGGTGATTATCCCTGCGGTATTACTCAGTACTGGCTTTGGGATTCGCAACTACGATTGGGTAACACCCCGACCAGAAGACACGACTAAGCTCGCACTGATTCAAGGTAACGTAGACCAAAACCTAAAGTGGCTACCAAGTCAACGCTGGCCAACCATCATGAAATATGCTGACTTAACTCGTGAAAACTGGGACGCTGACATTATCGTTTGGCCAGAAGCAGCAATTCCCGCTTTTGAAATTGAAGTGCCTTCATTTTTGAGCAATATCGACAGCGCTGCAAAAATGAATAACAGCGCAATCATCACCGGTGTCGTCAACCAAGCTGAAGATCGACAGTTCTACAACAGTATTCTGTCCCTCGGCATCACACCATACGGTGACTACAGCTTCGATTTAAGCGAACGTTACCATAAGCATCACCTACTACCGTTTGGTGAGTTTGTACCATTTGAAGATATTTTGCGCCCATTAGCGCCATTCTTTAACCTACCGATGTCATCGTTTAGCCGTGGGGCTTTTGTGCAGCCAAACATCGTTGCGAATGGCATGCACATGGCACCAGCGCTTTGCTATGAGATCATCTTTAATGAGCAAGTGCGTCAAAATGTGACTGACGAAACAGACTTCATTCTAACGCTTTCAAACGATGCATGGTTTGGTCACTCTATCGGCCCTCTTCAGCATATGGAGATCGCCCGTATGCGTGCCTTAGAGTTGGGCAAACCGCTCATCCGCTCGACTAACAATGGATTAACAGCGGTAACCGATCACAAGGGTAAAATCGTTGAGCAAGTTCCGCAGTTTGAAACTGCAGTACTGCGCGCAGAGCTCACCCCAACCGATGGGAAAACGCCATATCGAATCGTTGGTACTTGGCCATTGTATATTTGGGTAGGGTTAAGTTTAGCGCTGGCTTTCGGTTTAAGAAGAAAACAGAGCTGATAACAGCTTGAAAGTAGAAAAGACAAAAAAGAGGCGACTAAGCCTCTTTTTTATTCATTGCATTATACAGTCGTTACTCGCCATTTATGGCTTTAATGACTGACGAGTAAAGCCTTTGTGACTACACTTAATACACGGAATGATTACTGTTGGGTGGTTATACGTTGTCTTGTGACCACACTCATCACAGACTAAAGTGCCTAAGCCTATCACCTCTCCTGCTTCATATAGCCCTTGATGCTCTAAGTCATCGAACAACTCAACCCACTCAACTTTAGTTCGGTCTGTAATCTCTAACAGCCCTTGCCATATCGAATCCGCAATCGTTAAGTAAAACGGACCGCTTTTGCTATCCTCGTAACTCTCTGAAAACTCTTTTAAGTCTGCTTTAAGGTACGCTTTGATTAAAGCCAATTCATCTTTGGTCAAGTCATTAGCAGCATCCACCACTTTGCCCGACGTCTCAATCGCTTTGTTAACTTCTTCCGGACTGTGCTTCAAGGTTTCAATCACATCCTCGAGCATTTCCTCATAACCTGTTTTACGTTTAGGCATAACTGACCTCCATCTTTCTCCTACCTGCGTCACTTAAGGGCGCATGGGTACAGATTGGCTATTGTTGTGATCCCTAGCTTTAGGTATTCTATGACGATCTATTTAAGTCTGTTCTAACCGAACTCACAAATTCCAAGATAACGGATACCATCGATGCAAGAACAATACAACCCACAAGATATTGAACAAAAAGTTCAAAAGCACTGGGATGACAACAAAACCTTTGTTGTAAGTGAAGACCCAAATAAAGAAAAATTCTACTGTCTGTCCATGTTCCCATACCCAAGTGGTCGACTGCACATGGGTCACGTGCGCAACTACACTATCGGTGATGTAGTATCTCGTTTCCAACGCCTACAAGGCAAAAACGTGATGCAACCAATCGGTTGGGACGCATTCGGTCTACCTGCAGAAAACGCAGCAGTAAAAAACAAAACTGCGCCAGCACCTTGGACTTACGAAAACATCGAATACATGAAGAACCAACTTAAGCTTCTAGGCTTTGGTTACGATTGGAACCGTGAATTCGCAACATGTACACCGGAGTACTACCGCTGGGAACAAGAGTTCTTCACTAAACTTTACGAGAAAGGTTTAGTTTACAAAAAGACTTCTTCTGTTAACTGGTGTCCTAACGACCAAACTGTTCTTGCAAACGAGCAGGTTGAAGACGGTTGTTGCTGGCGTTGTGATACGCCTGTAGAGCAAAAAGAAATCCCTCAATGGTTCATCAAAATCACTGAGTACGCTCAAGAGCTACTAGACGACTTAGACAAGCTTGAAGGTTGGCCTGAAATGGTGAAAACCATGCAGCGCAACTGGATTGGTCGTTCTGAAGGTGTTGAACTGAAGTTTGAAGTTAAGGGTCAACAAGACCTAGAAGTTTACACAACACGTCCAGATACGCTAATGGGTGTGACTTACGTGGGTATCGCTGCCGGTCACCCTCTTGCAGCTCTTGCAGCAGAGAACAATCCAGAGCTTGCAGCGTTTATCGACGAATGTAAGAACAACAAGGTTGCAGAAGCTGAGCTAGCGACAATGGAGAAGAAAGGTATGGCGACTGGCCTTACTGCAATTCATCCATTGAACGGCCGCGAAGTACCAGTATACGTAGCAAACTTCGTACTGATGGACTACGGTACAGGCGCGGTAATGGCTGTACCTGCACACGACCAACGTGACTACGAGTTCGCAACGAAGTACGGTCTAGACATCGTGCCTGTTATCAAGCCTGCTGATGGCAGCGAGCTAGACATCTCTGAAGCAGCATACACAGAGAAAGGCGTACTGTTCGATTCAGGTGAATTCGACGGCCTAGAATTCCAAGCGGCGTTCGATGCAATTGCAGCGAAGCTAGAAGCAGAAGGCAAAGGCACTAAGACTGTAAACTTCCGTCTACGCGACTGGGGTGTATCTCGTCAACGTTACTGGGGCGCACCAATCCCAATGGTAACGACTGAAGACGGTGAAGTTCACCCAGTACCTGCTGACCAACTACCAGTGATTCTTCCAGAAGACGTGGTAATGGACGGCGTAACCAGCCCAATCAAAGCAGATAAAGAATGGGCGAAGACCACATTCAACGGCGAACCTGCTCTACGTGAGACAGATACGTTCGATACATTCATGGAATCTTCTTGGTACTACGCGCGTTACTGTTCACCGCAAGCAGACGACATCCTAGATCCAGAAAAAGCAAACTACTGGCTACCAGTAGACCAGTACATCGGCGGTATCGAGCACGCTTGTATGCACCTACTGTACTCACGCTTCTTCCACAAGTTGCTACGTGACGCGGGCTACGTAACGTCTGACGAACCGTTCAAGCAACTACTGTGTCAAGGCATGGTACTGGCTGATGCGTTCTACTTCGAGAACGAGAAAGGCGGCAAAGAGTGGGTAGCTCCAACAGACGTAGCCGTTGAACGTGATGGTAAAGGCCGCATTACTTCTGCTAAAGACACTGAAGGTCGTGATGTAACGCACTCAGGCATGATCAAGATGTCTAAGTCTAAGAACAACGGTATCGACCCTCAAGAAATGGTAGATAAGTACGGCGCTGACACAGTACGTCTATTCATGATGTTCGCGTCTCCAGCGGACATGACACTTGAATGGCAAGAGTCTGGCGTAGAAGGTGCGAACCGCTTCCTAAAACGTGTTTGGAAACTAGTGAAAGAGCACACAGCGAAAGGCGCAGCAGAAGCAGTAGATACCTCAGCGCTTTCTGGTGATCAAAAAGCACTTCGCCGCGACGTTCACAAAACTATCGCGAAAGTGACGGACGATATCGCTCGTCGTCAAACATTCAACACCGCGATCGCAGCGATCATGGAGCTGATGAACAAACTAGCGAAAGCGCCTCAAGAATCTGCGCAAGATCGTGCAATCCTTGACGAAGCACTGAAAGCTATTGTTGTCATGCTTTACCCTATCACTCCGCATATCTCATACGAGCTATGGGCAGCACTAGGTGAAACAGACATTGATAACGCGGCATGGCCGACGTTTGACGAAAAAGCGCTAGTTGAAGACGAAAAAACTATCGTTGTTCAAGTTAACGGTAAGCTACGTGCGAAGCTAACAGTCCCAGCTGATATCTCTAAAGACGATATCGAACAGCTTGGTCTAAACGACGAAAACGTGGTTAAGTTCACTGATGGCCTGACTATTCGTAAAGTTATTTACGTTCCAGGTAAACTGCTGAACATCGTTGCAAACTAATCGCAGCTGTCAATTTGTCTCTGTTTAGCGAACTTATTTGTTAACCAAGAGTCATTAAACAGGGTAGTTTTCTACCCTGTTTATTTACCTCAAACCATTCACATGAGTGGTTTAAGGTAAATAACCCCTTCAATTTAGGATGAATACAATCAATGCGCTTTTTCTCTTTGATTAAACTACCAGTGGTATTGGTATTAGCGGGGCTTCTTTCTGCCTGTGGTTTTCACCTTCGCGGCGAGTATTCCGTACCGGAAGAGCTGCACACTATGTCTTTCTCCAGCTACGATGAATACAGTGAATTAACTCGCTATGTTCGCTCTCAACTCGAACTGAACAAAGTTGAACTTGTTCAACCATCATCGACGGTACCCAACCTTCATTTGACGGAAGCGACAATCGATGAGCGTACACTATCGCTTTATCAAAATAGCCGTGCAGCAGAAAAAGAGCTGACATACGTAGTAAAATACCGTGTGACAATTCCTGGCTATGGTTCTAAAAACTTTACGACAACAGTAAACCGCAACTACCTAGACAACCCGTTGACCGCACTTGCAAAATCTGTTGAGCGTGACGTAATTGAAGACGAGATGCGCTTGCAAGCTGCAAAACAGATGATGCGCCAGTTGGGCCGTATTCGTGCCGAATATGAAGCAGGACAAATCTCTGAGCCAGCGAACAAAAACTCTTAGTCACTATGCGAATTTATGCCGATAAGCTAACGGATCATTTAACTAAACAAGTTAAACAGGTTTACTTAATCTTTGGTAATGAGCCGTTACTGATTCAAGAAAGCCGCCAAGCAATCCAAAAGGCAGCGTTTCAGCAAGGTTTTGAGGAAAAACACCGTTTTGCGGTGGATGCTAGCATCGACTGGAATCAAGTTTACGACTGTTTCCAAGCGATGAGCCTGTTTTCAAACCGTCAATTGATTGAGCTTGAAATTCCTGAAAGTGGCGTGACAACCGCCGTCAGCAAAGAGCTGCAAACACTGTGTGATATGCTTCATGATGACATCATGCTCGTCATTGTTGGTAGCAAACTGACCAAAGCCCAAGAAAATGCGAAATGGTTCAAAGCATTAAGCTCAAAAGGCGATTGGGTAAGCTGCTTGTCGCCAGACCTTCAACGCCTACCTATGTTCATTCAGACACGTTGCCGCATGTTGGGACTAAAACCCGATCAGCAATCACTGCAAATGTTGGCTCAATGGCATGAAGGTAACCTATTTGCATTGACACAAAGCTTAGAGAAATTGGCCCTACTCTACCCGGATGGTGAGCTGACCATCATACGTTTAGAGGAAGCCCTAAGTCGCCATAACCACTTCACTACCTTTAACTGGATCGACGCCTTACTGGCAGGTAAAGCAAACCGTGCACAACGTATTCTTCGCCAACTTGAGGCGGAAGGGGTTGAGACCGTGATCTTGATTCGAAGTGTACAAAAAGAGTTGAGCCAACTTTTAAATATGCATCAAGACTTAACTCAAATGGGAATGAACCAGGTATTTGAGAAATATCGAGTTTGGCAAAACAAGCGTCCACTCTATAACGCAGCACTGACCCGCTTATCAGCGAGTCGTATTTGTGCATTGCTCTCCTTGTTGGCTCAAGCAGAGATAAAAGCCAAAACTCAATATGACGAGTCTGTATGGCCAACTATTCATCAGTTGAGCTTAGAAACCTGCTCTCCTGATATTAAGCTGGCAATTTAAAAATCAAAGCGTGATATAGTGCGCGACCTGTTTTGCAAGCAAGAATGTAAAACACTGTAGAGATAAGAGACAAACCGAGGAAAACCGAGTGCTTCGCGAAGAACTGAAAGACTTTTTAGCTGATAAAGCCGACGACATGAAAGCGGAAGACATTATCGTCCTAAATGTGGAAGATAAATCAAGCGTGACAGATTACATGATCATCTGTACTGGTACATCCAAACGCCACGTTTCATCCATCGCTGACCATGTTGCAACAGAGGTGAAAAAAGCCGGTCTTGAGCCACTAGGAATGGAAGGTGAAAACGAAGGTGAATGGGTAGTTCTAGATATGGGCGACGCCATGCTTCACGTGATGCAAGAAGAGCACCGCGAACTCTACCAGCTAGAAAAACTCTGGGGTTAATCTTTTGAAAATTCAACTAATTGCTGTTGGCACAAAAATGCCAAAATGGGTTGAGGAAGGCTTTCAAGAATATCGTCGCCGTTTCCCGCATGATATGCCGTTAGAGTTGATTGAAATCTCTGCTGGCAAGCGTGGTAAGAATGCCGATATCGCTCGCATCCTGCAAAAAGAAGGAGAAGCGATGCTCGCGGCGGTACCAAAAGGCAACCGTATCGTCACGTTAGATATCCCAGGTAAAAAATGGGACACTCCTCAACTCGCTGAGCAGTTAGAAGCTTGGAAATTAGATGGCCGTGATGTATCAATATTAATCGGCGGTCCTGAAGGACTCGCTCCTGCATGCAAAGCTGCAGCAGACCAAAGCTGGTCATTATCTGCCTTAACGCTACCCCACCCTCTAGTGCGTATCGTAATGGCAGAAAGCTTATACCGAGCGTGGAGCATCACCGCTAACCACCCTTATCATCGCGAATAATCGTTGTTTAACTTTAGAGCCAAGCGTTAATGATTCGTAAACGCCGCAGTCAAATCCGAGATTATCAAGCCGAAGCGCGTCTGTTTGCCAGCCGCGCTATTGTTGCTTTTATCGGCATTGTTGTCTTGATGGGAGCTCTGGTTGCCAACATGTACAACATTCAGGTGAACCAGTTTCAAGACTATCAAACCCGCTCGAACGATAACCGCATCAAAGTGGTGCCTATCGCGCCTAACCGAGGTCTAATTTATGACCGAAATGGCGTTTTACTGGCAGAGAACCGTCCCGTCTTTAACTTAGAACTGACCCCAGAAAAAATTAAAGACATTGATGCAACCATCCAAGAATTACAAACTATTCTGGAAATTACACCAGACCAGATTGAACGTTTCCACCACGAGCGTAAACGGACTCGTCGATTTAAATCGGTCCCACTGCTTACCCAACTGAACGAAAAACAAGTAGCGGTATTCTCCGTCAATCAGTACCGCTTTCCAGGTGTGGAAATAAGTGCGACCTTAAAGCGCTACTACCCTTTCAGCGAAGTCTTAACCCACGTGATTGGGTATGTTTCTCGAATCAATGATCGCGACATGCAGCGCCTGATCCGAGAAGAAAAAGACGCAAACTATCAAGCCACTCGCGACATTGGTAAGCTGGGTATTGAAAAATACTACGAAGACCTCTTACACGGTACAGCCGGATATCAAGAAGTCGAGGTAAACAGCCGCGGCCGAGTAATTCGTACCTTAAAGTACGTTCCACCTGTACCCGGAAAAGACATCGTTTTAAACCTTGATATCAACTTGCAGTTGTACGTACACCAATTGTTGGACGGCCGCCGAGGCAGTGCTGTAGTAATCGATCCTAGAGACAACGGCGTACTGGCTATGGTTTCAAGCCCTAGCTACGATCCTAACTCATTCGTGCACGGAATCTCAGGTAAAGATTATCGCGCCCTTTTGAACGATAAAAACCGTCCTTTGGTCAACCGCACTACACTTGGCATTTACCCTCCTGCGTCTACCATCAAACCATTTATGGCGGTAGCCGCGCTGCAAGAAGGTGTCGTCACACCTAACACCACACGAAATGACCCTGGTTATTGGCGCATACCAAACTCCAACACACGCCCGTTTCGTGACTGGTTGCGTTGGGGGCACGGGCGCGTCGATATCATTAAGTCGATCGAAGAGTCTGTTGATACCTTCTACTATCAAATCGCTTATGACATGGGTATTGACCGTATTTCGAATTGGATGATGATGTTCGGTTTTGGTGATTACACTGGCATTGATATCTACGAAGAAAGTAAGGCGAATATGCCGACTCGTGACTGGAAAATGTCTCGCCATAAAACCCCATGGTATAAAGGTGATACGATCCCTGTGGGTATCGGCCAAGGATATTGGACAGCAACACCAATGCAAATCGCCAAAGCAACCTCCGTATTAGTAAACGAGGGAGAAGTGATCGCACCTCACTTGCTCAAAGCGACGATAGAAAATGGTAACGACTTCGAAGAGCAGCAAACGACAGAATACGTGACTTACCCACCAATCAAGAATGTGCCTAAAAAGTACTGGGATATGGCGAAAGAAGGCATGCGTCGGGTAAACCATGGCACGCGCGGAACAGCTCGCCGCTCATTCTACAAAATGAATTATGAAACAGCGGGTAAATCAGGTACTGCACAGGTCTTCGGTCTGGGTGAAAACGAAGAATACAACGCCGATGAGATCGCCGAGCACTTACGTGACCATGCGTTATTTACTGGCTTTGCACCATTTGATGATCCTAAAGTGGTCGTCACTGTAGTACTAGAAAATGCCGGTGGTGGTTCTAGTAACGGTGCCCCAGTAGTAAGGAAAATTTTTGACCGAGTCGTTCTTGGTCCAGAAGAAATTGAGCCTGAAAACAATGCGAAGAAAGAGGTAAAACAGTAATGAAGATGGATCCCTCTACAGGTAAAAATCGCGCCCTGTTTGAACGCTTCCATATCGACTTACCACTCCTACTTGGCATACTGGCCCTGATGGGGTTTGGCCTGGTGATCATGTACAGCGCCAGTGGCCAAAGTTTACTGATGATGGATCGCCAAGCCATGCGAATGGTGCTTTCACTCGTTGTGATGCTCGTCCTTGCACAGCTTTCTCCACGAACTTACGAAAGCTTGGCACCTTTGATGTTCGTTGGTGGCGTTATACTGCTTTTCGGCGTGCTGTTTTTCGGTGAAGCATCGAAAGGCGCGCAGCGTTGGCTTAACCTCGGTTTTGTGCGCTTTCAACCGTCAGAGCTATTGAAGCTCGCGGTGCCATTAATGGTAGCTCGCTATGTTGGTAGACAGCCCCTCCCACCAACGCTAAGAACACTCATTGTTGCACTGATTATGGTCTGCTTACCAACCATTCTCATTGCAAAACAGCCTGACTTAGGTACCTCAATCCTGATCGCGGCTTCCGGTATTTTTGTTATCTTCCTCGCCGGCATTAGCTGGAAAATAATTGCTGGTGCTGCGATTGCATTAGGTGGTTTCATTCCAATTCTGTGGTTTTTCTTGATGCGAGAGTATCAAAAAGTGCGAGTTCGTACTCTATTTAACCCGGAGTCTGATCCGCTAGGAGCGGGCTACCACATTATTCAGAGTAAAATTGCGATTGGCTCCGGCGGTATTTCCGGCAAAGGTTGGTTGCAAGGTACGCAGTCACAACTAGAATTTCTTCCTGAACGACACACTGACTTTATCTTTGCAGTAATTGCTGAAGAATGGGGTATGATTGGCTTCCTTTGCCTTTTAGCCATCTATCTATTTATTATTGGACGAGGTTTATATCTCGCCAGCCAAGCGCAAACCGCATTTGGACGAATGATGGCAGGCAGTATTGTACTCAGCTTCTTCGTGTATATTTTTGTAAATATTGGCATGGTAAGTGGCATCCTACCTGTAGTAGGTGTACCGTTGCCACTCATCAGTTATGGCGGCACATCAATGGTAACCTTGATGGCTGGTTTTGGTATTCTGATGTCGATTCATACGCACCGAAAAGCATTCTCTAAGGCGACCTAGACATGCAAAAACGCGCTTTATATTCCTTGGTTTTCTCTGCTCTTATTTTGGCAGGCTGTTCATCAACTAGCCAAAAAGAACAAGAAGGCCGTTACGAACTCGAATCCGATGTTGCACCGGATACACCGCTTTCAGTCGAACACATCGAGGATGCGCATCCTAAATATGAACCGTACAGCCTAGGTGGGAACAAAGATTACCACTTGCGTGGCAAAGACTACAAAATAGTTCGCAATGCGAAAGGCTTTAAAGAAAAAGGCCGCGCATCTTGGTATGGGAAAAAATTCCAAGGTCATTTGACTTCTAATGGCGAAATCTATGACATGTACTCAATGACGGCAGCGCATAAAACGCTACCGTTACCAAGTTACGTAAAAGTTACCAATACTGACAACGGCAAAACCACCGTAGTACGAGTTAATGACCGAGGTCCTTTTCACGATGGTCGTATCATTGATTTAAGCTATGCCGCCGCGCACAAGTTAGATGTCATAAAAACAGGCACCGCGAACGTGGAAATTGAAGTGATCAGTATCAATCAGCCCACGGACAAAAAGTCATTAGAAGCGCACCCTAGGTACGTTATTCAAGTGGCATCATCAAAAAATGAAGAACGCGCGCGAACTTTAGGTACCGAGCTTGGTCAAAAGTTGGATACAGAAACTTTCCTAGAGAGTGCGAAAGAGTCTTATCGCTTGTTGTTAGGGCCATTTACTGACTATTCCCTGACGCAAGCCACATTAGATAAAGTAAAGTTGCTCGGCTATTCGTCTGCATTTATTAAAAAACACAACACTGCCAAATGACCTCGTGTCATGAATTTCTCTTTGATCCCCCTCTTACATAACTAGGGATTCTGATAAGATGTCTGCAGTTAACCCAAAAATTTGAATTACCATGAATAAAAATAAGTTTGTGAAATCTATTCTCGTTTCTTCGGTTGCCCTTTCTGCAACTTTCGCTCAATCTGCTCTTGCATCACCTATCGTTGTTCCAGATGCCCCTCAAATCGCGGCGAAGGGCTACGTGCTGATGGATTACCATTCAGGTAAAGTACTGGCAGAGAAAGAGATGAACACAAAATTGTCTCCAGCTAGTCTGACTAAGATGATGACCAGCTATGTAATCGGCCAAGAGCTAGCGCGTGGTAATATCTCAGAAGATGATGATGTCACCATCAGTAAAAATGCGTGGGCGAAAAACTTCCCTGATTCATCAAAGATGTTCATTGAAGTAGGCACAACAGTTAAAGTACGTGACCTGAACCGAGGTATCATCGTCCAGTCAGGTAACGATGCCTGTGTTGCGATGGCAGAACATATTGCAGGTTCAGAAGATGCATTTGTTGACCTAATGAACGCTTGGGCCAACACATTGGGTATGACTAACTCGCACTTTGCCAACGTTCATGGCTTAGATAACGCAGAATTGTACTCAACACCATACGACATGGCACTGCTAGGTAAAGCACTTATCCGTGACGTACCAAATGAGTACCGAGTGTACTCAGAGAAGAAATTTACTTACAACGGCATCACCCAATACAACCGTAACGGTCTACTTTGGGATAAGAGCATGAACGTTGACGGCATCAAAACGGGTCACACAAGTAATGCGGGTTACAGCCTAGTAAGTTCAGCAACTGAAGGTCAAATGCGCTTGGTTGCGGTCGTTATGGGTACTAAAGATGCCAATGCTCGTAAGTCAGAAAGCAAAAAGCTGCTAAGCTACGGCTTCCGTTTCTTCGAAACAGTGGCACCGCACAAAGCAGGTGAAACGTTCGTAGAAGAAAAAGTGTGGATGGGTAACAAAGACACCGTAGCACTGGGTCTTGACCAAGATACTTACGTAACACTACCGCGTGGTGAAGCGAAAAACCTAAAAGCAAGCTTCGTCCTTGAAAAAGAGCTAGAAGCCCCAATTAATAAAGGTGATGTAGTTGGTAAGCTATACTATCAGATCGATGGTGAAGATATTGCCGAGTACCCACTAATGGCACTAGAAACCGTAGAGCAAGGTAGTCTATTTAGCCGCATGTGGGATTACATCGTATTGTTATTCAAGAGCTTCTTCTAAAAAGAACGTTAGAGTAGCAAACTTATTCGCAAAGCCGCCTGAATGGGCGGCTTTTTAAGTTTGAGCTCCTCGTCTTGAGTTCCCCCTAATTTGACTGTACTATTTCGCACCGCAACGAATATCTACTGGAGTTATCGATATGCTAACCATCAACTCTGATGCAAAATTAAAAGACCTGCTTGAGTTCCCTTGTTCATTTACTTACAAGGTAATGGGTCATGCAAAGCCTGAACTTCCAGAGCTTGTTCTTGAAGTTATTCAGCGCCATGCTCCAGGTGACTACAGCCCGACCGTTAAACCAAGTGCTAAGGGCAACTACCACTCTGTGTCAATCAACATTACTGCAACCTCTATCGAGCAGGTTGAGACACTGTACAAAGAGTTAGGTGAAATTGACATCGTACGCATGGTTCTATAATTTTTTGATATATTAAATTTTTTTTGAAAGCAGCCTTGGCTGCTTTCTTTTTATTTATCAAAGAGATAACGAGGATTTACATCGCTTTCAGTTAAAAATCTGTTACGCAGCGGTAGAGCATCAGGGTTATCCGGTTTATAATCCAAAAACTTTATATATTAGCAACAGGAATTCCCATGCAACACCAACTTGTTGTAAAACGACTTGGCCGCCAAGACTATGAGCCTGTATGGAAGGCGATGCATGAGTTCACCGACCAACGCACAGAAGAAACCCGTGATGAAGTCTGGTTGGTAGAACATAACCCAGTATTTACGCAAGGACAGGCAGGTAAAGCTGAGCACTTGATTAACACTGGCGATATTCCTGTTGTACAAAGTGATCGCGGAGGCCAGGTTACGTATCATGGCCCTGGTCAGTTGGTCGCCTACTTCTTGATCAACCTACGCCGCAAAAAATTAGGTGTACGAGATCTCGTTACCACAATCGAGAACCTCGTGATCAACACGCTAAAAGCATACAATATTGACTCAGCCGCGCGACCTGACGCACCAGGTGTCTACGTTGCCGGTAAGAAAATATGCTCTCTCGGTTTACGCATTCGTAAAGGATGCTCGTTTCATGGTTTAGCCTTGAACGTAAATATGGATTTAACACCGTTTCTGCGTATTAACCCTTGTGGTTATGAAGGTATGGAAATGGTTCAGGTCAGCCAATTTGGCGGCCCAGACAATGTAGAAGCCGTAGAAAAACAATTAATAGAAGAACTCGTTACTTTGCTCGATTATGAGCAAGTAGAATTCAGCACAGAAGCACCTTCTCAAGGTAATAAAGCATGAGCAAACCAATCCAGATGGAAAAAGGCGTTAAATATCGTGACGCCGATAAAATGGCATTGATTCCCGTAAAGAACATGCCTACAGAGCAGAAAGAAGTGCTACGTAAGCCTGATTGGATGAAGATCAAGCTACCAGCCGACAGCCAACGAATTCAAGACATCAAAGCGGCGATGCGTAAGAATAAACTTCACTCCGTATGTGAAGAAGCATCTTGCCCGAACCTAGCGGAATGTTTTAACCACGGTACAGCAACCTTCATGATCTTAGGTGCTATTTGTACTCGTCGTTGTCCTTTCTGTGACGTTGCTCATGGCCGCCCATTACCACCGGAAGCAGAGGAGCCTCAAAAACTGGCGAAAACCATTGCCGATATGAAGCTGAAATACGTAGTAATCACTTCTGTTGACCGTGACGATCTGCGTGACGGCGGTGCACAACACTTTGCCGATTGTAACCGCGAGATCCGTGCGTTAAACCCGCATATTAAGATTGAAACACTGGTTCCTGACTTCCGTGGTCGCATGGATGTAGCGCTTGATCTAATGAAAGACAATCCGCCAGATGTCTTCAACCACAACTTAGAAACCGCGCCACGTCTTTACCGTAAAGCTCGCCCAGGTGCGAACTACAAATGGTCACTTGAGCTCCTTAAGAAGTTCAAAGAGCAGCATCCAGATGTACCGACCAAGTCTGGTTTGATGATGGGTCTTGGTGAAACCAAAGAAGAAATCATCGAAGTACTGAAAGATCTACGCGCACACGGCGTAACGATGCTGACTCTAGGCCAGTATTTAGCGCCAAGCCGTCACCACTTGCCAGTAGAACGTTACGTTCCACCATCAGAGTTTGACGAGCTAAAAGAAGTTGCACTAGAACTTGGCTTCACGCATGCAGCGTGTGGTCCATTTGTTCGCTCTTCTTACCATGCCGATATGCAGGCTCAAGGTATCGAGATTAAGTAAGCTCTCGTTTGTTTTCAAAAGAAAGGTTGGCTCAGTGCCAACCTTTTTTGTATCTGTCAAATGATGATAAAAAGCCATTCTACCTCCGTCATTCTGAACAGCGAGGAACGAGCGTGATTCAGAATCTGTTTTCAGAATACTGATGATTTTTAGGGAAACGCTGAGTAAAAGAGTGTGCCTCAACAAGATTCCTGCTCTCGCCTAGGCTCGTCGGAATGACGCGGTTTGGATATATTGAAAGGGACAGTGTTGGTAGCCATCTCCTTATCACACACTCTTCGCTATATCTCATTCCAAACGCCAGACAAACAAAAAGGCCCTCAATTGAGGACCTTTAGTATATCAATGTTCAAAATAGATGAGTCGAGTTCTAGGAGAACACACGGAGTTTGCGCGAGCAAATGAGTATGTTCGACACCGAAATCGACTCACTCGATGAAAAGCAGTTATGCGTAAACTGGTAGACGCTTACAAATTTCTAGCACTTTCTGTTTAGTCGCTTCGATAACTTCTTCGTTGCCGATGTTATCTAGAACGTCACACATCCAGTTTGCTAGCTCTTTTGCATCTTCTTCAGTGAAGCCACGGCGAGTGATCGCTGGCGTACCTACACGAATACCAGACGTTACGAATGGGCTGCGTGGGTCATTTGGTACTGAGTTCTTGTTTACAGTGATGTTTGCTGCACCTAGTGCCGCGTCTGCGTCTTTACCAGTGATATCTTTGTCGATTAGGTCAACAAGGAACAAGTGGTTTTCTGTACCGTTAGATACGATTTTGTAGCCACGCTCTTGGAACTGACCAACCATTGCTTTTGCGTTTTTCACTACGCGAGCTTGATAAGCTTTGAACTCTGGCTCCATCGCTTCTTTGAACGCTACTGCTTTACCAGCGATAACGTGCATTAGAGGACCACCTTGACCACCAGGGAACACTGCTGAGTTCAGTTTCTTGTACATATCTTCGCCAGCATTTGACAAGATAAGACCACCGCGAGGACCTGCTAGTGTTTTGTGCGTCGTTGTTGTTACCACGTGAGCATGTGGTACTGGTGTTGGGTATTCACCGGCAGCGATAAGACCAGCTACGTGCGCCATATCAACAAATAAGTAAGCACCTGCTTTGTCAGCGATTTCACGCATGCGTTTCCAATCAACGATTTGCGAGTAAGCAGAGAAACCACCGATGATCATCTTAGGTTTGTGTTCAAGTGCTAGCTGTTCCATCTCGTCGTAGTTGATTTGACCAGCTTCATCGATACCGTAAGGGATAACGTTGTAGTGCTTACCAGAGAAGTTTACTGGTGAACCGTGAGTTAGGTGACCACCGTGCGCTAGGCTCATGCCTAAAACTGTATCGCCTGGGTTAAGAAGCGCCATGTAAACTGCGCTGTTTGCTTGAGAACCTGAGTGAGGCTGTACGTTAGCGTACTCACAACCAAATAGTTGGCATGCACGCTCAATTGCTAGTGCTTCAGCTTTATCTACGTACTCACAACCGCCGTAGTAACGCTTACCTGGGTAGCCTTCAGCGTATTTGTTCGTTAGCTGAGAACCTTGCGCTTCCATTACACGTGGGCTTGTGTAGTTTTCAGAAGCGATAAGTTCAATGTGTTCTTCCTGGCGAAGGGTTTCTTCCTGGATAGCTGCGAACAGTTCCGCATCGTAATCTGCGATGTTCATATCACGCTTAAGCATCTGTATCTCCTGACTCAGATTAGTACTGAAAGTTGCAAAAAAACTGTTGAATGACCCAACGCAAACGTTTTCGTCACCCTAATGGCGCGCATTCTACATAATTTGATTTAGGTCATAAAGAGAAATTTACAATTTTTCTCATGCAGTTTTTTCATGATGACAAGCAATGTTTACCATGCCAGCATTGCAATCGCATAACGACAATCTATTGCCTGTCAAATTTGTGCTTTACACCCTGTAAAACAGCAATTACATAGGTTTACCGTAAATTTTACCCTCTAGCTACCGAAAAGATCATCTTTTTACTACTATGCACGCCTTATTTATCACTAATGACTGCAACATTGATGGAAAAACACTCATTAAAAGAAGACTGGATAGCGATTCTCACGGGTACCTTTTTAGTAGCTCAAGGCGTTTTCTTTCTCCAATCCGCGAACCTTCTAACGGGAGGCACGACTGGATTGGCTCTGCTTATTAGCCAATTTACACCTTTTACCTTTGGTGTGCTGTACTTTTTAGCAAACAGTCCTTTTTACTTACTAGCATGGAAACGCTTCGGCCGTCATTTCGCCATTAATAGTGCCATTTCTGGCGCGTTGGTTTCTATCTTTGCCGATCATCTTTATTTGCTAATCTCGCTCGAATCGGTAAATGAAGTTTATTGCGCCGTCGCAGGCGGACTTTTAATGGGGCTCGGTATGCTGATCCTATTCCGACATCGCTCCAGCTTGGGTGGCTTTAACGTGCTGTGTTTGTTTATCCAAGACAAATTTGGCATTTCAGTTGGCAAAAGCCAAATGGCAATCGATGCATGTATCCTGTTTGCTTCATTCTTCTTTGTCACACCAGAAGTGATTGGCCTTTCAATTTTGGGGGCGTTTGCACTCAATCTCGTGTTAGCGATGAACCACAAACCGCACCGCTATTCCGTGACCTACGGTTCATAAATTTTTGATAATGATTGAAGCGCGATTTATAAGATTTCGCGCTCCAATCGCTATATAATACTTCGCGATTTCCAAATAGATCGGTACGGTATGCGCGACTTTCTGCAACAAGCTAAACAGACTCACAGTTGTATTGCGATTGGAGAGCTGATCTATAACCCGAAGACACAGACCCTTCATCAAGATGTTATCGCGATTGATCTTGAACCTCGCACCATTGAATTATTAGAACTGCTGTTAACAAGCGTTGGCCACCCACTCTCTGCTGACACCATTATTGAAACCATTTGGCAGAGCAAGTTCATCTCTAAGAATGTGCTCACGAACCGCATTAGCACCTTACGTGCCCTGCTACAGCAGTACTTACCCGAATACGATGCCGCTAAGCTTTTAGTCACTTACCCCCGCAAAGGCTACTTTCTTAACCCTGCCAATATTCGTTTGGTGCCACCAGCGAAAAGCCATCGACGCGTTATCCCAACTCAGGTTGCGAGGAATAAGAACTTCAAGCTGATTTTTGCTTATAGCTTGTGTGCCATACTTGCAGTTTGTAGCGTGACGCTCGCAAGCTTGTTATGGCAACGCCAAGAAATCTCAACACAACAAACACGTCATCAACTACTGATTCCCAAAGTCGAGCTACTACTCAACCGTGTCGATTCAATCGGCTCTCAGGCGCGAAAATACCGCATACTGGTCAAAGCCATCTTGCTGCAACAACAGGTCGAATATCCATACACCGACATCGCCAACCAAGATGCTCCCAGTTACTTTCTTGATCCTATCGGTCATACGCCATATTTCCCTGGCGCACGAAACATGCAGACCAGCGACTACGAGCTCAATATCGAGTTAAAAGACGGCGCAGAGCAAGGCATCTTGAAAGCGCAGATGAACCTTATTTATCCTGCGACGGGCAAGCTGGCGTTTCGCAATGAGTACACACTGCGTTTATCTGACCTACAATCGGATATTTTCCAAATGCACTCGGATGTCGCGCAATACTTCAATCTGCCTGCACCTTCGGCAAGTACGTGGCAGCTTTCGGATCTTCACAAAAAAATGTTATTCGAGAATGCCTTTTCTAGCCAACCTCTCCGACAATCTGATGAGTTTGCGGCTATAACAACGGCAAGACATCTCGCCTTATACGAGCACGAACATCAAAAGCTGGAAGCGTATTTAACTCAAGTACAATCGTCGTTTGATGTTTTGCCAGATGAGCTGAGCCTCTGGTTAGGTCTATTGCATTTCAAATTAGGTAACTTAGACAGGGCAAAAGCCCTGTTAACGACACCAGATGGCGACTCACGTATCCAAAACGCACTGATTTATACCTTTGTGTCTCACATTGCTTACAAGCAGAACAAACTTGAACAGTTCCGTCTCAACTACATGGAATCACTGGTGGCGCTGCTGCGCGTTTTACCTTCCGAAACCTTGTTTGAGCGTCTTTCTCAATCTGAATCAAAAGAGACTTGCCTCCAACCGTGGAAAACGTTGCATGTTAGTGTGACCGATCAAGAAATCATAAGCCGATGGAAAGCGCTCATTAACGAGTATTGCACTAATGTGGCCAACGAAATAACCACCAATAAAACAAAGACCTAAATATAAAATTAAGCTTTCGTTAACCCCTGTTAGCTTTTGTTTTTTGCCCTTTTTCTCTCGCTGAACTTAGCATGCTCGCATTCAAGCAACGGCCCAACATGAAGCGGCCTTATCAATCAGGAATGTAAACCATGCTAAACAAAATGACGCTTATCGCAGCAGCAACTCTGGCTCTTTACGGCTGTGGCGGAGGTTCGTCTTCTGGCAGTGCGAATCCAAACAAAGTGCCTCAAGAAAGTTTCGACGTCTCGATTCACAACTCAATCTTCGCTCCCACGCCAAGCACACAGCTAAACTACGCATTTAGCTTGGATGGCCAACCAGAAGGCGACATGAAACTGAGCTTCCAAGCGATGGATCGCGAGCAAATATTGGCAGCATTGGCACAAATCCCAAACAGCGAGGCAATGGTCCAGTTGGTTAATGACTTGGTGAACTACGGCGCCGAACAGTTCTACTATTCAGACGAGCAGTACAACGACGACGAAGAGAGCAATACGCTTTACTTTGTAGGATCAGATGGTGCACTCCATGAAATCACTGACGCTTATTTCATTGGTCATCAGTTTATTGCCATGCTTATGCACAGCAGTCCGATTTTCCGCCTAAACGGTGACGACGTAAAAGAGAAAAGCCCGAATATTGACATCGGTGAAGAAACTATGTCTCTGCAAACCACTCTTACAGGCTACGCAGTTCACAACCTTCTAGACCGTTTTGAAGATCATGAGTGGGTACAAAACCTTCCTATGACAGCATCTTGCCAAGTGGTTTGGCAACAGCAAATCCGAGAGACTGGTGTGCGTAAAGCGTTCTCGATCTCAGGCAAGAAAATTGAAGCGGCATACCTGATGGAAGAGAACATCTACAACCTAAACTGTGATGATATGGACTCAATGGAGTTCGCCACTTCGGCAGAACGTTGGTTTAATCCGAGCTTAGGTCTGATTGAACAAATTGAACTGCTGAAAGTACAACAAGTACAAATCAACGAAGAGAAAGTGCAGCTAACAGCGATTGAAACAAAATAAGCTCGCATTTTTTAGAGATATCTCAATAAAAGAAGGCTTTGGGGAGCACACCAAAGCCTTCATCTCGAACATCAATCTTAGGGGTGATGACACCCGAGTTTATTCTTCTATCAATAAAATACGAGTTTCGTAAGGTCGTAACACTTGATGGTTTGACGCGACTGCGCTCGCTGAGTTTTGATAGTTAGATAGCAAGTTTTTCGCTTTACTCATATCAAAACGTTCTGGCAGAACGCATTCCACCTCTTCAGCATAGTAGTTATTGATACACAGCAGCGTTTGCTTATCGTTCTGACGAGCGTAAGCGAAAATACGTTTGTGCTCTGGCAGCAGGTCCTCGTAACGACCATCGGTGATCACTGGAACCTGTTTACGCAGTTCAATCAGACGCTTGTAAAAGTAGAACACCGAGTTTAAATCGGCAACCGCAGCTTCAGCATTGATTTCAGTGTAATTCTTCGCCACTTCAAGCCAAGGCGTGCCCTCAGTAAAGCCCGCGTGTTTTGCACTGTTCCATTGCATTGGTGTACGTGAGTTATCACGCGACTTCTGTGCCAAGATCGCCATCATATCGTCATGAGATACACCATCACGGTTGACCATGATGTCGTACATGTTAGTACTTTCAACATCACGATATTGGCTGATTTCGGTATAACCCGGGTTGGTCATGCCGATCTCTTCCCCCTGGTAAACATAAGGTGTGCCTTGCATCATGTGCACTGATGCCGCAAGCATCTTGGCAGATTCAACACGGTATTGCTCTTCGTTACCTAATCGGCTGACAACGCGTGGCTGGTCGTGGTTACACCAGAACAACGCCCCCCACCCTTTGCCATTTAAGCCGGTTTGCCAATGATTGAAGATCTGTTTTAACTGAATGAAATCAAACGGCGCTTTGGTCCATTTTTCACCATTTGGATAATCGACTTTCAGATGATGGAAGTTGAACACCATGGATAGCTCTTTGCCGTCTAGCGAAGAATATTGCTGGCAGTGCTCTAGCGTGGTGGAAGACATTTCACCCACCGTCACGCTGCCGTATTTTTGAAACACAGATTCGCTAATCTCTTGAAGGTATTCGTGCACACGTGGACCATCCGTGTAGAAACGACGACCATCACCAATATCGTCACTTGGAAAATCTTGCTGCTTGGAAATCAGGTTGATAACGTCGAGACGGAAACCATCCACTCCTTTTTCTGCCCAGAAGCTGATGACTTCTTTCACTTCTTCACGCACTACTGGGTTTTCCCAGTTTAAGTCCGCTTGCTCTTTAGCAAAAAGGTGCAAATAGTACTGGCCTGTTTTTTCATCCAGCGCCCAAGCGTTGCCACCAAACTTTGATTGCCAGTTGTTTGGTTCAGCACCATCTACCGGATCTTTCCAGATGTAGTAATCACGGTATGGGCTGTTTTTATCACCCAGTGCGGATTGGAACCACTTGTGTTCTGTCGACGTGTGGTTCACTACAATGTCCATGATGATACGAATGCCCAACTGATGCGCTTCTGCTAGCAAAGTATCGAAATCTTCCATAGTGCCGAACTGTGGATTGATCGAGTAGTAATCGGAGATGTCATAACCGTTGTCGATCATTGGCGATTGGTAAACCGGCGTCAGCCAAATCGCATCCACACCAAGATGCTTAAGATAATCCAGCTTAGAAATGATCCCTTTGATGTCGCCCGTGCCTTTACTGCCACTGTCACAAAAGCTTTTTGGGTAAATTTGATAGATGGTTGCGGTTTTCCACCAGCTCTCATCATGCTTGGTCATAGCCATTTCTAACACTCACTTACCAGTAATCGGAAACTTAAAATTTGAAAAGAAAAATAGGAGGAGGCAGCCAAGTCACTGCCTCAAATAGAATTACGCGTTTGCAGGCTCAAGCTCACCTTTGGCTTGTGCACGCTTATAAAGAATTAACGTTAATGCAGCAGGTACCAGCATTGCGACTAACATAGCCAAAGCAAAAATGCCCCAGAACTGCGGTTGGATAGACAAGATGCCCGGCAAACCGCCCACACCGATACCGTTCGCCATTACGCCCGCACTACCACAAATAGCAGCAGCACACGCACTACCGATCATCGCGCTCAGCATTGGGAACTTGTATTTCAAGTTGATGCCGTACATCGCCGGTTCAGTCACGCCAAGGTAAGCAGAGATAGCCGCAGGCACTGAGATATCACGCTCGCCGTGTTTTTTACTGATGATAATGATGCCGACGACCGCAGACGCTTGAGCAATGTTTGAAAGTGCAATCAGAGGCCAAATTGGCGTACCGCCTAACTCTTGCATCAGTTGAAGGTCTACCGCGTTGGTGGTGTGGTGAATACCAGTAATGACCAATGGCGCGTATAGGAAGCCGAAGATGGTTGAGCCAATCATTGCGAAGTCACCCGTCATGGCTGCTTTTGCTGCGAAAGCAACGCCGTCACCCAACATACGACCGAATGGACCAATGATAGAGTGCGCAAGAATCACAGACACAATGATTGAGACAAACGGCACAACCACTAGGTAAAGGTAAGACGGAATGATGCGTTTTAAGTTGGTTTCAATAAACGCCAGTGCCATACCAGCGAGCATTGCCGGAATCACTTGCGCTTGGTAGCCCACTTTCTCGATGGCGAATAAGCCAAAGTCCCACACTTCGGGTACTTGCTTACCAATCAGGTAGGCGTTCATCAACTGCGGAGAAACCAATGTCACACCAAGCGTGATACCCAGAATCGGAGTACCGCCGAGCTTTTTCACTGTCGACCAACACACGCCAACTGGTAGGAAGAAGAAGATCGCCTCACCAATCAGCCATAAGAAAGAGTGTACCGTTGCCCAAAACTGGCTGATTTCCGTTAGCGTTTGACCATCAAACATCTTGATGTCGCCAATCACGTTACGGAAACCAAGGATCAGACCACCGGTGATGATCGCTGGTAGCAGTGGTACAAAGATTTCTGCAAGGTGGGAAATACCACGCTCAACGATATTCATGTTTTGACGAGCAGCGTTCTTCGCTTCGTCTTTGCTGGCTTCACTTTTACCCGTCAGTCCGATCAGTACCTTGTAAACTTCATCCACTTCAGTACCGATAACCACTTGGAACTGGCCTGCGTTGGTAAAACAGCCCTTCACCATCGGTAATGCTTCTAACTGTTTCGTATCTGCTTTGTCCGTATCATTTAGAACAAAACGCAAGCGAGTTAAACAGTGACTTACACTGGCAATATTGTCCGGCCCCCCGACCAGCTCAATAAGACGCTCCACGTCTTTACGCGCAATCTTACTCATAACTTTGTCCACCCTGTATTGGATACATTCGATTCATCATTTTGTTTTTATAAATGGGAACATTCCCATTTCTTGATTTTAATATTGCCATCCGAAGGCAAAAAACAAAATGGGAACAGTCCCATTAATTGAGAGTGATCACAGTATAATTTTAGAGCAGATCGTTTTAGTGTGGGTCAATAAACGATAGGCTGTTGAGTAAAGTGAACCACTTCCTCATCGCCATTTAATTGATTGATCAGCATGTTAGCGGACTTCTCACCTGCAAGGGTATAACCTGGGTCGACACTAAATACTTTAGGGAAAAGGAAAGAGAGCAATTCATTACCACCAACACCTGTCACAACCACGTCTTCACGTCCTAACTCTTGAAGACGCTTAATCACGCCCAACGCGATAGTGTCACTGGCGCACACGATGGCCTGAGTATCAGATTGAAGGACTTTGTCTACCAACTGATAAGAACTTTCATGGCTCAACTTACCCGTTTGGAAACAAGGTGTAATTTGCTTGCGTTGACACCAAGCTTTATAAGCATTTAGACGAGCTAAGCCAGTGGTTTTGTCTTCAGGATCAACACCAATATAAGCAATGCGAGATAAAGATTGCTGCTCAAGGTGAGACAAAGCCATGTCTATCACACCTTGGTTATCGTAGTTGATCGAGGAAACCATTTGCGTGTCCATCGCGATCACGACGATACGATTCCCCCACTCCGCCAATGCTCGCTCATCACATCCAGTAAAGCCAAACACGATCACCCCATCGACGTTGCGACGTTTAAGCACATCCAAATGTTCATTGGTTTTATCGCGATCGAATTGGCTCTCCATGATCACCGCATCATAACCAGCGGAATACAAAGCATTGAGCATGGTACCAACGGCGCGATTTTCTGATGGTGAATCCAAACGAGAGATGATCACGCCAATCACCTTTTGACTGCCACCACGCATCGACTGCGCCGACTTTGATGGGACGTAGCCTGATTCACGAATGATTTGCTCTACCTTCTCACGCGTTTGCGGTTTTACCTTGGGATCATTGGTAAGCACACGGCTGACCGTCGATTTGCCCACGCCAGCCAATTTTGCGATATCAAGAATGGTGAGTTTTTTGCTCATAAGTGTTCAGACTAAAAGAAGGAATCAAACAAAAGGGAAGCAGTGGCTTCCCTTAACTCAGTCAGTAATGAAGATTACTTGTTTAAGTACGCAGGCACATCTGCAATGCTATCTAATACTACCGTTGCAATGGCTTCGCCCTGTTCTGTTACTGGCTTACCAGTGCGAACCAAAATCTTAGTGCCAACGCCTGCCGCTTCTGCTGCCATCATGTCTTCAGCTTTATCGCCGATCATCACAGATTTCTCCATGTCGATCTTCAAGAAGTCACGCGCAGAAATGAACATGCCTGGTTTTGGCTTACGGCACTCACAATCTTGCTTGTACTCGCCAATGCCATGTTCTGGATGATGTGGGCAGTAATAGATACCATCGAACTCAACACCATTATCAGCAAAGTTCCAATCCATCCATTGAGTCAGAGACAAGAAACGGTCTTCACTGAATTTACCGCGTGCGATGCCCGATTGATTCGTCACTAACACTAGAAGGTAGCCTTTATCTTTTAGCGCTTTCGTCGCTTCAAATACACCATCAATGTACTCAAAATCATGTTCGTCATGAACGTAGCCGTGGTCAACGTTTATCACGCCATCACGATCGATAAAAACAGCAGGTTTTGCCAAAACGTATTTCTCTATTAACTCGGTTTAATCAGATTATTACATACCTTATAAACTTCAACACTATCTAATTCATTCTAGGCCTCGACAAAACGGTTGATTTGTTGGGCAAGAATCGGTAAATCTGAGGGTGCCCCGCCGTCTACCTCCTGCTTGTTATCTATACATCTTCGTTTCAAAACAGAACATCCATACATTTAGACGTCTAGACGTAAAAATATCTATTGACTTCATTCTGCTTAACCCATAGCATCAACTGAAAATTGAGATAAAGCTCAACATTAAGTTCTGTCAAAGGCCGTTTTTGACAGCGAAGTTCCCCGTATCTTTGGGCAGGTTGAAACATGATAGAAATAAAAAACGTCAATAAAGTGTTCTACCAAGGCAGTAAGGAAATCCTTGCCCTGAAAGACATTAACCTACACATCGACAAAGGCACCATCTTTGGTGTTATCGGTTCATCAGGTGCTGGTAAAAGTACGCTGATCCGCTGTGTCAACATGCTAGAAGCGCCGACCTCTGGTTCCATCATCGTTGATGGTGTGGATCTAACCAAACTCAGCAAAAAACAACTAGTCGAAACACGCCGTAACATTGGCATGATCTTCCAGCACTTTAACCTGCTTTCGTCTCGTACTGTGTTTGATAATGTAGCACTGCCACTAGAACTGGCAGGTAAAGACAAATCGCAAATCACAACAAAAGTAACTGAGTTGCTAAAGCTTGTGGGCTTAGCCGACAAACACGAGAGCTACCCATCTAACTTAAGTGGCGGACAAAAACAGCGTGTGGCAATTGCTCGTGCATTGGCATCCGATCCTAGCGTGCTGCTTTGTGATGAGGCCACTAGTGCGCTCGACCCGGCAACAACTCAATCTATCCTTGAGTTATTGAAAGAGATCAACCGCAAACTCAACATCACGATTTTACTTATCACTCACGAAATGGAAGTCGTAAAAAGTATCTGTCACGAAGTAGCAATCATCGGTGGTGGTGAGCTGGTGGAAAAAGGCACCGTTGGCGATATTTTTGCGCACCCTAAGACAGAGCTAGCGCACCAATTCATTCGCTCAACGCTGGATCTTTCCATTCCTGAAGATTACCAAGCTCGTCTGCAAGCAGAGCGTGTTGATGGCAGCTACCCGTTGGTTCGCTTAGAGTTTACTGGCGCAACCGTCGATGCACCGTTAATGTCGCAAATTTCTCGTAAATACAATATTGATGTGAGTATTTTGAGTTCCGACCTTGATTACGCTGGTGGCGTGAAATTCGGCATGATGGTCGCAGAGCTATTTGGTAACGAAGAAGATGACAACGCAGCTCTTGAATACCTGCGTAAGCACAACGTAAAAGTAGAGGTACTTGGTTATGTCCTTTAATACGATTTCTGAATGGCTGAGTTTAAACAGCAAACTACTTTTAGGTGCAACGTGGGAAACGCTTTACATGGTTGCGGTTGCCGGATTAGTCGGCTTTGCTGTGGGTATTCCATTAGGCGTAATCCTCCATATTACTAAGAAAGGCGGCCTACTTGAAAACACCAAACTAAATAGCGGCTTAGGCGCTATCGTTAACATTGGTCGTTCTGTGCCATTCCTCGTACTGATGGTTGCGATTATTCCAGTGACAAAAATGCTGGTTGGAACCTTTATCGGTACAACCGCAGCAATCGTCCCACTGACTATTGGCGCCATTCCTTTTGTCGCTCGTCTTATTGAAGGTGCTTTATTAGAAGTACCGACAGGCTTGGTGGAAGCAGCGCAGTCAATGGGGGCGACTCCAACACAGATCATCACAAAAGTTCTACTACCTGAAGCAATGCCGACTATTGTTAACTCAGTAACGATTACCTTGGTCACTCTCGTTAGCTACTCAGCTATGGCGGGTACGGTAGGCGGCGGCGGCCTAGGTGACGTAGCCATCCGTTACGGTTTCCACCGCTACGATGTAACTATCATGGCCGTGACTGTCGTGATGTTGATTGTTCTAGTACAGATTATTCAGTCTATCGGCGACGCAGTGGTGCGCCGTGTAGACCACAGATAAGCATCAAAAATACAAATTATAAGGAGATAAAGATGAAATTTAGCCTTAAAGGTCTTTTGACTGTAGCAACGGCCGCCTCTGCTCTTGCTCTAGCGGGTTGCGGCGACAAAGAAGTAGACGTAAACAAAGTAAAAGTTGGCGTTATTGCTGGTGCTGAAGCACAAGTAGCCGAAGTTGCCGCTAAAGTAGCAAAAGAGAAATACAACCTAGATGTTGAGCTAGTAACATTTACCGATTACGTAACACCAAACGCCGCTCTGGATGATGGTTCAGTAGACGCGAATGCGTTCCAGCACAAACCATACCTAGACCAACAAGTGAAAGACCGCGGCTACAAACTGGCTATCGCGGGTAACTCATTCGTTTACCCTATTGCTGGTTACTCAAAGCAAGTAAAATCAATTGATGAAATTCAAGATGGCGCACGCATCGCAGTACCAAACGACCCAACGAACCTAGGTCGCTCACTACTGCTTCTTGAGCAACAAGGTTTGATTACGCTACGTGATGGCGTTGGTCTACTCGCTACAGTACGTGACATCGTAGGCAACCCTAAAAATATCGAAATCATTGAACTAGAAGCCCCACAGCTTCCACGTTCACTGGATGACGTAACGCTATCTATCATCAACACCACTTACGCAAGCTCTATCGACCTATCGCCAGAGCGTGACGGCGTGTTCGTTGAAGATAAAGACTCACCATACGTAAACCTAATTGTCGCTCGCGAAGAAAATGTTAATGCGCAAAACGTACAAAACTTCGTAAAAGCTTACCAAACGGAAGAAGTTTACGAAGCGGCAAAAGAGCTGTTCAAAGGCGGTGTTGTGAAAGGTTGGTAATCCCACTTTTCAAAACATGACTGAAAACAACGTTCTAAACATAAACGTTCTAAACCTAAAAGGGCTGATGTAAAAACATCAGCCCTTTCTATTTGTCTATCTACCCATTTAAGTAGCTTCAATTCGCTACTTAAGATGGTCCCAAGAGATATTCGACACGATTCGGCAGTCATCACACTTAAAATGAAATATGTCATGTAGTGGCTCATCGAGTAGCCACTCGCCATCGCATTTTGGACACTTGCGCGCTTTCTCGCTCTCCAGCGACTGACCGCCGACACGATACTGGTAATAGTACGTAGGGATCTTCGTGATGTATTCGATACGGCCACGTAAGTCCCAACCTCGGCGAAACAGCACACTATCCACATCGCAAATTTCGTGGAGCGCCGCATGTTCCGCTCGGCAACCCCCTGCCATTTGGATTTCATCACACGCTTGCCACTCAGTCTGCCACTTAATGACGGCTTTATGGTCTCCATTAAGTGTTGGCTCATTACGATACAAAGGAATTGGCAACAGGGTTTCACCACTTCGCAAAGGCGAACACGTATGAACATAAGTCGTGTACAACACTTGCCAGCTAGGTGTCTCTTCTTCGGCTGCTTGTTCTGAATTCAAATCACGCCCCAGCATACGCATTTTCGGAGCAAGCAAAGACGCATCCGACAAACGGTTCATGCAAACTTTGACGAAATCTGAGTGATAACGTGGATGCAAGCTGTCTTGTTCTGGGCAAACAACACGAACGAAAAATTCACCTTCTCCCATCACTATCGGAAATTCACGACCTAATACTTGGCCGTTGTAACGCAGAGCATCCATCAAGCCATTAATGGCTTTGTCTACCGCGCTGACGGTGGTGTTATCAAAACACTCAAACTGCAACTCAACAACATACATACTTAGACGGCAGCCTCTAACTTATTCAAGAACTCAACCAATGAATCTGCCAATACATCACGTTTAGAGGTGCCCAAACGCTCTAGAATCACATTGCCAGTGAGGTTACAAATAGAAATCACATCCATTTCCTCATCTGTCGCTGCGATAAATACTGTTGGTTTAAGTTTCAAGCGGCGCTGCGTCACCAAATGACCAAGAATATTTTCTTGTAGACGCACGAAATCGTCATCGCTCCAGACTTGCAGCAGCGTCAACGAATTACCTTGCCAAGTTGCCTCCATATCGGCGCAGTATTGAGAACCATAAAAGGCTTTAACATCATCTTGCAGTGACAACTCAATCGCATTTTCCACATTGGTGAAATCGGCCATTTCATCACGTGCGACCGCTTTCCAAAGCACCTTTCCATCACGCTTCTCTTCGACACAAGGAGAAACAAGCTCTGCAAGCTCTTCACTGCTTGGCAACTCATTGTGCTTAGCTTGCCAAGCTTGTTGGTAGCGCAGGCTGAACTCTTGTAGCGCCTGAGTAACGTTTGGGGTCATGAAGGTCTCCTCATTCCTTATTTATCAGATAGCCGTACTTGCCGGATGGCAATTGACCAGCGGATTCAGTAAAATTCTCGCCATTCTAATCGAAAACTACCACAAAGTATGAGCAAATATTCTGACGCTAAAGAGCTTGCTGGCCTAACACTAGGTAAAACGACCGAGTATGCGAACCAGTATGACCCAAGCTTGCTGCAACCAGTCCCTCGCAGCCTGAACCGAGATGACCTCCAGTTAGGCGATACTCTGCCTTTCATGGGGCACGACATTTGGACGCTGTACGAACTGTCTTGGTTAAATAGTAAAGGTTTACCACAAGTGGCCGTTGGCGAAGTATACATTCCAGCCACCAGTGCAAACTTGATTGAATCGAAGTCTTTCAAACTGTACTTAAACAGCTATAACCAAACCCGCTTTGCAAGCTGGGAAGAAGTGACTGAGCGTTTAACACAAGACCTGTCTGAATGCGCAGGTGAAAAGGTGCTGGTTGAGGTGAATCCAGTGACCCACTATACCAATCAACCTATCGTGACAATGGACGGTGAATGTATTGATGACCAAGACATTAACATCACCAGTTACGATTTCGATGCCGATTTGCTTGAAGGTGCAGCAGGTGAAGTACAAGTTGAAGAGGTGCTACATAGCCACCTATTGAAATCAAACTGTTTGATCACTAACCAACCCGACTGGGGCAGTGTAGAAATTCGCTACCAAGGCGCAAAAATAGATCGTGAGAAGCTGTTACGTTACTTAGTGTCTTTCCGCGAGCACAATGAGTTCCACGAGCAGTGTGTAGAGCGTATTTTTACGGATCTAATGAAATACTGCCAACCAAGCAAACTGACCGTATTTGCCCGCTATACGCGTCGTGGTGGCTTGGATATCAACCCTTACCGCTCAACGGAACAAGATAAGCCAGCTCACAATCACCGTATGGCTCGTCAGTAAGCGCATAGGCAACAGAAATAAGTTCGGCAATCTAAAGGGTTGCCGGACGTTTTTATTGTCCAAGCATGTTACTATATCAAATGGCTTCAACCCGCATTTAAACGGCTAATTGAGGCTTTTCGCCGTTATCGCCATATCTAAAAACAGTTCGAGGGAACGAAAGGATGTTTTGGGACAGTTCGCGTCTATTCAAATTGATTGGCTTTCTTTGCTTGCTGTTTGTACAGCCACTTCATGCAACTATTTTATCGTCCGCGTTACTCAACGAAGCACAACAATTGGCGGAAATAGAGCCATCACAAGCAAAACAAGCGGCAACCAACTATTTGTCACAGCGTGAACTAACAGAACGCAAAGAAAGTGACAGCCCTTCAGCCATGTCTCGCGACGAAACAGATCGTAGCGTTCGCACACCAAGCAGCACCATCGAAGCGCACAAGATTATCGCTCAGGCAGATTACGCCATGGGTAATGTTCGTTCGGCTATCGAGCACCTAAATAAAGCGGAACGCTTAGCGCAAGAATATCAATTGCCGTACATGGACTTAGATCTCCAGCTGATGCGCAACCAAATGATTTGGATGTACGACGAAAACTACTCAAAAGCGGAAGACACGCTTAACCAAATTGAACAACAGCTCGATGAAGCCGATGCCGTATTACAACGCACCGACAGCGTTCGCTACCGACTAATGATGCAAAGAGCACTCCTCGCTTCACATAGTGGCGATATCATTAAAGCGGAAAACTTGTACTCTGAAGCAAAGGCCATGCTTGACGATAGCCGCTCTGAGTTAGCCTTGATCGACTACTACACCGCCGTCGGCGAGTTTTACCTCAATAGCAAGAAGTACAATTTGGCTTTGTCAGAACTGCTATACGGTTATTGGCAATCTATTGAAAGTAACAGTGGTGCAAGATTAGCAAAAGTGAATCGCCTTTTGGCTAGGCTCTTCCAGGAGCGACGAGTGTACGACAAAGCGATCGAATACTTATCTCAAGCCGCAGATTTTTATGACTCTTACCCTAGCTCTCCGATCCTAGCGGACGTCCTAGAGCAAATGGGCGACATCTACTTTTATCAGGGTAAGTTTAACCTTGCGTTAGTGCATTACTTCAACGTACTTGACCATGAAAGTACCAGTAAGAACATCAATAGAATCATTAAAATTCGCTTAAGCTTGGCGGCTACCTACCTACAACTCTATAACTACGCGCTAGCAGAGCAGTACTTAGACCGCTCTAAAGAGCTTTTAGAATACACCAATATTCCTAAGCTTGAAGCAAAGGCTGCCCTGCTTCAGTCAGGTCTGGCTTATCATCAAAATGACAGTAAAGACGTCATTACTAATGCAAAGCTGGCTTTAGCGCTTGCTGAAAAGTCACCTGAAAATAACAACTTCATTAAGCAGCAGTCATACCGTTTACTTGGGTTGGGTTACGAGCAGGCAGGCGAATACAAACTTTCTCTGCAAGCTTATAAAAAATACACCAACCTCGTTCGTCTAGAACAAAAGCAGCTTAACCAAATCAGTGAGGATGCGTTCCGTCAGCAAAAAGAATTTGCCGAACAAACCATCCATTACATCGGTCAATCAGAACGCTTAGAGCAAGTGGAAAGAGAGCATCGTAAATTCCAGAAAATCTCATTTGCATTGTTTATTACTGTCTTGGTCATGTTTTTGTTCATTATGCGCCGTGGTGTCATTATGCAGCGCCAAGCAAGTGAAATCGAAAAACTGCGTAACGACCTCTTCACCCACTCTCGCTCTCGTTTACGTAACTTGCGTATGCTGAATGTTAAGCTTTCTCGCTCATTGAAAAAGTCGAGCGAAACTTTCGAGCAATGGCAAATGGGTGAATTGATCCACGAACCACTTAATGATCGCCTACGCTTTGTTATGATCGATTTGCCATTCTTACGAAGCATGTACGTCCATAACGGCTATAAGGCAGGTCTAGAACTAGAACGGGCATTTGGCGACTTCCTTGCGGAAAAAATAGAAAAACCGTCGCGTCTTTACCATTTCTCAGATGCGAACTTACTCTACATAGAACCGAACGCTGACCGTGATGCTTCTGCCGAAGTCATGTTCGAAAAATTCCAGACTTGGGTGGATGAGTTCGCACAGCAGCACAACGTCAATCGTATTATTCGTATGGGCATCAGCGATTATCCGTTCTTACCCCGAGCCTACACTGCAATTAACGATGAGGAATTACTCGATCTGTTGTTGCTTGCGACTCACATCGCACGAGAAGTCAGCTTGAAGGATAAGCAAAGCCACTGGGTGTTCTTAAAAGCCATCGATAATGCGCCTGCTGCTAGCTTTGCAACAGGTAACATAAGAACTGCCTGTCAACATGCCATTAGCCAAGGCCTGATCAAGATCCATTCGTCCTACAAGAATGAGGACGACATCAAGAAAATATTAAAAAATGGATAATTAAACGCCTGTTGAACGTAATAACTAATGACGCTATAAAGTTTTTTGTTATTATCAGATAATTGTCAGTAGTACATGGACTTAACCGTAGTCACTTCATGGGAATCTTGGAATCCGATATTCAGTCGCAGCTGCATCAGCTGAGTTGTCAACTTGACCAACTCAGACTGACTCATCGTGATACTTCACTCAAATTCAAACGTGAACAACAAGTTCTTAAACGCGTTGTGGCATCATTGTCTTCAGCTTGCCAGGGTTCGAATACTCAGGTATCCAACTACCTATTTGAAATCCAACAAGAGCTGCAACATCAAAAAGATATCAGCACTCTTATCCCGCGTTTAGCGGTATTAGAGAGGATGCTCAAACAGCAGTCGAAGACGATGGATAAACAAAACGGTTACCTTGACGAACAAATCAAGCACAGTGGTGAAACACTGCAACGTGTCACGGGCTTACCTGCGCAGTTAAAACGTGAACTACGGAACCTGATGAGTTTCTCTGAAGTTCACGCCAGCAATAAAGCTGATCAAGCCACTAAGCTACTGAGTATTTACGAACGCGCTCTGAAAATCATCACGTCTAATTCACGTCTACATCTTAGTGAATTTGAAAACAATCCCGACAGATCTCAGCTTGAGTGCTTAGCCAGCGACCTCCAACATACTATTACAGAGCTGGATTTCGAGGGAGAATCAGGCGATAGATTGCTGGATATTCGCGCTAAGTTGCTCCTTGGCGTGAGTGCCGAGTCTCTCATTGAGCTTACGCTCTCAACGCTGAAATTGGTTGTCGAAGCAACAAAGTTCGAGCGCGAGGCGTCTAGCCAATTCCTTGATCAGCTGAACACTTCTCTCGCAAGTAACCTAAAAACCGTTCATCAGAACGTCGACCAGCATCATACCTACTTTGAACACCGCCAAGAGCTCAACACAGAAATGAACAGCTTGGTTGAATTAAGCCAAAAGTCACTTAATCAAGCTCAAGATATCGCGGTTGTGAAAAAAGAAATCACGCCTCTTCTCGAAAAAATGGCGTCGCTGACAGAGCGACTGAAAATGACGGAAGAGCGAGAGCAAGCGCTGCAAGAGCGGTTAAGTTACAGTAAGAACCAACTCGAAGCGGTATTTGAAACTACGCAAGATTATCGTCGACGCTTAGATGACCAAGCTCAGCGTATGTTGCTCGACCCGCTGACTAAAATTTATAACCGCACTGCATTTAACGATCGACTAGAGCTAGAGTATCGCCGTTGGATTCGCTCTCAGCAAAACCTTCGTGTTGTGCTGTTTGATGTAGACAATTTCAAAGCGGTGAATGATAGCTATGGTTATACGGCTGGCGATAAAGCGCTGAAGATCATCGCTCGTACTATTAACAAGCGCGTATCAGAAACGGAAACAGTAGCTCGCTTTGGTGGCGAGGAGTTTATTCTACTCGTCCCGGAACAATCTGAAGAATACACACTGGATCTGATTAAGCATATCCAGCGTGATATTAGCCAATTACCCTTTAAGTTCCGTGAGCAAAATATCATGATTACCTTAGCTGCTGTATCGACGTCTTTCAAAGAGTCCGATACGCCAGAGTATGTGCTCGATCGTCTTGGCAAGATGCTTGCGGACGCTAAAAAACGTGGAACAAACCAGCTTAACTGGAGCTAAGATTCGTACAAAAAGCGAGCAAACAAACCAAATTTGGTGCAATCTACGCTTTATAACCACCCATTTTCAACGAGTTATCACATTTCTTCCCTTTTAGTCTGCTAAGCTGTAAAAACCCAAGTCACTTCAAGATGATGTATTTATAAAAGGCAAATGTATCATCTTGAGGTTGCTTGGGAGTTGATAACCATAAAACCAAATCGGCCAACTACCTTTCATCAAACCATACGTATAACACCAAAAAGGTAAGTTGGTACTTTCCCTAAAATTAATGCAACACAAGGAGGCGTTATGATTACCCATATAAGCCCCGCTGGTAGCATGGACTTGCTATCTCAACTAGAAGTAGAGCGCTTAAAGAACACAGCCTCGAGTGAACTTTATCAGCTGTATCGTAATTGCACGTTAGCGGTGTTGAACTCCGGTAGCCATACCGATAACTCGAAAGAACTGCTCGATAAATACCAATCGTTTGATGTCAACGTCGTGCGTCGTGAGCGTGGTATTAAGCTTGAGCTGACTAATCCGCCAGAGCACGCTTTTGTTGACGGCGAAATAATTAAAGGTATCCAAGAGCATCTGTTCTCCGTATTGCGTGATATCGTTTACGTAAACATGCATTTGGCAGACGCCCAACGGCTCAACCTTACTAACCCAATTCACATTACGAACCTCGTATTCGGCATTCTTCGTAATGCAAGAGCATTAACTCCAGGTATCGCACCGAATCTTGTCGTATGTTGGGGTGGTCACTCTATCAATGGAGTGGAGTATCAGTACACACGTGAAGTGGGTAACGAACTGGGCCTGCGTGAACTTAACATCTGTACAGGTTGCGGCCCTGGCGCAATGGAAGGGCCGATGAAAGGTGCAGCGATTGGGCACGCAAAGCAACGTTATACTCAGCAACGTTATCTTGGTTTAACCGAGCCCTCGATTATTGCGGCCGAGCCACCAAACCCAATAGTAAATGAACTGGTCATCATGCCCGACATCGAAAAGCGCTTGGAAGCCTTCGTCCGTATGGCTCATGGTATCGTTATTTTCCCAGGTGGCCCGGGCACAGCGGAAGAGCTACTGTACATTCTTGGCATCATGATGCACCCGGATAACGCCGATCAGCCAATGCCTATCGTATTAACAGGACCAAAAGAGAGTGAAGAGTACTTCCGCTCTATTGATGAGTTCATTCGCGACACACTTGGCGAGGAAGGGCAAAAGCACTACGAGATCATCATTGACGACCCGGCAGAAGTCGCTCGTATTATGAAACGCTCCATGGACTCGGTACGCCTTCACCGAAAAGAGAAAGGCGATGCGTACAGCTTTAACTGGTCATTGAAAATTGAGCCAAACTTCCAACTGCCATTCGAGCCTACTCATGAGTCGATGGAACAATTGGATTTAAGCCTAGATCAAGAACCGCAAGTTTTAGCGGCCAACTTGCGTCAAGCCTTCTCTGGCATAGTGGCAGGTAACGTAAAGGCTGAAGGCATTCGAGAAATAGAACGTAGAGGGCCTTTCACCATTCATGGCGACGCAGTCCTCATGAAAAAACTCGATAAGTTGCTAAAAGACTTTGTCGAACAGCACCGAATGAAATTACCTGGCGGTTCAGACTACGAACCGTGTTATCGAATCGCTCACCCGGAAATTGGTGGTCGATAGTCAGGCTAGCATTCGTTACACTAGGGGCATTACGCCCCTTTTTTATTGCTAAGTCATTATGTCTATTCATCTTGTTATCATTGATGCCCTAAACCTGATCCGCCGAGTGCACTCAGCACAACCAGATCCAACCGACATAGCAAGAACCATAACCACAACGCAAAGAACCCTCACTCGCATTCTGTCAGAGGCCAACCCGACACACATCATCGCGGTTTTTGATCACCACGAACAAGACAGAGGTTGGCGCGCTGAAATTCTCCCTGACTATAAGCAAAACCGAAAACCAATGCCTCAGCCACTACTGCAAGGGTTAGATGCGATTCAACAAGCGTGGTGGGAGCAAGGTATTGATTCATTGCTTTCTGAAGGCGATGAAGCAGATGATTTGGTTGCTACACTCGCAACGAAAGTGGCCAGCCATGGTGAAAAAGTCACCATCGTTTCCACAGACAAAGGTTACTGCCAGCTACTTTCCCCTACCCTACAAATCCGTGATTATTTCCAACACCGTTGGTTAGATGAACCATTTATCGAAAAAGAGTTCGGCGTAAAACCAAATCAACTAGCGGACTACTGGGGATTGACAGGGATAAGCTCTAGCCAAGTTCCGGGCGTACCTGGAATTGGCCCGAAAGCAGCGAAAGAGATTCTCACTCAGTTTGAGAGTATTGAAGCTGCCTACGCTAGTGAAGATCTCGTACCGAAATACCGTAAAAAATTGGATGAGCACATTGAGTCTGCTCGTTTATGTAAACGCGTCGCCGCTTTAAAGTGCGATATCGAACTAGGCTTTAACTTGCAAGATATTCGCTTTGTAGGGCCAAACAAAGCAGAGTAGTGCCCGATGGTAGTTTCACACAATGAAATCCGGCAGATATTAAAAAAGCGCCATTTGAAGGCGCTTTTTCTATTCTAATCACTATTCCCAAAAGACTAGGGGAATAAAGTTAGTAAGGTGAAATATTCGACAGACATTGGATATGAATCGTGATTTCTTCACGATCATGATACAAATGTTTAGCTTGTAGCTTGAACTTTACCTTATTATCAATGAGGAACTGCTTCAGATTTTCAAGGTCTTGCAGCACTTCGTCATAACGCCCTTTCATTGGCAGCTTAAGGTTAAAGATGGCCTCTTTTGCCCAACCTTTTAACAGCCACTGTCCCATCAGGTGAGCAACACGAGCTGGCTTTTCCACCATGTCACAAACAATCCATGTTACGTTCTTGCGGTCTGGTTCGAACTTAAAACCATCCACCATATGGTGCTTGATCTGGCCAGTTTCCATCAAACTGTCTGCCATCATGCCGTTATCAACGCAGTGAACGAACATTGAGCGCTTCACTAATTGGTACGTCCAACCGCCTGGACATGCACCTAAATCCACACCCCACATACCTGGTGCCAAACGCTCATCCCACTCTTCACGTGGAATAAAGACATGAAATGCTTCTTCCAGTTTAAGTGTTGAACGACTTGGAGCGTCTGCTGGGAATTTAAGGCGAGGGATACCCATGAAGAACTGTGAGTTGTTGTCAGTGTAAGAGTAACCAACGTAACAGTGGCCAGGCTCAACAAAGCAAATGTGCAGTACTGGTTTTTTCGCGTTATCTTTGTTCAGCATTAAGCCTTTGCCGCGCAACGCTTGACGCATTGGGACGGTAAACTTACGGCAGAATTTCAGTAGCTCTTTCGCTTCATTTGTATCTGGCGTTTCAATTCTCAAATCACCACAACGAGGGAATGCTTCAATGTCTGCTAGTTCATTCAAAATTGGACTAATGCGGTCATCACTTGGCAACGATTGAAACTCAGCTGCTACCGCAAACATTTGTCGAGCAAAAATTAAAGACTTAAAGTCTAAACCTCTCGCAAGTTTGTCGGCATCTCCATCTTGGTAACACTCGAAGACAACATAACCTGAGTTTCTCTTCACACGAGGGAAGCCATACACTTCCAACTGTGTCGCTTTGTCCTGAATTTCACCAGCACACTCTTTCTCAAAGCCAGAACGGCAATAGAGTATTAGTTGTTTCACTTGGAGACCTCTTTGATATTGAACGCAGCAAAAAAGAACAGACACCAACCAATCATGAACAGTAATCCTCCCACAGGAGTAATTGGCCCAAACCACTTAATGCCCGTCAGCGCCAGCGCGTAAAGACTGCCGCTAAAACAAAAGATGCCGATAATAAAGCAAATCGCCGCAATGAAAAAATATTTTTGTGCTTTTTGTCCCAAATTGAGCAGAAGCAGAATGGCACAAAACACAATCGCCAACGTGTGAATAAATTGATACAGAACTCCGGTCTCAAATACACCGAGCAAATAAGGGGCCAGTGTCGCTTTTAGCCCATGAGCAGCAAATGCTCCAAGAGCGACCGAAAGCAGCCCAGACAATCCAGAGAATGAGAGTAACCACTTACTTTTCACTGTACACCTCTTTTATAAACGCCGCTAACTGCTCTATCGCGAGTGTAATGTTACCTACTTCAGTATGACCTGAGATCTTGCGCGGTTTGAAGCTGTGGTCACCATCAGGTAAAAAGCTCACCGTTACTTGTGACGAAAGGACGAAATCATCGAATTCCTCACGCTTACCAAAGGTGTCTCGTTCCCCTTGAAGAATCAGCGTAGGTTTCTCAATGGTTGCTAAGTGCTCGCCTTTGTATTTCTCTGGCTTTCCCGGCGGGTGAAATGGAAAACCTAAACAGGCAATGCCCGCCACCAGCTCATTTTCAGCCAACAAGCTCGACATACGACCGCCCATTGACTTACCACCAATAACCACGGGAGAAAAAGCAAAGTGAGCGATCACTTCGCTGTATGCTTCAAGCAACTTTGGCGCGCGATCCGGCGGACGCTTTTTGCCATCTTCCGAACGTTTCACCATGTAAGGGAAATTAAAACGCACTACACGAATACCTTGCTCCACTAATCCTTTGGCGACAGCTGTCATGAAGTCATGCTCCATCCCCGCACCTGCGCCGTGAGCAAAAATAAACAGCGGTCCGTTTTCAGGTCCCTCAGCTATCCAGTGATTCATCCAATACTTCCTCTTGTTCTTTTCTCGCGGTTGCTAACATCCAATCTCTAAACGTTGCGATTCGGCCCATGTCTGCCTGCTGTTCATGACACACCACATAGAATGCATTCTTGGATATCAACACCTCGTCGAATGGTGCAATGAGTCGTCCGGCTTCCATTTCAGGTTTGGCGAGTACGTTGTTACCGAGCGCGACCCCCTGACCGTGCGCAGCAGCCTGTAGCACCATCGTTGAGTGACTAAAAATAGGACCGTGGTTTACGTTGATGCCTTCAATGTTGTAATGACGAGCAAACTGCTTCCAGTCTTTACGCGAAGTATCGTGTAACAAAGTATGTAATTTGAGGTCACTTAAAGATTCTAATGGTTTGTTACCCAAAAGTAATGAAGGTGAACAAAGTGGGATCAAAAACTCTTGGTACAATTTATCTGCTCGCAAACCTGGCCAGTTCCCACGGCCATAGTAGATCGCCACATCAACATCATCAGTCAGTGAGCCTTCATCCATATCTACGGCTTTAATACGTACATCGATATCGGGCTCTTGAGCATTAAAATCGGCCAAACGAGGTACAAGCCATTGGATAGCAAAACTCGGCGGTAGGCTAATCGTCAATGCCCCTTTTTCGCTACGTTCCAACACCTTATCTGTCGCTTCCGCAATCGAGGTGAAGATATCTTTGATATCGAGAAAGTAACTTTGGCCTTCTTCTGTTAACAACAAAGAACGATTACGTCGACGGAAGAGCTTCAATGATAAGAACTCTTCAAGCGCTTTAATCTGGTGACTGACCGCGGCTTGAGTAACAAATAACTCTTCTGCTGCTCGTGTAAAACTGAGATGACGAGCAGCCGCTTCGAAGACTCGAAGCGAATTTAATGGAGGCAATCTGCGAGACATATGGGACCTCTAATAGGATTAGTTTTTTTAATCTGAAACATTATAAAATGTCCGTTGTCGAACAGCCAGATAAATTCTATATTTCACCCCGCAACACGGGCCTGAACGGCTTGATTTCTTTGGAAATCAATTGGCTTCGTTGTTGCGATGTTGTGTTTGCAAACTCGTATTTCGAGTTAGGTAGATTTCTACCATAATGTTTTGTCCACACTCCCTGTGACAAAACATATACTTCCTGTATTTATTTTTGACCTGTCTGTCAAATTTGTTACACCGCCTAAATTAGGCGGTGTTTTTTTATCTATCAAAAATCTCATCCGCATATCTGGCAGCAATATCACTTTATTACTCTTCTTTCGGATTAATTATCGTTATATCAACACAAAGTGTATGGCTTTGCGATAAGCCTCAACATTATGCTAAGTAATGGTTGTCTGTAACGCGATCAAAAACAAAAAAGGCGCAAATTGATGTCTCAATTTGCGCCTTTTAACGTATTTTAACAGTCAGCTATGGACGGTAAACTTTTACGTTGCTGAAGCCTTGCTCTTGCAAGTAAAGCGCTTGCAGACGGCTCATCACACCGCGGTCACAGTAAAGTAGGTATGTCTTAGACTGGTCTAAGTCACCAAACTGTGTACCCAGCTTGTAGAAAGGGATATGTTTCACATCCACACCTTCGATTTCAAGTGGGTTATCGTCTTCCTCTTCAGGACTACGAATATCTAGCACAACCGCGTGCTCTTCTACCGCTTGAACTTGCTCTACTTCTGGTGCGGCTTGCTCAGACTCTTTCGCAATATCACGAATGTCCATCATGCGAGCTTCTTGAACCACTTGCTCAAGGATACTAAAGTCGAATTTCTCTTCTTCAGCTTCTAGCTTGCCTTTCACCGCTTTCACGGTTGGCTTCTTAGAGATAACACCACAGTATTCTGGCATTGTCTTCGCGAAATCTTCTGTGCCGATTTCACGTGCTAGATTGATGATGTCTTCTTTATCCCAGTTGATAAGTGGACGCAGAATCAGCGTGTCAGTTACGTTATCGATGTGGCGTAGATTGGTTAGCGTTTGGCTCGATACTTGACCTAGCGCTTCACCTGTTACCAATGCTTCGATCTTCATCTTCTGAGCGATCATGCCTGCTGCACGCATAAACATACGCTTCAAGATCACGCCCATTTGGCCGTCATCGACTTTCTCTAGGATTTCCGCAACCACAGGCTCGAAATCAACTGAGATAAAACGTACTTTTGCTGAAGAACCGTATTTGTTCCATAGGTAGTGAGAAACCTGCTTAACGCCGATTTCGTGTGCTGGACCACCTAAGTTAAAGAAGCAGTAATGTACTTTTGAACCACGCTTGATATGAAGATAGCTTGAAACACCAGAGTCGAAACCACCCGAGATCAGGCTTAACACGTCTTCTTGCGTACCCAGTGGGAAACCACCTAGGCCTTTATGACGAGACAATACTTGGTTTAGCTTGTCGTTCGAAACTTCCACCTTAATCGTCACGTCTGGGTTTCGTAGCTTAACACTAGCGCTTTCAATCGCTTGATTTAAACCACCGCCTACATAACGCTCTAGTTCAATGGAGGTAAAGTCATGCTTGCCACGACGCTTCGCACGTACAACAAAGGTTTTATTTTCGAGTGCAGCACGGTTGAGTTCTAGCACTTGCTCGAAGATATCGTGCAAGTCTTTAAATTCAGTTTGCTTCACTTCCAGTACGTGGTGAATGCCTGGTGTATGAGTCAAAACCTCAAGAACTTCAGCGTGGAATTCGTTACTCTCAGAGGTCACTTCAATGTGATCACGACGGTTAAATACCGCGACAGACTCCGTGCGGCTCTTAATGATGTTACGAATGTTGCACTCTAAAATCTTTGTGAAGCGCTTACGCACAGATTCACTTTTTACAAAAATTTCTGGATGGGGCTTTACAATAAATTTCATAGTCTAATTCGCAGGTTAGTTTCGCAATCAACAAAGAGTGACACTCAACTTCAATACTTCATACGCAGTAAAACCGCGTTTCAGTCACAAAAAGTAGTCTGAGCTCACTTTTAAGGCGCAAGATTATACACCCAAGCGGATTGGAAAAACAAAAAAAGCGAGCAATCTGCTCGCTTTCTTATCTCTTTACTGACTTAAAACTAAAGCCTAGTTATTGAATTACTGGCACTTCTTCACTGTAGAGAGGCTCGCCTTGCATAATGCTGATTTCAACCCGTCGGTTAAGTGCGCGATTGTCATCAGAATCATTCGGTAACAAGGGCTCCGTATCCGCCATGCCTCGTACTCTTAAACGTTGATGAGAGAAGCCTCTCACTTTCTCCATCTCTTGCGCGACTGATACTGCGCGCTGAGAAGAGAGATCCCAGTTAGAACGATAAAGTTCCGAATCTAGCGGTCGATTGTCTGTATGGCCAGATACTCGAACAATGCCTGGCACATCTTTTACTAGCTCTGCAATCTGACGAACTAAAGGGCGAAACTTAGGCTGCAAGAAGGCCGAACCTTCTGGGAATGCACCTTTTTCACGCATACGTATAACAATCTGCTGACCGAGGTTTTCAACTTCAATGGCGCCTTGTTCAATCTCTCGCTCTAAGGCTTTCTTGATGCTTTCCATCAAGGTTTCCATCTCTTGCGACATCTCTTTAGATTGCTGTTGCTGCATGTCCGCTTCGGCAGATTCATTGTTTTGAGTTGACGTTTCTGGCGATTGCCCACCCGTTAACTTGCCTTCATCACGTTTTGTGCCACCAGCTCGATCAGACTCCCCTTCATGAAATTCGAGCGTCTGCTGAGTGATGTCCATGGTTTGCTGCATGATGACATCAATCGGAGTTGGTTCCGGCCGACCCGGTCGAAACTCTTGGGCAATAATGCTAGTACCTTTGGGAATGTCTTTCACTTCAAGCTGATTTTGCACACCGAAGGCAAATTTCATTGATCCTGCAATTTGTTTGAACTTCAGTACATCCATCTCAGAAAACGAGAGTAGAAGAACAAAGAAACACATCAGTAGCGACATTAAGTCCGCGAATGTCCCCATCCATAACGGGAGACCGGGTGGCGGACAATCGCATTTGTTATCTTCATCATCCATCACTACTCTCCAAGTTACTCGTCAATCTCAAGGGCACGTTTACCTTCATTGAGGTAGTTCTTCAAGTAACTATCGATCACTCGCGGGTTTTGGCCATCTTGAATCGCTAATACGCCATCCATGATCAAACGGCGATTTAGCGTTTCTTGGTCACGGCGAAGAGAAAGCTTATCCGCAATAGGGAAAAACACCATATTGGACAGGATCGCGCCATACAATGTGGTCAAGAGTGCAACGGCCATTGCTGGTCCAATCGCTTTAGGGTCATCCATGTTTGAAAGCATCGCAACAAGACCAACCAAGGTGCCAATCATTCCCATCGCAGGAGCAACGTCGCCAAAGGCGCGAAATACGCCAGTACCTTGCGTATGTCGTTCATCCGTAAGCGCGATGTCTTTTTTGAGTGCCGCTCTCACAACGTCGGCATCATGGCCATCAACCAGTAGATCAATGCCTTTCTGCATGAATGTGTTGTTTATTTCCATCTCTTCAAGAGCAAGAAAACCACCTTTACGCGCCGCATCGGCCATTTCCACAATTTTTGCGATCAGGTCTTCGGGTTCATCCGCTTTAAACATGAAGGCTTTGCCAGCAATCTTTGTCGCACCAAAAAACTGTCCCATTGTGAACTTCATCAACACGACGAATATTGAGCCGCCAACGACAATAAGGATCGACGTGACATCGACAAACATGCCGATGCTGCCACCAAGCACCATCGCCATAATGACGAATGCAAAACCACCAATCAAACCTAATAGGGTTGCTAAATCCACAAAGCACTCCTCACGCTATACTCAAATACTGCCATTGGGCGGATTATTACCTGTATCGACAACTCGCGCAGAATTTTTAGAAAAATCTTAGCTAATGGATCACAAATTACACTTAACAACCTCAACCAAAATATGGGGTTTCATCGCTTAGACTCGTTGAACGCTAATTTTGTGACAATTATATAAGGTTAAATTTGACCAAGTTACTAGGCTAAGGTAACTTTCGTGCATCTTACCCGAGGCTTGATTAAGGCAGAAAAAAGATGGCGGTCAAGAAACCAGAAAGCATGACCTTTGAAGCAACCATTGAAGAGCTTGATAGCTTGGTTGATCAATTAGAAAATGGCGATCTTGCTCTAGATGATGCCCTGCGTAAGTTTGAACGAGGCATTGCCTTAGCTCGTGCAGGCCAAACTAAATTAAGCGACGCCGAACAGCGCGTGAGCATTCTTCTTAGTGAAGATGATGAAGCACCACTGAGTGACTTCAAACCAGATTCAGAATAACAATCAGTAGTGAGCAATGTGATGCAACAGACATTGACGTCTTTTCAACAAAGAAACAATCAGCAATTAAATTTGTGGCTCGATCAGCTTCCATATCAAGAGCAGCCATTGATTCAAGCAATGAAATACGGCCTTTTGCTAGGTGGGAAACGCGTTCGCCCTTTTCTTGTTTACATCACAGGTCAAATGCTCGGCTGTAAACCTGAAGACTTAGACACCCCCGCCGCTGCTATCGAATGTATACATGCCTACTCACTCATTCATGATGATCTGCCAGCCATGGACGATGATGAACTGCGTCGAGGTCAACCAACTTGTCATATTAAGTTTGATGAAGCAACCGCAATACTGACAGGTGATGCACTACAAACTCTTGCCTTCACTATTATTTCTGATGGTCAATTAAGCTCGGCGGCAGAAGCTCAACGCATCAATATGATCAAAGCCTTAGCGCATTCCTCTGGTGCCAGCGGCATGTGTGTAGGGCAAGCCTTAGATTTAGGCGCGGAAAATCGCCAAGTTTCTCTTGAAGAAATGGAAGAGATACACCGTAAAAAAACCGGAGCTCTGATTGATTGTGCGGTAAAATTAGGTGCATTAGCTGCTGGTGAGAAAGGTATCGAGGTTCTACCTCACTTGGAGCGCTACTCAAAAGCAATTGGTTTGGCGTTTCAGGTTCAAGACGATATTCTTGATATCATCAGTGACACAGAAACACTGGGTAAGCCTCAAGGTTCCGACCAAGGTCTGAATAAGAGCACTTATCCTTCCCTGCTGGGTTTAGAGGGAGCCATAGAGAAAGCTCACACTCTGTTACAGGAAGCACTTCAAGCATTGGAAGCTATCCCATACAATACTCAGTTACTCGAAGAGTTCGCCCGATATGTCATCGAGCGCAAAAATTAACACTATAAGCGCGCATTTATATGACTCTTGATATTTCAAAGTACCCAACACTGGCGTTAGCAAATACACCGGAAGAATTACGTCTTCTTCCAAAAGAAACATTACCAAATCTGTGTGATGAACTGCGAACGTATCTGCTAAATTCAGTGAGCCAATCTAGCGGACACTTAGCGTCTGGCTTAGGCACCGTAGAGCTAACTGTCGCTCTGCATTATGTTTACAACACCCCTATCGACAAATTGATTTGGGATGTTGGTCATCAGGCTTACCCGCACAAAATCCTCACCGGACGTCGCGATAAAATGCCAACAATTCGCCAAAAGGATGGTCTACACCCTTTCCCTTGGCGTGAAGAAAGTGAATATGACACCTTATCTGTCGGCCACTCTTCGACATCGATTAGTGCAGGTCTTGGCATGGCCATCAGCGCACAAAAAGAAGGTAAAGGTCGCAAAATCGTCAGTGTGATTGGTGATGGCGCAATTACAGCAGGCATGGCATTCGAAGCCATGAACCACGCTGGCGACGTTCATCCTGATATGTTGGTGATTTTGAACGACAACGAAATGTCGATTTCAGAAAACGTCGGCGCCCTGAATAACCACCTTGCGAAAGTACTTTCTGGCAGCTTGTACACTTCTATCCGTGAAGGCGGTAAAAAAGTGTTGTCTGGTGTTCCACCTATTAAAGAGTTGGTTCGCCGTACGGAAGAACACCTCAAAGGCATGGTAGTGCCTGGTACTCTGTTCGAAGAGTTCGGCTTTAATTACATTGGCCCGATTGATGGACACGACGTCAATGAACTCGTCAAAACGCTAAAAAACATGCGTGAGCTCAAAGGTCCTCAATTCCTACACATCATGACCAAGAAAGGCAAAGGTTATGAGCCTGCCGAGAAAGATCCTATCGGCTACCATGCAGTGCCGAAGTTCGCACCGGCAAACAATAGCTTACCGAAGAGCAGTGGCGGTAAGCCAACTTACTCAAAGATCTTCGGTGACTTTTTATGTGACATGGCGGCCCAAGATCCTAAGCTAATGGCAATTACGCCAGCAATGCGCGAAGGCTCGGGTATGGTGCGTTTCTCAAAAGAGTACCCAGACCAATACTTTGATGTGGCGATTGCTGAGCAGCACGCGGTGACACTGGCAACAGGCATGGCAATTGCGGGCGATCATCCAATCGTTGCTATCTATTCGACTTTCTTGCAACGTGGTTATGACCAATTGATCCACGACATCGCGATCATGGACTTACCAGTGATGTTTGCGATCGACCGCGCAGGTCTCGTTGGCGCAGATGGTCAAACTCACCAAGGTGCGTTCGATTTGAGCTTTATGCGCTGTATTCCGAACATGGTGATCATGGCGCCAAGCGACGAAAACGAGTGCCGACAAATGCTTTACACTGGCCATAAGCATTCTGGCCCGAGTGCGGTTCGATACCCTCGTGGTAGCGGCATGGGCGTAGAAATCGAAACTGAGTTTACGGCGTTAGAAATCGGTAAAGGGCGCATGGTTCGCCAAGGTGAAAAAGTTGCTATTCTGAACTTTGGTACTTTCTTGGGTAACGCGCTAGAAGCGGCAGAATACCTTAACGCCACTGTTGCTGATATGCGCTTTGTGAAGCCGCTCGATGAAGCATTAATTCGTCAATTAGCCGCAGATCATGACGTGCTCGTGACGTTAGAAGAAAATGTTATCGCAGGTGGTGCAGGTGCGGGTGTCGTTGAGTTCATGATGAAAGATAAAATCATTAAGCCAGTCTTAAACCTAGGTTTACCCGATGAGTTTATTCATCAGGGAACACAAGATGAACTGCATGAAGAGCTTGGTCTCGATGCAAAAGGAATTGAAAAATCCATCTTGGATTATTTAGCAAAATAGAATGTAAAAAGGGATGCTCATAGCATCCCTTTTTTTACGGTCAACGTTTAATTCATCCAGCCCGCATATTTTGCGACTAGAAACAGGGCAACACCGGCCATAACTCCCGCCACGATATCATCAACCATAATACCCAGCCCACCGTGAACTCGCTTATCTAGCCACCCAATTGGCCAAGGTTTTACCATATCGAAAAAACGAAATAAGATGAAGCCAGTGATCAACCACTTCCATTCAGTGAGTGGAATATTCAGTGCAGGTACAATGCTCATCGTAATCCAAAAGCCTGCAAACTCATCCCATACGATTGAACCATGATCATGAACTTTCATGTCTGCAGAGGTCACTTGGCATATTTGAATGCCGATCACACACGAAATCAGAACAACAATGACATACGCCGTAAATGGTAATTGTGCCAACAACAAAAAGAAAGGCACGGCCGCCAGTGTGCCCATTGTTCCAGGGATAAACGGGGATAATCCACTGCCAAAACCCGTCGCCAATAGATGCCACGGGTTCTTTAATGAAATCAGAGAAAGAGGGTTGGTCATATCCTTAAACCTATACTGCTAGTTTGGTTTCAATCGTCATGCCTGTGAGTTGCTCAATAGTAACAGGCTCTTGGCTAGAGCTTAGCTCAGATCATTTAAAGTGGTCGAAGCCACTTAAGTCCCAATCAAGTGGTTGATTGTTATCATGCAGCTCGAAGGTTCCATTTGGTCGGATTTGACCAATACATGTGACCTTACAGCCAGTATGAGACAAAGCGCTTTGTAACGAGCCTCGATTTTGCTCCGGCACGGTAAAACACAACTCGTATTCTTCGCCACTTGCTAAAGCATACTGCTGCGCGCTGATCTTATCATCTAAAAACTGGACTAATTCTGAAGAGATCGGTAGCTGAGAGACATCAATACTCACCCCAACCTGAGATCGCTGTAAAATGTGCTTAATATCAGAGATTAAACCATCTGAAATATCTATCGCAGAAGAGGCTAAGCCAACAAGAGCTTGTCCAGCAAGCACACGCGGAGAACTAAGGTAATGAGCTCGCTCTAGTGCTTCCGAGCCGGCTCTGCTGCGCAGAGAGTCATCTAGAATCACATCCAAGCCAGCTTTTGCATCGCCAAGGTTTCCCGTTACATATACCCAATCCCCAGGCTTTGCGCCGGATCGCGTGAGCGCTTTGTCTTCAGGTACAAAACCTTGCACCGTGAGTGTCAGACACAATGGCCCTTTGGTGGTATCACCGCCTATTAACTGAATACCATAGTAATCAGCCAGTTCGAAAAATGCATCACAGAAAGGAGCAAGCCATTCTTCATCTGGCTCAGGCATCGTTAATGCAAAGCTCACCCACGCAGGCGTTGCGCCCATCGCCGCCAAATCACTGATGTTAGAAGCCAATGCTTTGTGTGCGACCCATGCTGGGTTCGCGTCGGCTAAGAAATGCGTTCCAGCTACCAATGTATCCGTGCTAATCGCAATCTGAACATTAGCTGGCGCTTTGACCAAAGCACAATCATCACCAGCGGCTAGATGGACATCTTTACGTTGGCTCTGACGACCGACGAAGTACTTGTCTATCAGATTAAATTCACCAGACATAATTCACTTACTTTTTTATGTAAAAGCTTTTGATACAAAAAAGGTCAGCATGTGCTGACCTTTTCATTGAAGAAATCGTTATTTCTTACGAATGTGAGGTGCTGCTTTATCAAGTACACCATTCACAAACTTGTGGCTATCTTCTGCTGCGAAAACTTTTGCAAGTTCAATCGCTTCATTGATAACAACTTTGTAAGGAACATCTTCGCGACGAGTCATCTCGTACATAGCAAGGCGAAGAAGAGCAAGTTCCATCATATCTAAATCCTGCATAGGACGAGAAATGTATGGACGAATTTTGCTATCTAGCTCAGCGTGGCTAAGTACAACACCGCTTAATAGTTCACGGAAGTAAGCTACGTCTGTCTCTGGAGCAGCAAGCGCTGGCTCAGATGCATGAAGTTCTTCTTCATCGTATTTGTCGCCAGACAAAAACTGTTCTTCAATCTTGGCAACATTCTCTTTAGTAATTTGCCATGAGTAGATCGCCTGTAGAGCGAATTGACGTGCGTTACGACGTGCGGCTGGTTTCACACTGGCCCCCATTAGGAATCAATTTCAGATAGTACATTAATCATTTCAAGTGCGCTTAGTGCAGCCTCTGCACCTTTATTACCAGCCTTGGTTCCTGCGCGTTCAATCGCTTGATCGATCGTATCAACAGTCAAAACACCAAATGCTACTGGAATGCTGAATTCCATAGACACTTGTGCTAGACCTTTGTTCATTTCACTACAAACATAGTCAAAGTGAGGCGTTCCACCGCGAATAACAGACCCTAGAGAAACAATAGCGTCGAATTTGCCAGTTTTAGCAACACGCTGAGCTACTAGAGGTAGTTCTACGGCACCTGGACAACGCACAACCGTGATGTTGTCTTCGCTTACTTGTCCGTGACGCTTTAGTGTATCGATCGCACCAGAAAGTAGGCTTTCGTTAATAAAACTGTTGAAACGAGAAATAACGATAGCAATTTTTGCATTTGGCGCTGGGAAGCCACCCTCGATCACTTTCATAAGCTTTCCTTTAACTCTATTTATAAGTGAAATATGTTCATCAAGTGAGAATCGCCGGATTCTAGCACAAATTTGTGAGCAATATCTAATGGAAATTGGAGGCAAATCACCGGTTCCTAGCCATTGACGAGTTAAGCACGTCAAAGACTAGGAACTTATTGTTCGGTTGTTACTCGCAGACGTACTCAACAACGTTCAGACCAAAACCACCTAACGCGTGGTACTTTTTGTTGGTCGATGACAGAAGACGCATATCATGTACACCGAGATCCGCAAGAATCTGTGAACCAACGCCAACACGGCGAGACGTGCCTTGTTTTTTAGCAAGCGTTGGTGCTTCACCTTTGTCTTGCGCTTCGAACATCTTCACGCGATGAATAAGTAGATCGGTCGATTCTTCATGGCCAAGAACAACCAGTACACCGCCCTCTTCACCAATGCGTTTCATTGCCTTATCTAGTGTCCAGCTGCGCTCTGCATTACGATCGCTACGTAGTAAGTCGGTAAAAACGTCTTGAAGATGAACGCGAACCAGTGGCGCTTTTTCTTTCAAATCGCCCTTGCACATTGCGTAGTGCACTTGGTTATCAATGGTGTCTTTGTACGTAACTAACGTGAACTCGCCAAACTCTGTCGGTAACTTGCACTCTGCCACACGTTCAATCGTTGTCTCAGTGTTATTGCGGTACTCAATTAGGTCGGCAATAGTGCCCAATTTAATACCGTGCTTCTCTGCAAAGATCTCTAGATCTGGGCGACGAGCCATGGTGCCGTCGTCATTTAAGATCTCAACAATCACCGATGCTGGCTCTAAACCAGCAAGACGAGCCAAATCACAGCCAGCTTCAGTGTGACCTGCGCGAGTCAGTACACCGCCGTCTTGAGCTGCGAGAGGGAAGATGTGACCAGGCTGCACCAAATCCGCAGCTTTAGCGTTTGGCGCGACTGCTGCTTGAACGGTACGTGCGCGATCTGCGGCTGAAATACCCGTCGTTACCCCTTCTGCTGCCTCAATCGAAACAGTAAAGTTGGTGGTGTATTGCGCATTATTGTCTTGCACCATTGGTGGCAGACCTAGACTTTCGCAACGATCTTTGGTCATGGTTAAACAAATCAGGCCACGGCCATAGGTTGCCATAAAGTTGATGGCTTCCGGCGTAATATGCTCGGCAGCCATGATCAAGTCACCTTCATTCTCGCGGTCTTCATCATCCATTAGGATGACCATTTTGCCTGCGCGAATATCATCAATAATTTCTTGTGGCGTACTGATTGGCATAGTCTGTTATCCCGTTATTCTAAATTTGTTATTGCGACAGCAATGAAAAATTACGTTGCAGTGAATGCTAGTTAGGTCAATAGTTTGAGCTTTGCATTAAGCAAGTCAATGAATCTCGCGGTGTTCTGTGAGTCTGCTCTTTATCGCATGCCTCACGCAGCCACTCCCAAGACTTATGCAAAACCGTTTTGCTGTAAAAAGTCCATCGTGATACGAGACTCGGCCTTATCTTCTTGTTGTCCTTGCAGTAAACGCTCCATATAACGCGCAAGTACATCAACTTCCAAGTTGACTTTGCGCCCCACTTGAAACTGGTCAATCGTAGTTTCTTCACTCGTATGAGGAACGATCGTCAGCTTAAAAGCATTTTTACGTAAGTCGTTGACGGTTAGGCTAATACCATCAACAGTAATCGAGCCTTTCTCTGCAACGTACTTGCTAATTTCCGCAGGCATTGCAACCCAAAACTCTATCGCACGGCCAACTGAATTGCGTTCGACAATTTCACCAACCCCATCGACATGGCCAGAAACGATATGTCCACCCAATCGCGTTGTTGGCAACATGGCTTTTTCTAGATTCACCTTATCGCCTACTTGGTATTCAGCAAACCCCGTTTTCTTCAAGGTTTCTAATGACAGATCAGCACTGTAATAGTGACTTCCGAAGTCAACTACCGTTAAGCAAACACCATTGGTCGCAATGCTATCGCCTAACTTAACGTCTGACATATCAAGCGTACCCGTTTCAACCGTGACGGTGATGTCTTCGCCCTTCGGCGTAATCGCAGCTAACTTGCCAACTGCTTCTACTATTCCTGTAAACATACTATTCTTATCTAATTTCATTACGTTTTATGGTGGCGGTGATGCGAATGTCTACCCCAACCATACGAACGTCTGTAATGTTTAAATCTATGACGTCAGCCATAGCGCCTAACCCTAAAGCACCGATAAGCCCCCGACCATCGCTGCCCATGAGTTTTGGCGCAAGGTAAACAATGAGCTCATCTACAAGATTAGCCTTTATCATCGCACTCGCTAGCGTAGCTCCAGCTTCAACCCATAAGTGATTGATATGGTGCTCATCAGAGATACGTTTTAATGTCGTTGATAAGTCAATTTGGTCAGCGCTGTCCAATAGAGGGATACAGTCTCCATCAGAGCGAACAATAACTCGTTCTCCATCGGTATGGAACAGCTTGAGCGCATCAGTTAAATGGTTCTGACGGTCTAAGATTACACGTACTGGTTGACGAAGCTCTTCTTGTAAATACTGCGCTTGAACACTATTAGGTAAGTCATCCCAGCGCACATTGAGTGATGCATTATCATCAATCACCGTTTTGCTAGTAGAAAGAATGCCACCACTCATTGCTCGATAACGCTGCACATCTTGGCGGGCCGCTGGGGAGGTGATCCATTGGCTCTGACCATTATTGAGTGCGCTTTGCCCATCCAAACTGGCTGCCATTTTTAATTGAACAAACGGCATGCCTGTGCGCATGTACTTTATAAAACCAGGGTTAAGGGCAAGGGCATCTTGCTCTAACAAGCCGATTTGTACTTCAACTCCGGCATCACGCAACATCTGGATGCCGCGACCTGCAACTTTCGGGTTTGGGTCTACCATGGCGCAAACCACACGTGCCACTTTGGCTTTAATCAGCCCTTCGGCACATGGCGGTGTACGGCCGTAATGAGAGCAAGGTTCTAGCGTCACATAAGCGGTTGCACCAACCGCTTTTTCACCCGCCATGCGCATCGCGTGCACTTCGGCATGCGGCTCACCAGCACGATGGTGATAGCCTTCACCGACAATTTCTTCATCACGAACGATGACACACCCTACATTTGGATTAGGGGCGGTGGTATAAATGCCACGTTTCGCTAACTTAATAGCTCGTGACATCATGGCGAAATCTAAATCAGAAAACGCTCTTTCAGGAGTGTGTTGAGTCATGAGCTACTCAGTCTTCTAGGCGGGCAATCTCTTCGCCAAACTCGCGAATATCTTCAAAGCTTCGGTAAACGGAAGCGAAACGAATGTAAGCCACCTTATCGAGCTCTTTGAGCTGGTCCATGACTAAATTACCAATCATTTCACTCGGAACCTCTCGCTCACCCGTCGCACGCAGTTGTGATTTGATCATACTGATCGCTAACTCTATAGAATCGGCACTCACTGGGCGTTTCTCTAAAGCGCGTTGAATACCGCCAACCATTTTATCTTCATCAAATGGTTCACGGTTGCCATTCGATTTGATCACTTTAGGCATCACTAACTCTGCGCTTTCAAACGTAGTGAAACGCTCGCTACACGCCAAGCACTGACGGCGACGTCGAACTTGATGGCCATCAGCCACTAAGCGGGAATCAATAACTTTGGTATCGTTCTCGGAACAAAAAGGACAATGCATATCACCTCCATATCTATACCAAAATAACCTCATGAGCAATCACGGATAACCACGCGTTCATGGTTATACGGACTCTATTAAAGCTATTTGGGTATAACGCTTTCAAACCGAAATAAAAGCTCATGTAGTGTAGCGGAATTGGTATGTTAGACAAAACAAAAAGGGGCGCAAAGGCCCCTTTTTCACTCAAGATCTCGTCGAATGTGTTAACTGCGTGCTAAGTAGTTCGCTTTACCAACCCACTTGTAGCTAGTTAGCTCTTCTAAGCCCATCGGACCGCGTGCATGTAGCTTTTGCGTAGATACTGCGACTTCTGCGCCAAGGCCAAATTGCGCACCGTCTGTAAAGCGCGTTGAAGCATTCACATAAACCGCCGCCGAACCGACAGAATTGATGAACAGTTCTGAGTTTTCCAAACTATTGGTCATGATCGCATCTGAGTGGCTCGCGTTATGGACACGCATATGATCAATGGCATCTTTCACATCAGACACAACTTTTACACCAAGAGTGTAGCTCAACCATTCCGTATCAAAGTCACCTTCAACAGCATCGCGAATTTGTGTTGCTTGAGCCATCAGTGCTTTTGCCTTAGGCTCTGTCACGAAGGTCACTTTATCGTTCATGCGCTCTACGATCATTGGTAGGAATTGCGCTGCAATTTTTTCATGCACGAGCAGCGTATCTAATGAGTTACACGCAGATGGACGTTGAACTTTAGAGTTCTCAACCACATTCAGGGATTTCTCTAGATCAGCGGATTCGTCGACAAAGATATGGCTGATACCAAAGCCACCAATAATCACCGGAATCGTGCTGTTTTCTTTACACATTTTGTGTAGGCCAGCACCACCGCGTGGAATGATCATGTCGACGTAATCGTCCAACTTAAGCAATTGAGAAACAAGCTCACGATCTGGTTTTTCAATGTACTGCACAGAAGCGGCTGGAAGGTTCGCCTTTGCGAGCGCAGACTGAATAACCTTCACTAATTCCATATTCGAGAAAAAGGTCTCTTTGCCACCACGTAAAATGCTTGCGTTGCCGGTTTTCAAGCACAACGCTGCAATATCAATGGTTACGTTTGGACGCGCTTCATAAATTACGCCTACGACACCAAGCGGCACACGACGACGAGACAGTGACATCCCATTTTCCAGTACCTTACTGTCTATTTCGCTGCCTACAGGATCGTTCAAGCTAATGACGTTGCGAACATCATTCGCAATTGCAGTCAATCGTTCTTCATTAAGCAAAAGGCGATCGAGCAGCGCATCGGTTAAACCCGCTTCACGGCCAAGTTCGATGTCTTTAGCGTTTGCCGCCAAAATAGCAGCGGAGTTTGCTTCTAGCTCATCAGCGATGATGGCTAATGCTTGGTTCTTTTGCGCAGTTGACGCTGTCGCTAATTCGAAAGCTGCATCTTTAGCAGCTTTACCCATATTCGTTAAATCCACTTTGCTTCCCTCTAATTCTATTCCTGAATGACGACCAGATCATCGCGGTGAATCACCTCAGAGCCATAATCATGCCCCAAAATAGAGATGATATCTTTACTGTGTTTGCCCGTAATTTTAGTTAGGTCATCACTTGAGTAGGCGCTGATGCCACGAGCCACCAACTTACCGTGAGCGTTTGTTACACGCGCCACTTCGCCTCGTGCGAAGTCACCACTAACTTTGATGACCCCTTTAGCAAGTAGGCTACTCCCCTTGCCGACCACAGCATTGACTGCACCATCATCAATAACGATGTCGCCCGATGCCGCAGGTCCCGCTAGAATCCAGCGTTTACGGTTCTCTAAGGCTTCAGCGCAAGGTAGGAAGCGCGTGCCCTGAGGTTCAGCACTTAGAGAGTCAAAGATAACATTCGGCGCACTACCAGCAGCAATAATAACCTCGATACCTGCGCGGCGAGCGATGTCTGCGGCTTGCAGCTTCGTTGCCATACCACCAGTACCCAATGTTGTACCGCTTCCACCTGCGATTTTACGCAGCGTGTCGTCGATGGTTTTTACTTCCTTGATAAGCTCTGCGTTCGGATCTTTACGAGGGTCAGCAGTAAACAGACCTTTTTGGTCAGTTAAAAGCAAGAGCTTATCTGCACCACATAAAATGCCTACCAAAGCGGAAAGGTTGTCGTTATCGCCAACTTTAATCTCGCTAGTCGCAACGGCATCATTTTCGTTTACGATAGGAACAATATCGTTCGCAACGAGCGCATTAATAGTGTCGCGCGCGTTAAGGAATCGCTCACGATCTTCTAAATCGGCACGGGTTAGTAGCATTTGGCCGATCTTGATACCATAAATACCAAACAAAGACTCCCATGTTTGAATCAAGCGACTCTGCCCCACCGCGGCAAGTAACTGCTTACTCGCCATCTCGTTGGGCAATGCGGGGTAACCAAGATGCTCACGGCCTGCTGCAATCGCACCAGACGAAACCATTACGATTGAATGGCCTTGTTTTTTAAGCTCAGCACACTGGCGTGCTAACTCAACCATGTGTGCACGGTCGAGTGCCAGAGTGCCGCCTGTCAGCACACTTGTACCCAGTTTCACAACGACAGTTTGTGGTTGTGAAACAACTGCATTTTGTTGATTCGTTGTCATGATGTCTTCTGAAGTGAAAAACAAATAAAGAGAGGATGTTTTAACAATCAAATAGGGAATTAACAAGAGAAAAGGTGCGTTTTCGCACCTTTTTGTTTGGTATTAAATGAAAACAACCAAATTAAGCGAAATCGAAAGACTCCGTGTGATATTCGACTTCTAATTTGAAGTGTTCTTCTAAAGTATCAACCAGCTTTTGATGGAATGTGCTCTGCGTGAGATACACTTCCTCTACTACTTTTTTGGGAAGGGCTTCAGATACCCATTGCCCTTCTTTGTTGTACTTGCCAATATGATATTTAGCAGTAAAGCCTCCCTCGATGGATTCCAAATCCATCCACCAGCCCCAAAATTCACGCTTCTCAGGCGATTTTTTGTCGTCTACACATACAGATAAACAATCAAAATAATAGCGCCCTTCTTGCGATTGTGGTTCGCGCAGGTAAGGCCCTATCGCCTTCAACTTTGACATCAAGCGAAAGTGAGTCGGGCCCTGAGTCGTCTCTGACATATGAATCTCCGTTTTCATAGTTAAAAGTAAACACCCAAGAATGATTATTATTTTTAATTATCATGAGCTTATTTTTTGCTCAGATATATCACTCTTAACTAATTTAGGAGAATTGTCACCCTAATAATTCATCTTCTAGCCACTTTATGGCTAAATCGAGGGATTGCTCATATCCTTTTGTAATTGTTTTGGAACTGATTTTTTTCGCTCTACCATACTGGCTAAATAGAGCAACAAGTTGATTATCACTGTGTGGCGACACTGGATCGCCCTCAAGACTCAAAGCCAAAATAGGCACTTTGGTTTTTCGACTGCTCAGGAAGCCCTGAACCTTCAATGACCACGCCATCATCTGACCAGCCATGCTATTAATATCAACCGCATTTTTCCCCAAACGGGAAGCCAAAAGGTCTAAATACATCTTCGGCATTTTTTGTAACTTCTGAGGGGAAGTAAAAATATCATGTACGGGTGCGCCTAGAGCGACACAAGCTTTGATCTTTTCCTGCTCGACAAAAGAGAGTCTGATCATTGCATTACCACCAAAACGAAACCCAACTAACCCCACTTTGTGATGATCAACCCAAGGTAGCGAGTAAAGCTCATTCAATACCGCTTGATGTAGGCAACTTGAATTCTCGGTCAAGGGCCAATGAGAGCTATGCCCTACCGAAGGCATGTCTACGGTTAACATCGCAATATCTCGCGGTGCAAGACGATTACGGAACAAACGCCACATGTCGGTTTGTAGAGTATCCAAACCAGCGCTCACCATGACCACAGGCAACTGTTTATCCGTTCTTGGTAAATGGAGGTTCGCGATGATTTTGCGATTTTGGTAAGGCACTTCAATTTGCTTGATGGTGTACTTAGTTTTTTCTGCGCCGTCAGAATACGCTTTGTTTGCCAGTACTTGAGCCTGCGATGCCAAGTTGTCATTTTTTAAATGTGGGTAGCCGGCAATACTAAAACACAAAGAAGCAGTGAAGAGTTCATCCGCTGCCTCTTCTCCTTGCATTTCATTTGCTCGCTTCTGATGATCCATACCAAGCTTGATCCACTCAAATGTCCAGTTACCACTGTGATAACCCATTACAGTGTCTAACCAATCATCATTGGTTCGCGAGTGAGATGATGAAGCAATTTTGGACAGTACGCCTTCCATTTCGATCGGAGACAATCCTTGCCAAGCCCATTGCAAGCGACGCAAATGACGATACCAAGCACGATCACCCTGCGCTTCTCGTTCATCAAGTATTTTTTTACTGGTCGGCATGTACTGGGTAAGCGCGGAGGTTTCTTTTGCTTGCTTATGTTTCACGAACAAAGTTTCGGAAAGATTTTTACTGACGTCTTCAGACATAGGAAGAACCCTAGGCTATTAGCATGATTTAATATCATAATAAAAAAAATGCCCCTATAAAGGGGCATTTCTCAATATTCTTTAACCGCGCTTATTTTTGCTTGCGGTTTACTGGCTCAGCATACTGGATTGACATATCCCAAGGCTGCTCGATCCAAGTGTCTTGAGCAATATCTACAACGTAATCATCCAGCAGCTCTTTGCCTGATGGTTTCGCACACACAGCGATCATTTTCGCTTTTGGATACATCTCACGTAGTTTGCGCGCTGTATCACCACTGTCTACTAGGTCTTCAACGATTAGGTAACCTTCGCCATCACCTTCAGGTGCTTTTAGTACCGTCATATCGCGCTGATGATCATGGTCGTAGCTTGAAATACAGATTGTATCAACATAACGAATACCAAGTTCACGAGCCAAAATAGCGCCAGGAACCAAACCGCCGCGGCTTACCGCCCAAATTCCTTTCCATTGCTCAGCTGGCATTTGTTTTTCAGCCAGTTCACGGCAGTAAGTCTGCATTGCATCCCAAGTGATAATGAATTTTTTACTCATTGTAATAACCTAATAATTTGAAAATATGCATCCTCAAAATCTAGCGAAGTCACTCAAAAGCGGAATGCTCACTAACTTCTCCAAAATGTTTGGAGACGAGGATTTCAAGCTGCGCAAACGATTATTCTACCGAAACACACCGCTAATACCAACGGTGATATCAAAATTCTCTGCCTATTCCGCAGAAAAACCGTCTTCTGTGAACAACGTAAAAAAGAAAAAGCCAGCGTGAATAAATCCACACTGGCTTTTTGCTCGAGAAATTAACCGACGAGGTATTTAACGATGAAGATGGCTGACATCACCCATACACTCATCGACACTTCACGGCCCTTACCGCTAAATAATTTGATCGCCGCGTATGCGATAAAGCCTAACGTGATACCTTCTGCAATCGAGAATGTTAGCGGCATAACTAAACAAGTCACAACAACTGGGGACGCTTCAGTTAGGTCACGCCAATCAATGCTTACTAGCCCAGACAGCATCAAGATCGCCACATAGAATAGCGCACCTGACGTTGCATAAGCAGGGATCATACCCGCAAGTGGTGAGAACAATAGAGCAAGTAGGAAGAGTACACCAACAACCACGGCTGTTAGACCAGTACGCCCACCCGCAGCCACACCAGAAACGCTTTCAATATAAGATGTCGTGTTAGAAGTACCAAGTAATGCACCTACTGACGTTGCTGTTGAGTCTGCAAGTAACGCTTTGTTTAAACGAGGGATGTTGCCATTCTCATCAGTTAGACCTGCTTTTTGAGAAACGCCAACGAGCGTACCTGCGGTGTCAAATAAATCGACAAATAGGAAAGCAAATACGACGGAAATCATGCCTACTTCAAACAAACCAGAGAAATCCAGTTGCATGAAAGTTGGCGCAATGCTTGGTGGCGTTGACATAATACCGCCCCACTGCACATCACCAAATAGAAGACCAAGCGCTGTAACGCCAAGAATAGCGATCATCACCGCACCTTTCACACCACGGTGAACCAATGCAATCGTAAGAAAGAAGCCAATCGCGGCCAATACAGATGGCAATGATGTGATCTCTCCCATAGAAACTAATGTCGCTGGGTTATCAACGACGATACCTGCATTTTTTAATGCGATAAACGCTAAGAAAAGACCAATACCAGCTGAAATACCTGTTCGTAGAGAATGCGGGATCGAGTTAATAATCCACTCACGGATCTTAAATACGCTTAAAAGAATGAACAGAAGGCCAGAAACAAATACAGCCGCCAACGCAACTTGCCACGTATAACCCATTCCTAATACAACAGAGTAAGTAAAAAATGCGTTCAGGCCCATTCCTGGTGCCTGTGCGATTGGGTAATTGGCAACAAATCCCATGATAAAACAGCCGATTGCGGCAGCAAGACAAGTTGCGACAAAAATGGCGCCACGGTCCATACCGGTATCCGACAGGATCGCTGGGTTTACAAAAATAATGTAAGCCATAGTTAGGAAGGTCGTAACACCTGCAATGATCTCAGTGCGCACATTTGTGCCATTTTCACTGAGTTTAAAAAGCCTCTCAAGCATGATCGAATCCTGTAAAGGTAAAAAGTAAACGGTTGCGTAATCGATTGGCGGGAATTATAAAGTTATCAAATAGCAAATTCTAGATAGAATCTTCACTCTAATGCGTTTTTTTTCTTTGGATATGAAACACATTCTCTAACCCATCAAAGCAAGTAAAGAAATATATTCTTATAAAACAATAGGTAACCCAGATAACACAGTTCTCTAAAAGAGAATAAAAACTGAGCAATGTACTAAACTTTCAGATGAAAATGGCCCATTTTAAACATGGTATCTAACAGATTTGATGGAAAAGTCGATAAAACCGAAGAATGGGGAATAGAAGAAGGCTTTGATGGCAATAAGTGAGTCAGGAAAAGAAAATAGAGATAAAAAAACGCCACCCAATTTGGGTGGCGGTGAATCATGTCAGCACTATCACTGAAAAAAAATTCCAATTTATAGGGGTGAACAAACTGTTCGAGTCACATGCGTTGACTTCACTTAGTAGCCAAAGCTTGTTGGGTATACAAAGTTACCGGTGTAAACAGATTTGCTATTCCAGAACATTGTACTTGGTAAACCTTTCATAACTATCACCTTTTAAATCAATTAAACATTCGTTGATTTCTCGGTTCCTTGGAGGCGATAAAACGGACTCATCCTTTGAGCATTTCATTCTTCTCTCAGAAGCTGGTTACAAATATACCACCAAGAAATTTAATTACAAGCATTTTAGTGATTGGAATCACAAAAAATACATAAATTGACCTTTATCAAAGTTTATATGTAATTAAATTACAATTTTATGAATTAAAAAATAAAGCCACTTTCAGAATGTATGATAGAGAACACATAGTGCTTGTTATTGTATTCACAAACTGTGACAGTTCTGAGAGAAATCCTTGTGATCGCGACTACTCGTACTCCATATCTGGTGGTATGCTAACGGCAATTTGAAGGCCAAATCGTCTAGCATTTAATGCTACCTTGACAACATTTTTACGGTATATATTTGGCAAAGCACATCAAAAGGAGTCCTCCGTGTCTGAGTTCCATTCTGAGATCAGTACCTTATCACCTGCTCCACTTTGGCAGTTTTTCGATAAGATTTGTTCTATCCCTCATCCATCGAAACATGAAGAAGCATTAGCACAGTACATTATCAACTGGGCAACAGAGCAAGGCTTTGACGTTCGCCGTGATCCAACCGGTAACGTGTTCATCAAAAAGCCCGCGACACCAGGAATGGAAAATAAGAAGGCTGTTGTACTTCAAGCACACATCGACATGGTGCCGCAGAAAAACGAAGACACTGAACACGACTTCACCAAAGATCCAATCCAACCTTACATCGATGGCGAATGGGTAACTGCGAAAGGCACGACGCTTGGTGCAGATAACGGTATTGGTATGGCTTCTTGCCTTGCTGTATTGGCATCTAAAGATATTAAGCACGGTCCACTCGAAGTTCTGCTGACGATTGATGAAGAAGCAGGCATGACTGGCGCATTTGGCCTTGAAGCTGGTTGGTTAGAGGGTGAGATTCTTCTAAATACAGACTCTGAGCAAGAAGGCGAAGTCTACATGGGTTGTGCAGGTGGCGTTGATGGCACCATGACTTTCGATATTTCTCGAGAATCAACGCCTGCAGGTTTTGTAACACGCCAACTGACGCTGAAAGGCCTAAAAGGTGGTCACTCAGGTTGTGACATTCACACAGGTCGCGGTAATGCCAACAAATTACTTGGTCGTTTCCTTGCCGGTCATGCTCAAGAGCTTGATTTACGTTTAGTCGAATTCCGTGGCGGTAGCTTACGTAATGCAATCCCTCGCGAAGCGTTTGTTACTGTCGCGCTTCCTGTCGAAAACCAAGACAAGCTTGCTGAGCTGTTCAACCACTACACTGAGCTGCTTAAAACTGAATTGGGTAAAATCGAAACAGGTATCGTAACCTTTAATGAAGTGATCACGACTGACGCGCAAGTATTTTCAATCGCCGATCAGCAACGATTCATTGCGGCACTTAACGCTTGTCCAAACGGTGTAATCCGTATGAGTGATGAGGTGGAAGGCGTTGTTGAAACTTCTCTAAACGTTGGTGTGATCAGCACAGAAGAAAATAAAGTCACCGTGCTTTGCTTGATTCGTTCTCTCATTGACTCTGGCCGTAGCCAAGTGGAAAGCATGCTGCGCTCGATTACTGAGCTAGCAGGCGCACAAATTCAGTTCTCAGGCGCTTACCCTGGCTGGAAGCCAGATGCAGATTCCGAGATCATGGCAATTTTCCGTGATATGTATGAAGGCATTTACGGTCATAAGCCGAACATCATGGTCATCCATGCTGGTCTTGAGTGTGGCCTATTTAAAGAACCATACCCACACATGGATATGGTTTCTTTCGGTCCAACAATAAAATTCCCTCACTCTCCAGATGAGAAAGTGAAGATTGATACTGTTCAGTTGTACTGGGAACAGATGGTCGCGCTTTTAGAAGCGATTCCAGAGAAAGCATAATTCAATCACGAAAAACGACAAAGGGTGCCATACGGCACCCTTTTTTTGGTTTAGTTGAACCCAACTACACACGGTTTTGCGCGTAAGCGGCTAATTCATCCATTGAGGTTTGTGCAACAACTTCACCATCAATGTAGTAAGTAACAAACTCACCATCGCGTACACCCATGAGTGTCGCCTTTTCACCGTTACTGTAAGTAATATCCATTTGAACAGTGTTCTCATCGATTTGCTGCATTCGCCCCTGCTCAATGACACGGTTATCCGCTAATGGTGCGATTGGTGCCGTCGTTAACGATTTATCTAATTGGTGGTTTACATCAATGTAAGTATCTACCTTTGTATCGAAGATATGTGGCTTACCATTTAACGGGTTCTTACCCGTCCAAAATTCTAGAGAGTTAAACACGATATAATCCGCTGCGATCGCGACACCATAAACAGGCGCTAAAAGCATATTTAGACCACCTCGAGCGTAACGGTTGTCAACAGCTTTCAAGTTAAACCCCATAACATAACCTGTCACGGCATTACTACCTACGCAACCTGAAAGTGAAACTGCTACCGCAGTCAATGCACCAATTTTAGCAATTGCCTTTTTCATCAAAACCTCTAGTTAGAAAGTGTGAAACCTCAAATTCGGCGCGGATATTATCGGATAAAAAGTAGGGTTAAAAGTCCGTTTTTTTGTCCTCCATGAACAGTATTATTTTTAATACAGTCACATTTTTTAAGGCTATTATTGCGCACTCTTCTCTATGTCTTGTTATGTATTAAACTGATAGAAAAGATCATATTGAAAACAAAAACTTCACACATACCAAAATTTCACGCATGACGATTAAAGTAATTTGTCGTGTCCTTAATGAGAATGATTAGTGCGATTTTGCAGCAATTGTTACATTGCTGATGACGCATTTGACAGAGATGGTTTATGGCCAGAAGTAAAAAAAGCAAAGTGTTTGAGCTCTTAGGACATCAAATACAACCAGGACAACGATTAGAGATCGAATTTGAAGCAGCGAAGCTATATACACATTCGCCTTTATCTATTCCTGTGGAAATCATCCATGGGAAACAAGAAGGACCAGTGTTAATGGTGAATGCTGCTATCCATGGTGATGAGCTTAATGGCGTAGAAATCGTTCGTCAGATCATTAACCAACTGGATCCACAAAAACTGAAAGGCACTGTCATTGCAGTACCTATCGTTAACGTTTTTGGTTTCATCCATAAATCTCGTTACTTGCCCGACCGACGAGATCTCAACCGTTGCTTTCCTGGCAGTGAAAAAGGCGCACTTGCATCTCGTATGGCACACGGGTTCTTTAACAACATTGCCAAGCGTTGTGACTACATTTTGGATCTACACACAGGGGCAATTCATCGCACGAACTTGCCACAGGTTCGCGCAAACTTAAGCAACCCAGAAACTCTACGTATTGCTCAAGCATTTTCGACGCCAGTGATTGTTGATTCAGCATTGCGTGATGGCTCTTTACGCAGTGAAGCAGAAAAATGCGATATTCCAGTGCTCACCTACGAAGCTGGCGAAGCATTGCGTTTTGATCCACTTTCGATAAGCGCTGGTGTACTCGGGGTTCGGCGCGTAATGCAAGCCATTGGTATGTTGCGTGCGAGCAGGAAAAAGCTGCCTGAGCCTATCATAGCGAAGTCCACCAGCTGGGTTCGCGCGTCAGGTAACGGCATTTTGCGTACTGTCGTTAATCTGGGAGACAAAGTAGAACAGGGGGAAACGCTCGCTTATATTAGCTCTCCTCTTGGTCATGATGAGATAGAACTAAAAGCCCCGAAGCGTGGTTTGGTTATCGGTCAACAAACATTACCATTGGTGAACGAAGGCGATGCAATTTTCCACCTTGCCTATTTTAACCAAGGTGATAATGCTTTAGAGCAAGCAGTCGAAAGCTATATTGAAGGCCTCACTGAATTCGATGCCGAGCCGCTGACCACCGGACAGATACCGTTAGAAACTCAGTAATTCCTACCAAGTAGGCGCCTGATTAGCTCAAAAGGGGCAACAGTGCTCGCACTATCTTGTTTAAAACCAATAAGCTCAGCGTCCATGATGCTGGGCTTTTTGTTTTATGTACGCTAACGATACTTATCGTAGTTTCCACGAATGGATAAAAAACTTTACAATCCGTCGCAAAAACACATTTGATAATTAATCTCATTATCATTTATTAATCGTAATAATGTTCTTATAATCCCAGCTTCATAAAAACACTATAAATCATCAATATGAAACGATTAAAAAGTCATCCATTCAAAGTAAATCTCATTTCACTGGCTTTGCTCTTCCCTCTTTATTCATATGCCGAGACAGCGCCAAATGAAGAGCTTGAAGTCATAGGCGTTCGTTATGCCAAACCTATTACCATTGCTGAGCCTGCGCAAACCACCATTAATTGGTCAGAGATTGAAGAGCAACAGTACTCTAATTTTGCCTCAATGATCGATGCCGTTCCCGGTGCATCAATAGATGGTGGCGGTCGTTCTGGTGGCGAACGTATTAACATTCGTGGTTTTGATGATCCAAGCGATATCGCCGTCTTTGTCGATGGCGCTCCAATTGGCTTTCAACAATACCGCTACGGTACCTTCTTTTTTGATCCGTTCTTAATTGGCGAAGCAGAAATTATCAAGGGCGCGCACGACTATCGAGCACTCAACGGGAAGTTTGGTGGCTCCATTCGCATTAAAACCAAAAGTGTCGATGATCTCCTGTACGGCGAAAGAAACTTTGGTGCCCGCATCTCAAGTGCATACAACACCAACGGCGATGAGAACGCCTACACGCTAACACTCTATGGTAAAAACGATACTGGTTTTTATTTTCTAGCGAATGGCTCGGTAAAAGATTCTGATGACATTAAAGTCGGAGGTGGTGAAACGCTGGATTACTCAGGTTATGAGCAAGAAAACATGCTCGTAAAGGTCGGTTATGAAAATAACGATCACGAGTTTGAAATTAGCCACACTCGCTACAAAGATGAAGGTCGTAAACCTTGGGCTAACCGCCGCGGAAAAATGCCTAACATCACCGAATACAATATCAAGAAATACGGCTCATTAGAAAAAGCCCAATACGCTTACACCGTCGATAACAAATACACGGACAACACCACGACCATCTCTTACCACTACATGCCGACTAACCCGTATATTGATTTCAATATCAAAATGGCACGTTCCGAAAACGATCGTCATTGGGCTCGCCCTGACGTAGCATTCGAGAAAATGTTCGTTTCTGTTGGCAGTTACGGTCATGAGTCATGGCTGAGTTACGAGCGTGATTACGTTGATGTGTTTAACCAAGCGCAATTCGGAGACCACACTCTAGTCACTGGGCTTCAATATCAAAAAACCGATAGAGACTCGTTAGTATTCAACGCATCATACGACAGTAATGAAGCGAAAAACTACGGTTGGTACACCCCTTACTACGAACCATCTGGCACGCAGTCAATTTATGCCGCTTACATTGCTGATCACTATCAAGCAACAGACCGCCTAACAATCACACCTTCTCTGCGTTACGAATACATCAAGAGTGAAGGAAAAGGGAACGCAGCGCCGGATTATAATGATCCAGCTGCCGGACATAACTACGGTGAAACGACGCATAAAGGCTTTAGCCCACGTTTGGATATCGACTTTGATGCGAGCAATAATACGCGTTTAAACGCCTCCTACGCCTACGCTTTAAAAGCACCAACCGTTGATAACATCTACTCAGTGCAATATGCGCGCGCTACCGCTACGGCTACTGCTTTGAATCTGGACGTGTCTCGTATCCATGCTTATCAAGCAAGCGTTATCAACTTAACGGAAGGGCTGGTGAACTCTCGCGATAACCTCGCAACAGAGTTAACTATGTTCTATAACGATGTTAGCGACACAGTTGATATACGAACGGGCGAAAACCTCGACAAAAATACTACTGAGTTACAAAGCTGGAATACAAACCTAGATGGCTTTAAAAACTATGGCTTTGAGCTAATTTCACAATACCGGATTGAAGATTTCTACAGTAATTTCTCAGCAAGTTACATTCGCGGCAAAAACAAAGGTAGCCTATCTGACTCTACAGGTTCAGATGATGATCATCCTGATGTACCGCCATTAAACATTAATCTGGGTTTAGGTTACGAATGGATTCCTGGTTTACGTACGGGCTGGGAAGTCCGTTGGTATGATGCGCAAACCAAAACCAAGGCAAGCGGTAACAATTTAAAAGTGAAATCGCCAAGTGAGCAATACACGCTACAAAACGCTTACGTGGTTTGGGAAATACAACAAGTCGAAGGCTTGAGCATTGGCGCGGTTGTGAAAAACTTAACCGATCGTTACTACGAAGCATACCTATCTAATGGCGTGCCTTCGCCTGGTCGCGAAGTCAAACTGCACCTCACTTATCAATACTAACCATACCTAAAAGATGCAGGGCAGACATTAACTGCCCTGTTATATCGTATCCAATGGCCATAATTGCACGCTGTTTTATTTATCAGTATTATCATTTCCTTTTGCTTGCATACACATTATGAACAATCTAAAAACACGGCTTCTTCTGATTTGCTTCTTCCCTGTAGGTAGCCTAGCGCAAGCTTCTGAGAACATTGCAGACTACTTACAAGAACAAAGCAAGCACCAAGTTTCAGAAGATTTTTACGCACAGCCAGCAGCAAATAACCTGAATCTAGATGCAAAAACTAACTCTTTAACTTGGCACGAAGATGGTAAGCCGGATCACTGTCGTTACGCCAAGCAGCCCAAAGACGTCGCAACACATTTCGACTACGGTGAAGCAAACGATCTATCTGACGGCTTACAACACTTTGATTTACCAGAGAGACATTCTGCAAAGGTCAAATCGACACATCGCACTTATGCTAATAACCCTCACCTTCTTCCTGGCAATAAACAATTTGCCGCCCCTGAAGACGGCACGTTTAGCCTGTCCGTATCGTCGGATTGTTTTTAGCCGATATAAATAAAAAATGCCCTGAGACAAAACTCAGGGCATTTTCACTATTTGTTTGATGGGTAACGTCACCATCTCACCGATTTAAACTTATTCTTCGTCAGTGTCTACTTCGGTTTCACGTGCTTTGCGGGCTTCTTCTTTACGAACTTTTGCCGCTAGTTGTTCTGCTTCACGCTCTTGACGTTGCGCTGCTTTACGCTCGTTACGAACCACTTGGTTTTGGATAAACCCAGCCAGTTCTTGTTCAGCCCAAGCTTGTGCTTTCTCTTCGCTGTCAAAGCCTGTTTCACGCTTTGATACTACAGTCTTACGAGATGTCACTTGGCGAGTGATTTCTGCGCTCCAGCCGTTACGTTTTTCAGTGACGCGGATAGCAAATTTTGGATTCTTAGACATTTCTTTCATTTCCTAAGGGATTTAGGGATCAATCAGGGATTCGGTCAACTTGATAACTCCATCTAAGCTGAGCTGTTTAACACCATCCCTTGGTAAGCGCGGTATTAGAGCATAAAAGTAATCTAAACGCTGCAAGTTTTTTACGCTAGATAATAGATGACAAAGAAGAGACAGAACAAAGCAACGTTTCGCCAAGTCACTAGAAAGAGCGACGAAGAAAAAAGAAAGCGCTGGTCTCTCAACCAACGCTTTACTTAAGCTAGATTAACCTTTGGTTAATTAACCGATATTCTTACGGGCATTTTGGAACATACGCATCCAAGCGCCATTTTCACCCCAACCTTCCGGAGCCCAAGAATTTGCAACTGTGCGGAATACGCGCTCTGGGTGAGGCATCATGATAGTTACGCGACCGTCTGCTGTTGTTAAACCGGTAATCGCGTTTGGCGAACCATTCGGGTTGTTCGGGTATTGTTGTGTTGGGTTACCGAGGTTATCCACGTAACGAACCGCAACCGTACCTGATGCTTCAATCGCTGCTAGGTGCTCTGCATCACGTACTTCTACACGCCCTTCTCCGTGGGAAACCGCGATTGGCATACGCGAACCAGCCATGCCGTCGAAGAATACAGAATCAGATTTCTGAACTTCAACTAGACTAAAGCGCGCTTCAAAACGCTCAGATTCGTTGCGCACAAAACGTGGCCACAAGTCTGCACCTGGGATCAGCTCTTTCAGGTTTGATAGCATCTGACAACCGTTACATACACCTAAAGAGAACGTCTCTTCACGGTTGAAGAAGGCTTGGAACTGTTCACGAGCTTGTGCGTTAAACAGGATAGACTTAGCCCAACCTTCACCCGCACCTAGTACGTCGCCGTAAGAGAAGCCACCACAAGCTACTAGGCCATGGTATTCATCCAGTACCGCTTGGCCCGTTAGGATATCGCTCATATGGATGTCGGTTGCTTCAAAGCCTGCTCTGTCAAACGCTGCTGCCATTTCGACGTGGGAGTTAACGCCCTGCTCACGTAGGATTGCCATCTTAGGTTTAGCACCTTTCGCAATGTACGGTGCTGCAACGTCTTCATTTACGTCGAAGCTGAGCTTAACGTTTAGACCCGGGTCAGAGTTGTCTTTCTTAGCTTCATGCTCTTGGTCTGCACACGATGGGTTATCACGTAGACTTTGCATCTTATGCGTTGTTTCAGCCCAGATAACGCGTAGTTCGGTACGTGAACGTTCAAGCACAACTGCATCACCAGAAGTGATAACAAAGTCGTCTGAAGCTTCAACAGAACCAATCACATGTGAGCATGCCTCTAAGCCGTTTGCCGCCAGAGTAGATAGAACTGAATCTAGATCATCATTCTTAACTTGAACAACCGCACCTAGCTCTTCGTTAAATAGAACGGCTAGCGCATCGTCACCCAGCTTTGCGATGTTCGCTTTTACGCCACAGTGACCCGCGAACGCCATCTCAGCCAGTGTAACAAAAAGACCGCCGTCGCCTTTATCGTGGTAAGCCACTAGCTTGTCATCACGTACTAACGCTTGCATTGCATCAAAGAAGCCTTTTAGCTGCTCTGCATTATCTACGTCAGCAGGTTTGTCACCCAGCTGTTTGTATACTTGTGCCAATGCTGTCGCACCTAAGCGGTTTTTTCCGTTACCCAAGTCAACAAGAACTAGAGAGGTATCTCCTTTGTCAGTGCGTAGTTGTGGAGTCACGGTCTTACGTACGTCTTCCACACGACCAAATGCCGTGATAACTAGCGACAGTGGAGAAGTGACTTCTTTGCTCTCGCCGTTTTCTTCCCACTTGGTTTTCATCGACATGGAGTCTTTACCAACTGGGATAGTCAAACCTAAAGCAGGACACAATTCTTCACCAACCGCTTTCACTGCTTCGTAAAGACCCGCATCTTCACCTGGGTGACCCGCTGGAGACATCCAGTTCGCAGACAGTTTAATGTGTTTAATATCACCGATGTCTGTTGCCGCAATGTTCGTTAGTGACTCACCAACGGCTAGGCGAGCCGATGCTCCAAAGTCTAGTAATGCCACTGGCGTGCGCTCACCCATCGACATTGCTTCGCCATAGTAAGTGTCGTAGCTTGCCGCTGTTACTGCGCAGTTTGCTACTGGTACCTGCCAAGGACCAACCATTTGATCACGAGCAACCAGACCCGTAACTGTTCGGTCACCGATAGTAATTAGGAATGTTTTTTCTGCAACAGCAGGAAGACGAAGTACGCGATCCACCGCTTCATTAAGCTCAATACCATCACGAACAATGGCAGGGCTTTCCACTTTTAGTGTGGTTGCGTCACGGTGCATCTTCGGTGGCTTACCAAGCAGGATATCCATTGGCATATCGATTGGCGTATTGTCGAAGTGAGAATCTTCTAGCGTTAGATGACGCTCTTCTGTCGCCACACCCACCACTGCATACGGTGCGCGTTCACGCTTACAGATGGCGTCGAATGCTTCCATGTTTTCTGGCGCTACCGCTAGAACGTAACGTTCCTGTGATTCGTTACACCAGATTTCCAGTGGGCTCATGCCCGGCTCATCGTTTGGTACATCGCGTAATTGGAACTTACCGCCACGCTCACCGTCGTCGACAAGTTCAGGCAATGCGTTAGAGATACCGCCTGCACCCACATCGTGGATAAATGCGATTGGGTTGTCGTCGCCTAACTGCCAACAACGGTCGATCACTTCCTGACAGCGACGTTCCATCTCTGGGTTTTCACGCTGTACTGAAGCGAAGTCCAGATCTTCTGCTGACTGACCAGATGCCATGGAAGATGCCGCGCCACCACCAAGACCGATGTTCATTGCCGGACCACCAAGTACGATTAGGCTCGCACCCACAGGGATCTCTTTCTTCTGTACGTGTTCATCGCGGATGTTACCCATACCACCAGCAATCATGATTGGTTTGTGGTAACCACGAATTTCTTCACCCGCATGAGAAGTGACTTTTTCTTCGTAAGTACGGAAGTAACCCAATAGATTTGGACGACCAAATTCGTTGTTGAATGCCGCGCCGCCTAGAGGGCCTTCAAGCATGATGTCTAACGCATTTACAATACGACCCGGCTTGCCGAAGTCGGTTTCCCATGGCTGTTCAAAACCAGGAATACGTAAGTTAGAGGTTGTAAAGCCAACCAGACCCGCTTTTGGCTTACCGCCGATACCCGTCGCGCCTTCGTCACGGATTTCACCGCCTGAGCCAGTCGATGCGCCCGGCCATGGAGAGATTGCCGTTGGGTGGTTGTGCGTTTCTACCTTCATCAAGATGTGCGTATCTTCATGGTGGTACGTGTATTGACGAGATTTAGGGTCAGGGAAGAAACGCCCCGCTTTAGAACCAGTCATAACGGCTGCGTTGTCTTTGTATGCAGACAGTACATAGTCAGGTGTCGTTTCAAAAGTGTTTTTGATCATTTTGAACAAAGACTTAGGTTGATCTACCCCGTCGATAGTCCAATCTGCGTTAAAAATTTTGTGGCGACAATGCTCTGAGTTCGCCTGAGCAAACATCATCAATTCAATGTCGTTTGGGTTACGCCCAAGCTTAGTAAAATTCTCGACCAAGTAATCAATTTCATCTTCTGCGAGTGCCAAGCCAAGGGAAACGTTTGCCTCTTCAAGCGCAAGACGACCGCCAGCTAAGATATCAACATGTGCGACAGGCTTAGGCTCTGCAACAGTAAATAATGCTGATGCGGCTTCAAATTCTGTGAATACTGTTTCCATCATGCGGTCGTGAATTAACGCTTTAACAGCGTCAGCTTGAGCTTCTGATAGAACAACTGAAGACTCGACATAATAAACCGTACCACGCTCTAGACGTTTCACTTTATCCAGACCACAGTTAACAGCGATATCGGTAGATTTAGAAGACCAAGGCGAGATAGTGCCAGGACGAGGCGTGACAAGAAGTAGAAGACCTTCAGGCTCATGCTCTTCGATGGTTGGGCCGTAAGTTAGTAACTTTTCAAGTTTTTCTAACTCTTGGTCATCAAGGTCTGACTTTAGATCGGCAAAGTGCATAAACTCGGCATAAATGCCAGTTACAGGCAGATCTTGTTCACGACAAAGTTCCAGTAGTTTATTAACACGAAACTCAGAAAGAGCTGGGGAGCCACGCAAAATTCTCATGTGCTTAGGTCTCTTATGCAATTGATTAAGGTGATATTGGAATAAATTCAGACACTTAAAATAAGCCCTGTCGAACCTATGCCGATTCCACCTCGTCATTGCGAGCGCATTATATAGTAATTGTTTTTGTGATGTAACACCAAAAGCAACCGTTTGCGTCATTTTTTTTGTCAAATTTGAATTACAACTAAAATGTCGATAAAACACACAATGTCACGTTATAAGTGTGTGATTCACTTTGCCCCATGAGCTCGCTTTGATATAAAGGCAAATAGAAATTTTCCAAGATGTACCTATTAATGCAAATAAGTCACTTCAACCGGCTCAAGCGCAGTGCTCTAATTTTAGTTTCTGTTCTTTTGCTCTCAGCTTGCCAGATTGAGTCAGAGCCCAAAAGTGAATTTGAAAAAATTCAAGAACGTGGTGTGCTTCGTGTTGGCACGCTAAACAATCAGCTTTCCTACTACATAGGTCCCGATGGTCCCGCAGGGTTGGATTACGAATTGGCGCGTCAGTTTGCGGAACAGCTCGGCGTCAAACTCGAGATTAAACCAGCCTTTCGCCAGGCTGAGCTTTTTCCTGCTCTTAAGAAAGGAGATATCGATATCATCGCTACGGGTTTAAATCAAACGTCACAAGCAGTCAAACGATTTAGACCAGGCCCTGCCTATTATTATGTAAGCCAACAAGTGGTATATAAAAAAGGGCAACTTCGACCACGTGATATCGAACAACTCATTGAATACCAAGCCTCGAAAGACGACGAGTCCGACGAAGATACAAATGCAGGCGCTCAAACATTAAAGATCGTTGAACAATCGCAATATGTTCCGACCCTAACAGCGTTAAAGAAGCAGTATCCAGAACTTCAGTTTGAAATTGTTGGTGATGCTGACACGAGAGACTTACTCAAATACGTATCGACGGGTGAGTTACGTTTTACTGTGACTGATTCGGTGGAACTTTCCCTTGCTCAACGCCTTTACCCCGATCTTGCGCTCGCGTTTGAACTTACAGAAGATCAACCAGTATCTTGGTTTACTCGACGTTCTGAAGACGAAAGTTTGTATGCGATGCTGATAGAGTTTTTCGGTAACATCAAACAATCAGGAGAACTGTCCACCCTCGAAGAAAAGTACATTGGTCATATTGAAGCATTTGACTACGTTGATACTCGCGCATTCATTCGAGCTCTGGATGACAAATTGCCTAAATGGGCACCTTTATTCCAAAAATACAGCGAAGAGTTCGACTGGCGCTTAATTGCAGCATTGGCTTATCAAGAGTCACACTGGAAACCAACAGCAAAATCGCCAACAGGTGTTAGGGGGATGATGATGCTGACTCTGCCAACAGCGAAAAGCGTCGGGGTAACAAACCGTTTAGACCCTGAGCAATCTGTTCGTGGTGGTGTCGAGTACTTACGTCGTATTGTAAGTCGCGTGCCTGATAGCATTAACGAGCATGAAAAAATATGGTTTGCGTTAGCTTCATACAATATTGGTTACGGCCACATGATGGACGCACGACGACTCACCAAAGCACAAGGTGGCGATCCGAACGCTTGGGCCGATGTAAAAGACAGGCTGCCTTTACTTCGTCAGAAGCGCTATTACAGCCAAACTCGCTATGGGTACGCCAGAGGCGATGAAGCGCGTAATTACGTAGAAAATATTCGACGTTACTACCAATCCATCATTGGTCATGTCAGCCAACAGCCAGCGATTGATGAGAATAGCGATGACTTACAAGTGATTCCGCCGCTCACCCCCGACATTTTGATATCGGGCGCAGTAGAGACCGTCGTAGAACAAGTCTCTGGCGCTTCTGACGTCACGGTTGAAGAAGACACCGAACAAGAAAGCATTGAAGAATAAACCCGCGGTAAACTAAAAAATGACGAGCCCATGAGCTCGTCATTTTTATTGAGTCCTAACGAAAACTTATCTAGAATCCAAGACTCTGAGTGACACCAACCACACTCAACCATTCCTTTGGTTGGTCGCCTTTTCTTCATCGTTAGTAAAACTGATTGCTTTGTAACAGATTGTTTTGCAACCACATGGTTTAGCTCACTTGATGAAGCGGCGCCTTCGGCTACACTCTGCCGAAATAACGTCACTCCTATTATTAAGCATCGTATTGAAATTGTTTGCTGGCTCTGTGCAATGCAGAAGTCAAATGAAGAACGTTTAAACCATACAATGTTTAGTGCGATTATCGAGCCTATTGCCAAGCATCGATAAGCCGCGCTTTACTGGTATAAGTCTTGTCTGCAGGAGGTTTTGAATATGAGAAGACGTAGAGTGCAGTCAATGCGTTTAAATAACACAGTAGCTGCTATCCGACGTAAACGTAAACTGACATGTATGAAAAAGAAAGTAAGTTCACGTAATCGTGTTTTTGTACATTTAGTCAATCACTAGTGCGTCCAAGCAAACATCTACCACGTTGTAGGTATTTGCTAGCCCTCACTACTCCCACTACCTTGCTCGCTCTCTCCATTTTCTAATGCTTTTTGTGCTTGCTTCTTCGCTTTAATTTCCTTTCGGCGGCGCTTAAAAAACGCTTGTAGCTGAGTACGGCACTCATCTTCTAGCAGCCCCTTTTCAACTAAGGCGTAATGGTAAGCGGCTTGACTTTCAAACAAATTAAGCACTGTTCCTGCTGCTCCAGCTTTTAAATCTGGCGCTCCAAAAACAACCCGCTTAACGCGGCTATGCAATAAGGCTCCGGCACACATTGGGCATGGCTCAAGTGTTACATATAACGTCGTATCCAGAAGGCGGTAATTTTCTAGCTTTTGGCCTGCTTTACGCAGCGTTTGGATCTCAGCATGTGCGGTAGCGTCATTAGTACCAATAGAGCGATTCCACCCCTCAGCGATAATTTCACCATCTTTGACAAGCACTGCGCCAACAGGTACTTCCCCCTCAGCTTCTGCTTGCTCAGCAAGCTCCATCGCTCTGCGCATAAACAATTCATCTTGAGGGGAAAACGGATGGTTAGACAAAGGAGGCTCCAAAGAAACAAAAAACGATTGAAGTCAGGAATTTTATCACCAACTTCGGTTTCACTACAGCAACACATCACGGGACAAAGTCTGCAACTCCAAAAAACTAGTTACAAGACCTATCGATGTTCGTTTTACGAGAACAAAAAAACGCAGATCGAAGACCTGCGCTTTTGGGCTGCCAATTAGCGGCTTTCACACCCTACACGTTTTTACATTGTGTAAGTATAAGGAGCTTGAATGCCTAGCGGGATACCTACCATCCAATAAGCAACTAGGAAGATAGACCAACCGATCAGCATTGCGATCGAGAATGGCATCATTAGTGACGCAAGCGTACCGATACCAGCCGACTTCACATAACGCTGACAGTAAACCACAACAAGAGGGAAAAATACCATTAGAGGCGAAATGATGTTCGATACAGAGTCACCCACACGGTAAGCCGCCTGAGACAGCTCAGGCGAGATACCAACCGCCATTAGCATTGGCACTAGGATTGGACCAATTAAAGCCCATTTTGCCGATGCCGAACCAATAAGTAGGTTTACAGACGCGGTTAGAAGGATCATACCGATGATGGTCACTTCACCTGGTAGGTTCATCGCTTTTAAGCCTTCTGCGCCATACAACGCTAGCATCGTACCGATGTTTGACTGAGCAAATGCAGATAGGAACTGAGCACAGAAGAACGACATAACAATGTATGCGCCCATGGTTGACATAGTATCAGCCATCGCTTTGATAATGTCGTTGCTGGTCTTGAACGTTCCAGACACTTTACCGTAAACGTAACCAGGAATGATAAACAGAATAAAGATCAACGGCACGATAGACTTCATTATCGGTGCTGAGAAGGCAGTAATTTCACCTTCAGGCGAGCGAAGTGCTGATGTTTCTGGAATTAACGCTGCAACAAGTAAAGCAATACCCGCCATCATTGCCCAACCTGCATAACGGAATGCTTTTGATTCCAGTTCAGTAAATGAACCTAGGTTTGGCGCGGTTTCCGCATCATCATCAATTGGCATTTTTGATAAACGAGGCTCGATGATTTTCTCTGTCACGTACCAACCAATCCCCACAATAATGATAGAGGATAGGCCAGTGAAGAAGATGTTCGCTAATGGGTTAACCACATATTCAGGATCAAGAACCTGCGCCGCAGTTTGCGTAAAGCCAGCCAATAGCGGATCGATACCTGAAGGGATAAAGTTTGCAGAGAAGCCACCAGATACACCTGCAAATGCTGCCGCAATACCTGCTAAAGGGTGACGACCTGCCGCATGGAAGATAATACCGCCAAGAGGAATAACCAGAACATAGCCTGCATCTGCCGCAGTATGCGATACAATGGCAACCAAAATAAGCATTGGAGTAAGAAGCTTAGCTGGCGTGAAGTTCAGCATCTTCTTAAGACCCGTCGTAATAAAGCCCGAAGAATCTGCAACACCCACACCTAGCATTGCGACAAGTACGATACCCAGTGGCGCAAAGCCAGTAAACGTCGTCACCATGTTAGCAAGGAAACTTGCTAGCGCTTCGCCCGTAAGTAAGTTGGTGATAGTAAGAGCTTCGCCCGTTCGAGGGTTTGGAAGATCGAATGATACATTCGACAAAAGTGCTGACGCCGCCCAAGTAATGATCAATGCCCAGAAGAACAAAATCGCAGGATCAGGAATTTTGTTACCTGTCCTCTCGATAAAGTTTAAAAAGCGCTCCATCCCGCTCGGCTTCGATGATGGTGCCTTATTTACAGCTTGGTTACTCATGGTAACTCCATAGTGAATGATGTTGGTGCCAAGGCCTATTTGAATAATTATAACGACCTACTATCCAACGAGTATTCTAGTAAACACTAATGGAGAAAGCACAAGGTTCTATATTTTTTTTCATAATTGGAGACATATTTTGCAAAAAACAAAACCAAAGATACAAGTCTGAAACATTATGGAAAAATCAACATATACATTTAGTAAACGAGCTGGCAAAAACAGAGGTTGCATAGAGCGATGAATAGATAGTTTTAAGAAAAGAAACTATACGTGATGAGAAGCAAGAAATAATTCTCTTCAATATAAAAAGGGCAACGCGGACAGTGAACACCTTATCCAGAACTCCAATCGGTTTTGATTGAATCGGCATAAAACAGGAACCTAGACTATTTAATCAAATTCGCTATGTTTAGAGATCATGGTTTTCAGCTCTACCGATTGTATTTTACCGTGGCGATCTTGCCATAGAGCTTCCATATGTATCGTTTTAAGTGCGCCCGACAGAGTTGCCGTTGGCACAGACCAAGATAAAGTATACAAGGGGTGCGTAGTATCTTCCCCAGAGACAATATTTGTATCAAAATTAGCGGCGGGCATCGAGGGGACTGCAGAAATAGCCCCACGCGTACGAAACCACTCTAATTTCTGCTCAGCAAGATTTAGCGCTTCAATGCTATGCATCGCGTAATCTGCCCGCAGCTCAATGTAAGCTTGCAACTTAACCAATCCAAGAGCACCGACACCAATTAAAATAAAAGAAATCATTATTTCAATTAAACTAAAACCATGTTGTTTACTTGGCATTCCAACTTCCCTCTTGCCAACGAACATCATTTCTCCTTGTTGTAGGTCTTTTGCTGGAATCAAATAGTAACTCCATTGAGCCCGCAATTGAGGTTTTTAACCCATCAGTATCAAAACCATAACCACCCGTTGCGTGAAATGCCCCTGCATCAACATAAACAGTTTGTGTAAGATCAGTATATTGTTTACCAATGGTAAAATTAGTCGGTGAGCCATCAGCATTCGAGAACAAACTTTCCCAATAGCTTTTTAACTCATCAGGAGCAAACTGTGGTTTAGTTTTATCGACTAAATGAAAAAGCGAACCCTGAAATGTTGTTGAACCAGTATTGATAAAAATACCATCTTGAATAACTAACGTATATTTCTCATGGTTGCCTTGAAGTGCTAAATTCCCGTGAATGGCGCAGTCACCAGTAATCCAAACCTTATCTACTTCCTTAAAAGCATTTTCGATAGCTGATTTACACTGTGTCGCATTTGACAAATTGATTTTCCCAGCTTTCGGAAATGAAGCTTTGACTTTATCAATATTTTCCGGTGTTTTTTTGTAATCAAAAAAGGTTTGGAATGGATCGACTTCAGAGTCATAAACAAAATCGCCTTTTAGCTGCGGATCAGAAGTTTCAGGTTTATTAGTTTTCGTAATTGCATTCCCAGCTTTTACTGTAACATTGGTTGTCGTTGCAGCGGTACACCCTCCAGCAGGAGAACCATCATATAAGCTATTCGCTCTTATTGATGCAGTGTTATATTTTGATCCTGTGCTTCCGCCTTCCATGGTATAACTATACCGATAAGTCAGTGATATGCATTCATACAGATTGTCAGAATTAAGATCACCTTTCGCATCTGGATGAACCTTTAAATCACCATAAGTAGTTAACTTGGATGTGGTTTGTATCGCTCCTTTTCCACGATTACTTAGTGTACTGAAAGTTTTATTGAGCTGGGCCCAACCATTGTGAGATATAGAATTAATACGATAGACTCCTGCCCCTATATCAGTAACGTTCAGCTGGCTAAGGTTTAATTCCCTCTTACATAAGGTATTTAAATTATTGTGATTAATTGGGATGAGCTCGTTCACTATGGATACATCATCTGTGACATAAGCAAATAGACACTCAAGCCCCCCTTCCGCTTCCCAGTGCTGTTGCCGAGAACTAACTTCATTCTGCGCACGCTTAATTTGATAAAATAGATTCTTATATGAGCCTAACGTCACAACCAAAGCGACAGAGAGCAGTATGGAAGTAATAAGTAACGTGGCCACTCCTTGTTGATGCTTACGTATCATTGCCAATTCCTTTGCTGAACTTGTAATAAAATGGCGTGAGAAATTGCCGGATCATTTTTTAATTCAGCGGCCATTGAAATAGAAATAAACGCACTCTCTATTGACGAACCTGATAGTAATGTTCGACTAACACCAAATTGAGTTACTTTAATTTGCTTAGGATCAAAAAGATCAAAACATCCACTAGCAGCAGACACGACACTTAAAGGTGATGGTGAATCATCCTGGCAATATTCCAACATATTATCCTTTAACCGATATATCGTATTACTCACAGAGCTTGCTGTGTTTCGATAAACATAACCGATTTTTTCGGATTGTTGATATAGAACGCTAGGAGAACCGGAAAGCATCATTGATTTTGTCGTAATACCATCAAACCCTGCTCGTTGAATATCCTCTTTCACTTGTTGAATTACACTACTCATCTGCTGAAGTAGCATTATTTCCTTGCTTCGCTGCACAGCTGTTTTTTGGTTAGAAAGAAACACTGCGCCAACAATGCCCAAAGCGACAAGTCCTAACAACGCAGCAATCATAAACTCAACAAGTGTACTACCCTGCTGTTTAGCATTGTTCAAAGCCATATTTTGCCTTATTCATAGCGCACACTTTTACTCGCCCTGCTCCGTTATGAACAGTTACTTTTATCGGACTGGTATCCGCTTGAGATTTCTTCAGGTGAATACTTCCCGCATTTTTGGGATTCCCCATAACACGATCAAACTTGACGCTAGTTATATTACTCGACACCACCAGACCCCGATATAGATGACCTTGCAGCTCAGCAACAGTATTCATTGAAGTAATGTCAGTGACATTCGATACACTCGAGAGTGTGAGCTTCCAGCTTCCGGTGGATGAAGGCAAGCCTTGAATATGAACCCAAAAATCTTGATTTCTCATCACCGATTCCGATTTCGCTTGGATCAAAAAACCCTGTAATTCGTTGGCTAAATTCACTATTTTCATGTGTTGGCTAACTTTTGAAAAACTTGGGGCGACAAAAAGTAGTAGTACTGACAAGACAGCAACAGTAATAAGAAGCTCCAACAACGTAAACCCGCGAGGCATTTCCCAAATTCCTATGTAAACGGCAAAAGGGCCGTAATTCATCTTGCACAGATGCTATCACCTGCCAAAAATAGGCGGAAAAGTGAAAAGGAAACTACTCGTGATGATTCGAATTTCTCGCTGTAACAGCTACAAAAAAAGATTGGGAGGGATGACATTGATCGAATTACTGGTAGCTGTAGTGATTGTCGGGATCATTGCTGCAGTCGCCTACCCTTCTTACACCAATCATGTAATCAAGTCTCATAGGGCGGTTGCCTTGAGCGATCTTAGTCGAATTCAGCTAGAGCTAGAGACATCTTATGATGGTGGGTACGACTGGAGTCATATTATCTCTGGAGGCACATGCACTCTATGCGATTCAGACACAGATAGATTTTCTTTCGATATTGCTAGCTCTGCAAGTACGGCCTATACCATTACAGCAACAGCAAAATCACCTCTTGGACAAGACGACGACGAGTGCTTGACTGGTTCTAAAACGATTACTTTAACGTCAACAAATGTCGAAGAACCAAGTGATTGCTGGAACTAGCAAGAACACCGAGATGCAAAAAGGCCTGCATTTTAGCAGGCCTTTGTATTTGTTTTTTTCACTAACGTCTTAGCTGGTTAAATCATCAAAGAACTTTTTCACACCGTTGAAAAAGCCTTCTGATTTAGGCTTGTGCTTTGTCGCCGCTTCACCACCACAAGACTCTTCAAACTCTTTGAGCAGTTCTTTTTGGCGTGAGCTTAGATTTACTGGTGTTTCGACAACCAACTTCACAATAAGATCACCAACACCGCCACCGCGAACGCCTTTCACACCTTTACCACGCATGCGGAACATACGACCTGTTTGCGTTTCTGAAGGTACTTTTAGGCTTACGCGACCATCTAGAGTTGGTACTTCAACTTCACCACCTAGAGCTGCCATCGCAAAGCTTACTGGCACTTCACAGTATAGGTTGTTGCCATCACGCTCGAAGATATGGTGCTCTTTCACGTGCACTTGTACATACAAGTCGCCAGCAGGCGCCCCCATTTCTCCCGCTTCACCTTCGCCAGATAGACGAATACGGTCGCCAGTATCAACACCTGCAGGGATCTTAACGTTAAGTGTTTTTGTTTTCTGCTTACGACCTTGACCATGACACTCATTACAAGGGTCTTTAATGATTTTACCTTTACCGTGACAGGTAGGACAGGTTTGTTGCACTGCGAAGAAGCCTTGGCGCATCTGTACTTGACCATGACCATGACAGGTGCCACATGTTTCAGCAGATGAACCTTTCTTCGCGCCACTACCATCACAAGTATCACAGTGTACTAGTGTCGGTACTTCGATCTCCTTCGTTACACCACGAACCGCTTCTTCTAGCGTCAATTCCATGTTGTAACGTAGGTCAGCACCTCGCTGGGCACGGTGGCCACCACCGCCACGACGACCACCACCAAAGATGTCACCGAATACATCGCCAAAGATGTCGCCGAAATCAGCACCGCCGCCGCCAAAGCCGCCGCCACCGAAACCACCGCCGCCTTGTTCAAAAGCAGCATGACCGTATTGGTCGTACGCCGCTTTCTTTTGAGGGTCGGTCAGAACTTCGTACGCTTCTTTTACTTCTTTAAACTTGTCCGCCGCAGAATCATCACCCTGGTTTCGGTCTGGGTGGAATTTCATCGCTAGACGCTTATACGCCTTTTTGATATCGCGCTCTGAGGCATCACGGCTTACGCCTAATACTTCGTAAAAATCACGTTTTGACATGTTCTTCGTCACCAGTTAATTACTACAAACGGCATCGATTCACCGCTTGGTGTTTGTATCGTTCTAGGTAAGTGCACTTGTCTGCAACATACTTAACTAGAAAGACAGCGTTTACAAACAGACGGGCGTAAGAGTTGCCCCAAACGCCCGCACACGAAGTCTTATCGACCCCAGATGGCTTATGCAGCCATCTGGTTAAGAAATATTATTTCTTGTCGTCTTTAACTTCTTCGAACTCAGCATCTACAACGTCGTCTTCTTTAGACTGTGCACCTGCGTCAGCACCTTGTGCTTGCTGCGCTTGAGCTTGTTGTTGAGCGATTTCCATCAGCTTTTGAGAAGCAGTCATTAGTGCTTGAACTTTAGCATCGATAGCTTCTTTGTCTTCGCCTTTACGTGCTGTTTCTAGCTCAGAAATTGCTGCTTCAATCTTCTCTTTCTCTTCTGCAGGTAGCGCTTCACCAGCTTCTTCTACTTGCTTACGAGTACCGTGAATCATTTGGTCAGCTTGGTTACGTGCAGTTGCTAGCTCTTCGAACTTCTTGTCCGCTTCTTTGTTAGCTTCTGCTTCTTGAACCATTTTCTCGATGTCTTCATCGCTTAGACCGCCAGAAGCTTGGATAGTGATCTTCTGCTCTTTACCAGTCTGCTTGTCTTTCGCAGATACGTGTAGGATACCATCCGCATCAAGGTCAAAAGTAACCTCGATTTGTGGCATACCACGTGGTGCAGGCTGGATGCCTTCTAGGTTAAATTGGCCTAGAGACTTGTTGTACATCGCTTGCTTACGCTCACCTTGTAGAACGTGGATAGTTACCGCGCTCTGGTTGTCTTCCGCTGTAGAGAAAACTTGGTTCGCTTTAGTTGGGATAGTTGTGTTCTTCTCAACTAACTTAGTCATCACGCCACCCATTGTCTCGATACCTAGAGACAGTGGAGTTACGTCTAGTAGTAGTACGTCTTTAACGTCACCAGCAAGTACACCACCTTGAACTGCAGCACCCATTGCTACTGCTTCGTCAGGGTTTACGTCACGGCGCGCTTCTTTACCAAAGAACTCAGCAACTTTCGCTTGAACCATTGGCATACGAGTCTGACCACCAACTAGGATTACGTCAGTGATGTCGTTTACTGATAGGTCAGCGTCAGCTAGAGCTACTTTTAATGGCTCAAGAGAGCGTTGTACTAGGTCTTCAACTAGAGATTCTAGTTTTGCACGAGTCACTTTAATGTTCATGTGCTTAGGACCAGTTGCATCTGCAGTAACGTAAGGTAGGTTTACGTCTGTTTGAGAAGTAGAAGAAAGCTCGATTTTCGCTTTCTCTGCTGCTTCTTTAACACGCTGCATTGCTAGTGGGTCGTTCTTAAGGTTGATGCCTTGCTCTTTGTTGAACTCATCAACCAAGTAGTTGATTAGACGGTTATCAAAGTCTTCACCACCTAGGTGAGTATCACCGTTAGTTGCTAGAACTTCGAATGTTTTCTCGCCTTCAACTTCATCAATTTCGATGATTGAAATATCGAATGTACCACCACCAAGGTCGTATACCGCGATAGTGCGATCGCCGCCTTTCTTATCTAGACCGTAAGCTAGTGCAGCTGCCGTTGGTTCGTTGATGATACGTTTAACTTCTAGACCTGCGATACGGCCAGCATCTTTTGTCGCTTGACGCTGAGCATCGTTAAAGTAAGCAGGTACTGTGATAACTGCGCCAGTTACTTCCTCACCAAGGAAGTCTTCAGCAGTTTTCTTCATTTTCTTAAGAACTTCAGCAGAAACCTGAGGAGCTGCCATTTTTTGGCCTTTCGCTTCTACCCAAGCATCACCGTTGTCAGCCTTAACGATTTTGTAAGGCATGATTTCGATGTCACGCTGAACTTCTTCGTCTTCAAAACGACGACCGATTAGACGCTTAATTGCAAATAGCGTGTTTTCTGGGTTAGTTACTGCTTGACGTTTCGCTGGTTGACCTACTAGCGTCTCACCGTCAGTGTAAGCAATAACCGATGCAGTAGTACGTTCGCCCTCTGCGTTTTCAATTACACGTGGTTTGTCGCCGTCTAATACAGCAACACATGAGTTAGTAGTACCTAAGTCAATACCAATGATTTTACCCATCTGGCTATCTCCGAATAAATTCTATTTTCGTTTGGTTATAACCCCAATGTGGGGGGAGGAGAATCGGGTTTCAACCCTTGCTCACAAACAAAAATAATCAATGTTTGCTTCTCTATGCCACATAGATAAGGGCGGCAAAATGCTTTTCAAGGGCAGAATTAAAAAAAAGCGTCTTTTTTCGAAATTTATGTGTTTCTTTCTGATTAGTTGGGAACTCGTCACACTGCTGTAGCGCAACAAAACGTCATTTCCCAGATAAATTTATTCATGCCCGACTCTTCCTAAATAAAAAACGAGCTCATAAGAGCTCGCTTCAATATTAGGGTTAAAATAAATTATTCAAGGTATTAGGCGTTCGCTTGAGCAGGCTCAGCATCAACACCTTCTTCTTTACCTATCTCACCTTCTGTTTTTGCAACAATGGTGTTCACTGCCGTGTCGCCGACAACGTTAGATGATGTACAGAACATATCATTAATACGGTCGACCGCTGCAATGATTGCCAAACCTTCAGGTGGTAAACCTAGCTGGTGAAGCAAAACGCCTACCATTACCACGCCGCCCCCAGGAACGCCGCCAGCACCAATAGATAACAGAAGAATAGTTAAGCCAAGTGTAAAGATGTCTGCGGTGTTAATTGGCTGGCCAAAAGCGTTCGCAACAAACATCGTTGCTAGAGCAATATAGATAGACACACCAGACATATTCATCGTTGCGCCCAGTGGTACACCGAAGCCAGCAACCGATTTAGAGACCTGAAGCTTTTCTGTCAGTGTGCGCATCGTTACCGGGATAGTCGCGTTTGAGCTCGCGGTAGATAGAGAGAAAAGAATCTGCTCACGAGTTGCACGTAGAAAAGTCTTTGGAGAGGTTCCTGTCGCAATACTCACTGCCATTGGGTAGAAGAAGAAGATCCAGAACACCAACATCGCAACCACCAAAGCCACGTAACCGGCAACGGACATTAATGTATTGGCGTTTAGCGTTGCACCTAGTTGAATCATTAGTGCGAATACACCATATGGTGCAAGACTCATCACTAATCCAACCAATTTCATCATGATTTCATTTGCCATTTTGAATGTGCGAATAGCTGGGCCACCACGAGAATCCAAAGCTTGAATTGCAAGCCCCGTCAAAATTGCCATAAAGATGATTTGCAGCATGTCACCGCTAGCAAACGCTTGTACAGGGTTGCTAGGAACAATGTTAACAACTAAAGAGAAAATGTCCGGCGTCTCTGTCGTTGTCAGCTGTACAGCCTCAGATACCGTTCCTGCTAGATTAGCGCCCGCTCCTGGCTGGAAGATCAAGCCGACAGTCAAAGCCGCCGTAATCGCAATGATGGTGTTAAGAATGTAAAGGGTAAAAGTTTTTCCACCAAGACGACCAAATGCACTGATGTCTTTCAAGTCAACAATGCCGCATACGATTGAAACGTAAACTAAAGGAACAACAAGCAATTTGATCAGTGAGACGAACATGCCGCCAACACCTTCTGCTGCTCCAAGTAGGTATGTATCAAAAATCGCAATACCGCTAAATAAGTACTGAATTGCTGTCCCCAGCACAAGGCCGGCAAACAAGCCTATAAAAATCTTACTAGAAAGCGATTTATCCATTATAAATCTCCGATATGTTGTGTTTACTATTTACATTTTTGTAGTTATATATGCTTACTTTTAAAGCATTAGTCGCAAATCATACACACCGAAGTTACAAAATAAAGTGATAATTTACATTTTTGTTAACGACATTGTTTTAGAAAAAATGACTATATTTACATTCCTATGCAGAACAAACATTCACACAACGAATGATTACAATCACTTATAGCCCTTTCCGTTAATAAACACGCAGCGAGATGAGAGAAAATCTCCTATAGGAAAATAATTAACCAATAGGAAAAAATATGAAGGGGATCAAATTTTCATTTATCGATATACAACGAAGTTCGATGCAGTCATTTATGTTTAAAACAAAAAAGCGCCCATCAAAAATGATGGACGCTTTTATATTTAAAAAACAGGTAGTTAAAGTTACTTAGCAACCATTACCATTGCCGGACGAATCACACGGCCGTTTAGTTCGTAACCTTTTTGCATAACAAACATAACAGTGTTTGATTCATGATCAGGGCTCTCCTGAATCGACATCGCTTGATGGAACTCTGGATTGAATGCTTCACCTTCAGGGTTGATTGCTTTCAAGCCAAATTTCGCGACAACGTCTACAAACGTTTTATGTGTTAGTTCAACGCCTTCTAGGAACGGCTTCACAGTTTCATTCTCTGTATCTGCCGCTTGAATTGCACGCTCTAGGTTATCAATAACAGGAAGCAGCTCTTCTGCAAACTTGTTCAACGCAAACTTACGTGCTTTATCGATCTCTTGCTCAGTGCGACGACGCATGTTTTCTACTTCAGCTTTAGAACGCAACACCGCATCTTGTTGCTCTTTTACTTTTGCCTCGCTAGACAATAGTGCCGCTTCTAGTTGAGCAATCTTAGCGTCTGTCTCATCACCAAGCTCTTCAAGCTCAGCTTCAACTTCTTGTGCTTCAGCTTCTACTTTTTCAGCCTCTTCGATGATTTGATCAAGCTCTTCTTCTGTAACTTTGTTTTCTTCGTTGCTCATGATATCTCCAGAATTCAACATAATGCCCTTAAAGCCATGCGCGTTTTTGCGGGCTTTAACCACATAAAAATTCGCATATTTAGGTGACTTGCCATTATTATGGGGATGAAGATTCCTGATTCAAGCCTCTTTAATGCGGAAATGCTATGAAAAATCCATGTAACGTGATCGCGATTATCGGAAAACCAAGAGATCAACAAGCAATTCAAACTCATAAAGAGTTGTACCAATGGTTGACCTCTGAGGGCTATAAAGTATTCATTGACGATCGCCTTGCCGCAATACTGGATGATATCCCACAGAGTCAGTTTGCTAGCTTAGTTGAACTAGGAAAAAATGCCGATCTAGCCATTGTGGTTGGTGGCGATGGCAACATGCTAGGTGCAGCAAGAATTTTATCCCGATTTGATGTACCAGTTATAGGCGTGAACCGCGGAAATTTGGGCTTCTTAACTGACTTGAACCCAGACGACTTCCAAGCGTCTCTGCAAGCGGTACTCGACGGTGAGTACATTGAAGAGGAGCGTTTTCTTTTAGAGGCGGAAGTACACCGCCACGGACAAATAAAGAGCCATAACGCTGCGCTAAACGAAGCCGTACTTCACCCAGGGCAAATTGCTCATATGATTGAATTTGAAGTGTATATTGATGAAAGCTTCGCCTTCTCTTTACGGGCCGACGGTTTGATTGTCTCTACTCCGACTGGCTCGACGGCATATTCACTTTCTGGCGGCGGCCCAATTCTTTCTCCTAGCTTGAATGCCATTTCACTCGTGCCAATGTTCCCTCATACATTGTCGAGTCGACCTTTGGTGGTTGATGGAAAACGTCGAATTAAATTGGTGGTATCACCAGAAAACCGTGGAACACAAGAAGTTAGCTGTGATGGACAAGTCTCGCTTCCAGTTACCCCTGGCGACGAAATTCACATCTATCAAAGTCCAAATGTACTAAAGCTCATCCATCCAAAAGACTACAGCTACTATCACGTCTTACGGAATAAGCTTGGCTGGTCTAGTAAATTGTTCTAACACTTGTTACTCAGGGTAATAACTTCAATAAAAAAGCCAGCAGCTCAATTGCTACTGGCTTTTGGCTTTCTTAGACAAGAAATAGACACAAAGTAGTGAGGCGACACGATATTTGTCATCATTAAAGAGAAGCTTATAAATTTTGATCCTGTGGGCAAACTTTACACAAAAGATAGAAAAGCAAATTCAATGATCTATGTCCGGTGATATTCTCACCATGAATAGAGTATTAACTCTATTTCATACAATCAATAAAGGACATATTATGAAGAAAACCATCATTCTGTCTGTTCTCAGTACATTAGCACTTATTGGCTGCCAATCAGAGGAAACGCAAGTCAACAGTGTATCCAACGCAAAAGCGGAAGATATCACTAAGACGAAGCGTGCCCTAGCTCAACAATTGAGTGAGAACTATGCTGCCATTGAACCCATGTTGAGAAGAGATATTACTCCGCAACAGACTAACGTGTCTGTATCAGCATTTGTTAAGCAAAACCCTAACTCAGAGTTCAGCCGCCAGCTTGTACAAGCTGACACTCAAATTCGTAGCTGGAAAGGTATTTCTGAATACTCAGATCAGTTGTTAGAAGTTCGCTTGGCAAATGAAGCCATGATAACAGCATGGCAAAGTGGCGAGGTCGAGCCATTATTTGCATTTGAACCAAGTGGTGATGATGAGAATTGGCAATACATCGAAGCATTTGATGTTTATGGCAACATCCATCAACTCGATGTTTACCAGCTCCCTGAGGTACCTGTACTTGTCGTTGATAACAATAGCTCTGCAGAGTTAAAAGCAGGCTTGCAAGCTATGCAAGCTGAGATGAAAAAACTCGGTCAACCAGCTTTAGTTCAACCATATATTGCTGATGAACAACGCCAAAATACACCGCTATTGTCAAGTAGCGCAGTGGGCGAAGCGGCTCCAATTCAAACCACTCAGTTGAAAAAGATCCGTCTAGCCGATGACAAAGAACCTTGGATCTCTGGCAAGGCAGAAATCTACGCTATCGTAACGGGCGTCAATCCAAGTCGTGATGAACCTACTCTCGATTTGGTGGAGCTTCCATACTTAGACTACGATAACCAAGATTACTATCCAAATCAGATCATTATTCACTGGTCTCGTTACCGCTGGGGTGCGGCAGACATTGTGCTCATGGAGCAAGATGACGGCACAGACTATAAACAATTGGCAAAACTCCTTGTTCAAGTTGCCGAAGAAGTATTGAAAGCGATTCCAGATCCAGAAGTTCAGGCTTACGCGATTATTCCGCAAATCACGAACAAGATCATCGACACTATCCCCGATGGTGTACTCACGAATGATGATGACTTCGTCGACGTTTACTACACTCTAATGCAAGACACTTCATACGTGGATCACCCAGGTGCAGGTGTGAATGCAGTCGTCACACTAGAACCACTAACGATTAACCCAACTCGTCCGTAACCTGTTCAATTTTAATGAGTCGTTGTAATCACATCGGCTCATTTTTCCCACTTCATCACAAAAAAACAGCCTACAAAGAAAATTTTCCTCACCTGACTTTACTGTATAAAGAAACAGTATATACTGTTCTCTTATACAGTATTGTTCAGTTATACAGGTAAATAAAATGCTGGCTCATCTAAGTGTTAATAATTTTGCGATTGTTAAGTCTTTACAACTCGAGCTTTCTAAGGGCATGACCACCATTACAGGTGAAACAGGCGCGGGTAAATCCATTGCTATCGATGCTTTAGGGCTCTGCTTAGGCGGACGAGCCGATGCCGGCATGGTGCGACAAGGTGAAGAGAAAACCGAAGTTAGCGCCGCTTTTTTATTGGACAACAACTTACATGCAACACGTTGGTTAGAAGATAACGATCTGCTAGATGGCAGTGAGTGTATTTTGCGTCGTATTATCACAAAAGAAGGCCGCTCAAGAGCCTTCATTAATGGCAGCCCTGTTCCACTATCACAACTCAAATCTCTAGGGCAGCTACTTATCAATATCCATGGGCAGCACGCTCATCATCAATTGATGAAAAGTGAGCACCAAATGGCCATGCTCGACCAATATGCTGGGCATTTAAACCTACTAAAAAGCACACGAAGTGCTTACCAGCATTGGCGTCAGGCGGATAATAACCTCAAGCAGCTAAAAGAAAATAGCCAGCAAAACCAGGCGCAAAAACAGTTGCTTGAATACCAAATCAAAGAACTGAATGAGTTATCGCTAGGTGAAGAAGAATTTGCAGAGCTCGAGCAAGAGCATAAACGACTATCCAACAGTGGTGAACTCGCCACTACCTGTCAGCAAGCCATCGAACTTATTTACGAAGGTGAAGAAGTCAATGCGCTTGGTATTTTGCAATCGGCCAATCACTCCCTAATTCAATTAGCCGAATTAGATGAAAAGCTATCTGAGCTACCTAACATGCTGTCAGAAGCGATGATTCAACTTGAAGAAACGAAGAATGAATTACGCAGCTACTTAGATGGCATCGATGTTGATCCAGCTCGTATGGCTTATGTAGAAGAACGTTTTTCTAAAGTGATGTCTGTAGCTCGTAAACACCACGTAATGCCAGAAGAACTCTACCAGCATCATCAAGATCTTCTGGCCCAAGTAGAAGCGTTAGATTGCTCCGATGAACGTTTAGATGAACTTGCTCAAGAAGTAGAACACAAGTACCAAAGCTTTCTAACACAAGCAGAAAAACTGCACAAATCACGCAGCCGTTACGCAAAAGAACTGAACAAACTGATCACACAAAGCATGCACGAATTGAGCATGGAGAAAGCAGTATTCAGTATCGAAGTTAGCAATGACAACACGCACCCATCGCCGCTTGGCATGGACAGCGTGTGCTTCTTAGTATCGACCAACCCGGGACAACCATTGCAACCTATAGCAAAAGTTGCGTCAGGCGGTGAGCTATCACGTATCTCTCTAGCGATCCAAGTAATCACCGCTCAGAAAGTAGATACACCAAGTTTAATCTTCGATGAAGTGGACGTAGGTATTAGTGGCCCAACAGCTGCCGTAGTGGGCAAAATGCTACGCAAGCTTGGCGAATCTACTCAGGTATTGTGTGTCACTCACCTCCCTCAAGTTGCCGGATGCGGCCATCAACAAATGTTTGTAGCTAAGCAAACCAAAGCAGGCCAAACCGAAACCCAAATGCACGCATTAGATGAACAACAACGTGTGGCAGAATTAGCTCGCTTACTTGGGGGTAGTCAAATAACCGACTCAACGTTGGCAAACGCAAAAGAACTGCTTATCGCCGCTTAATAAATCGACAAGGGATGAGAAATGGATATCAGAGCAATACACAAAACCAACTGCTTAGATCTCATCCCTATTTTTATTGAGTTAGAACATTACTACTTCAAAGAAAAAGCTTCATCAAAACACGATCTGGTCCATTATCTAAAGAACCAAGTTTTCTCTGAACATTCTGGCGTTCATATCATTGCGGTTTACGATAATGATGACGTCGTAGGCTTTGCATCTTATACCGTCATGTTCCCTGCCCCCAAAGCTCTCAGGGCAGATGTACTTAAAAGATCTGTTCGTATCTTCGAAGGTTCGAGGAAAAGGGGTTGGTCTCAAGTTAATGAAGTGTCTGGCATCTTTGGCGATCAAGTGTGGATGCCAAAGGTTGGACTGGACAGCTGAAAGTAGTAACCCTACCGCAGGTCAGTTTTACCGCTCAATTGGTGCAACACTAATTCATGAAAAAGAGTATTATCGTTTTTCAGGTGATGCATTACGCGAATTCGCCAAAACCGACTAACGAGTCACTAGGCTTGGCTCACCGCTGAAAGCGTCCATCACCCTATCTCCGATTGAAATGTGCTCTTCGTCACCTAACTAATACGTCATGTGGTGACATTTACCGCCTAATATCGGTGAATAAATGCAACTCAACTCAAAATTCGTTGTCAGATTGTCTACCATACGACGCATAGCTTTTTACATCTGCGTCGAGCTTGTTTATTATCAGCGCAGTATTTTAAAGGTTACTAAGAAATTATTATGCAATTAAAGAAGTGGTTAGTTGCCGTACCATTAGCAATGACATTGCTGACAGGATGTTCGGTATTGGAAAGACTGGTTTATCGTATTGATATCAACCAAGGCAACTATGTAGAACAAAGTGCGGTTGATAAATTAAAGTTTGGGATGACTAAAGCACAGGTTCGCTTCGTATTAGGGTCGCCAATGCTTATTGAAAACGGCTATCCAAACACTTGGTATTACATCTATCATCATACTCCTGGCCATGGCGAACCAGTACAGAAAGATCTGATTGTAAACTTTAATGACCAAGGCACACTCGCAGACATCAGTGGTGACTTTCCAAAAAGTGACGCATTTTACGAGCAAATTCAGTAAACTGACTTTTGCAAAAAAACCTCCCGTTTGGGAGGTTTTTTATTATATAGAAATCACGTTAGTCAAACTTTGAGTAACTCACATGAGCTATTGGGTTTATATTAATCCTGCTTATTTTTACGTACAGAACTAGGCTTGCCACCGGTGACTGGGTCTGCACTCCCCTCGGTTTTAGCCTGCTCCGCCCGCTTACGGCGAATCTCTTTCGGATCGGCAAGTAACGGACGATAAATCTCTATTCGGTCTCGATCTCGAACGGTCGCATCCAACTTCACGTTACGACTAAACACACCCACTTTGTTCTTGGACAAATCAATTTCAGGGTACAACTCCAATACACCGGATTGTCGAATGATCTCTTCTACCGTTGCGTGATTATTTACCACTAAGTTAAATACACGCTGTTCATGAGGAAGAGCATAGACAACCTCAACGTGAATCATATCTGACTCAATACTCATAACACTCGTAGACCTGTTTTGCGCGTTTAGTAAATGCATTTACCATATTACTAGTAAGCTCGTTAAAAATCTTACCGAAGGCCATCTCAATCATTTTACTTGAGAATTCAAACTCAAGCTTTAGTTCAACCTTGCAAGCTTGCTCATCTAGCGCGGTAAAAATCCAACCACCACGCAACGTCTTAAACGGGCCATCCACCAAGTTCATCATAATTGCCTGACCGGGGATCAACTCATTTGAAGTCGTAAACGTTTTGCTGATTCCAGCCTTCGCCACATCGACAGAAGCCACCATACCATTCCCCGAAGACTCAATGATTCTAGAGCCCGAGCAACCAGGCAGAAATTCAGGGTATTTAGCAACATCATTAACCAGATTGAACATCTGTTCGGCGCTAAAAGACACAAGCGCAGAACGGCTGACTTGCTTCATACATACTCCTATCGATACATGTACAGATTTAAAGCTACTCGCCAATTTTACTTTTATTCCACGATTGCGCAAATAAAAGGATTTCCTATCCGATATCCAACCCGTATAATGACGCTATTATGGCAAAGAAAAAAACGAAACAAAAAGCGGGTAGCAATACTATCGCGCTGAATAAAAAAGCTCGCCACGAGTATTTCATCGATGATGAAATCGAAGCTGGCTTGGAGCTCCAAGGTTGGGAAGTGAAAGCCCTTCGCCAAGGTAAAGCCAATATTTCTGAAAGTTACGTATTTATGCGTGACGGTGAAGCCTTTGTGAGTGGCATGACAATCACTCCTTTAAATCAGGCATCGACACACGTTGTGGCGAACCCTACACGTGTGCGTAAACTACTAATGAGTCGTCGTGAGCTGGATAACCTATTCGGACGTGTAAACCGTGAAGGTATGACATTAACGGCCCTCTCACTGTACTGGTCTCGCTCTTGGGTGAAACTAAAAATTGGCGTAGCAAAAGGTAAAAAGCTGCACGATAAACGTACGGATCTAAAAGAAAAAGACTGGGCAAGAGAAAAAGCACGCGTAATGAAGAGCGCGCTGCGTTAATCTTGACCACTTAAACGCATAGTACTGGACAGCCAATGCTTTTCTGTTACTATGCGAATATTACCTGGGGCTGATTTAGGATTCGACGGGAATTCAGAAGTCTGAGGTGCATGCCGAGGTGCGGTAGGCCTCGTTAACAAACCGCAAAAAAATAGTCGCAAACGACGAAAACTACGCACTAGCAGCTTAATAACCTGCTAAGAGCTCTCTCGCCCTAGCTTCCGCACGTAAGACGGGGAATAACGAGGGATCAAACCCAAACGCGCTAGCCCGGATTCTCCCGCCTGAGAGATGAACGGCGAATTTTAATTCAGGCTAGTCATTCATTAGCGTGTCGGTTCGCAGGTGGATGGCGAAATTAAAGATCGACTAAGCATGTAGTACCAATGATGAACGGTTTTCGGACGCGGGTTCAACTCCCGCCAGCTCCACCAATCACTAGTAACGGGACGTCTCAGGACGTCCCGTTTTCTTTTCTAAACCCTTGTCCTATCTAGCTTTAAGTGGTTCAGGGCGTCTCATCGAGATTCACTTAATCTCAGTCATTTAGTAACATTCTGCGTAACACTAACCAATAACAACACAAATTAGTGTTACATCAGAAAGGAACTATTAAAATGGCTAAGCAAATCAAGCCCTTATCACCGACTCAAGTAACCAAAGCTAAGCCCTTAGAGAAAGAATATTCGCTTGCCGATGGCAATGGTCTGTACTTACGTGTAAAGCCCAATGGCGCAAAACTTTGGATTTTCAACTATATCCATCCAACTACTAAAAAACGTAAGAACATCAGTCTTGGTGCATTTCCTGACATCACTCTCGCGTCCGCGAGAGAAAAAACAAGAGACATGCGACAGTTGGTAGCAGAGGGTGTAGATCCTAAGACTCACAGAGATAACCAACGTTTTAATACTCAGATAGCACAGTCTCACACATTAAGAGCTGTCGCTGAAGAATGGTTTGAAGTGAAGAAGCATGATGTATCAGATGATTATGCAGATGACATTTGGCGCTCTCTTGAGCTTCATATTTTCCCTAACTTAGGAAATATGCCAGTTAGCGAATTAAGTGCTCCAACAGTGATTCAAACATTACGGCCTTGTGAAGCGAAAGGAGCTTTAGAAACAGTAAGACGCGTCTGTCAGCGCTTGAACGAGATTATGACGTATGCACATCACTGCGGCAAAGTTGAAGTCAATCGGCTCGAAAAAATCTCGAAAGCTTTCAAAAAGCCAAAAGCTGAACACATGCTTACGATAAAGCCTGATGAGCTAAATATTCTTATGCAAAAAATGTCATTGGCAAATATCAAGCTTACCACTAGGTGCGCCTTTGAGTTTCAGCTTCACACGCTAACCCGCCCAAATGAGTGCGCTAGAGCCGAATGGAATGAGATAGATTTCGAAAACAGGCTTTGGATCATTGGTCGAGATAAAATGAAAATGAAACGCGACCATAAGATCCCTCTTTCAGACGCTGCATTACAGCTATTGAACTTTATGAAGCCTATATCATTCGGTCAACGATATGTTTTCCCAAGCGCTAGCTCAGCAGACAAACACATGAACAGTCAAAGTATCAACGCTGCAATGAAACGTGCAGGTATGGCGGGAAAGTTGGTGAGCCATGGTATACGCTCAATTGGCAGTACAGCGCTCAACGAACAGGGCTTCAACAAAGATGCTATTGAGCTGTGTTTAGCACACGTAGACAAGAACACGATTCGTGACATCTACAACAATGCTGAATACTTGGAAGAACGCCGCAAGATCATGGAATGGTGGAGTAACTTCATATTCGATGCTTCTAAAACTGCTAACACTATTGCAAAACCATCAAAATAAGTGACACGAGTCACACTATAAACGACATGTGGGTGATTTTGTATTGACGATGAGAATCACCCGCATTATTTTAAATCGCGTCTAAATATTTAATTTTTTACATAGGAAACAGACATTTAAAGTCCGCTACGCGGCGACGTAACTTATTCCCGTTAAACTTCGGTTTAACTATTTGTTTATTGTTTTGGTATTAACTTAACTTTCGGAGCCTTTTTTTGAAGTCTTCACTATTCCATTACATACGAATACCTTCCTTTAATTGTTAAGGAATGAGTCTGTAACCCAATAGGCTTCAGTCCCATCTAGGTGTTCCTTCACTGATAATAAACTTCCGTGGATCAGTGTAAGTATTGGAATATAAAGTTAGTACTAGACATGAATTAATGTAGGTTATCGTTATGTCTGTAAATACAACTCCTCTTCTAAAAATCGTACGTAAATCTGACGTTCTACAGCGCGTTCCATTCTCAAGAGCGACTCTCCATCGCAAAATCAATGATGGAACATTCCCACCTTCAATTCCACTTGGTGCAAACTCTGTTGGTTTCTTATCTCATGAAGTCGATGCAATTATCGCAGCCATGGCATTGGGCAAAGATCTACAGCAAACCGTTTCTCATCTTGTTGAGCAAAGACAGTCTCTTTTCGACAACAGTCTCTATGCACTAGCCGCATAACTAAAAACTCTCACTAAGCACAAATAAATCAATTGTTTACTGCATGCTTTAGCATGCTGGTAAAAGTGCAGAGTTCTTTAGTTATATATATTACTTAGAAACTTTGCACTTTTACGTTCTACTGGAAATAAGAATAAATGAACGTTATCGCGCAATCTCAAGCCTCAGAACATACACTGGTTCGTTCAACAGAGTCCTGCTCAGTCGCTATTCTTAGCGGCGAGTCTCTAAGCTTCGATCATGACAAGTACAGGGTCGTTGCTGTTCGCAACGACAAAAACAACCTAGCTGAAGTTATCCGCTATTACCGTGATGCTGGCTTCAATAGCATCAAGTTAATCATTGATTCAAAAAAGCTCCCTGATCAAGCTGTAGATTTCATGATGATTAATTATCGCCACGCTAGGTGTGATCTTTATGATTTAGCGTCAAAGAGACACTACTGTCTGAAAGACTACAACGATACAATCCAGTATCTATCTCTTTGCTATCAGTTGACGAATTGCGGCATGCGGAGTGACGAAATCATTGACTGGCTAGCTAAAAAACTAGTCCGTACAATTCCTCTGATCTGTTCCGATGCTAAATCATGCTTGAGAACTTACCGTTTCTATCTTCACAAAGACAATAATTTCCTAAGTAAAGTTTTAGATTGCCTTGAACTACAGCTACACCACTATCATTCGTCAGTTCAAGATTTTATGAAGCTTAGAACGCCGACGAAAACAATCCGTACTTCAACTCTCGACTGTCCAGAAGTGTGTGAAGCGCTAGCCAATGAGCGAACCCTTGCGATTAAATCTGCAACAGGGACTGGTAAAACGAAACACGTCTTTGGCCCTATTACTCAGCTAGCTGAGCAAAACAATAAATCCGTGGTATATCTTTCTCACCTGATGGCTTTAGTAGAACAATACTGCATTCAAAATCATGCGGTCAGCTATACCACTCAAAACTTAACTCAGCTTGAACAGTCGAAAGCGATGGGATTAGTCGTCAATAGTGTGTGGAAAGCACATATCCAAGCATATTGCCACAATGCTGATACCTTGATTATTGATGAGTTTGAGAAAGTAATTTCAACTGTCGTGTGTTCGGAGCATTCACTACAAATGCCTAAACAACGCGTCTTTCATTGCTTGTCTGAGATTATTCGCTCCATTCCACAAGTCATTGTGGGCGATGCTGATCTTTCCGATATTAGTTTAGGCTTCTTGAAGGATTTACGAGGTGACGTGACTTTAATCCAGTGCGACAAAAACCCATATCTGGGAATTGAAGCAGTTATCACAGATAAAAATCAGTATCTTTATAGTCAGGATGATCTCAAGTCCAAATTGTTGGAGGACAAGGTGTTTCTCTTTGACTCGCTAGTGACACTTCGAGGAGTAGTTAAACAACTTGGTTATGAGGACAAACAAGGTTTAGATAGTGAGACTGCGGCTCTAAACGACGGTGTGCTAGTCATTCACGGGGAGAATAAAGGAATGGACGCACAACGTGCTTTTCTGGCTAACCCGAATGAAGAAATCTCCAAATACAAAGCGATTATCGCTTCTCCCTGTCTAGGGTCAGGCTTCTCAATCGTCAAAAACTTTGCCAATAGAGTTGTCGTATTCTGTGACAAAACACTAAATCCATTTGAACTAGTTAACTTCGCACGTCGATTCCGTAAAGCAAAGGAGATTTGGTTCACCGTAGATGCCCATCAAGACTTCTTCTGCCGCCCGACAAGGGCAAGAGTCTACAATGCGAATATTCACTCAGCGCCAACAGACCACCTAGAGATTGCATTCGGTAACGTGAAATCACAGTTCACCACACCTCTGGGGCTACATCTATGGATCACATTGAAGGAACTCGGCTTTCATGTTGATTCGCTACCATCCTCAGTGTACTCACAGAGCTGTGGGTCTAAAACGAACAAGCAATATTTAAAAGCTTACAGAGAGGCGTTGGTCAACGCCATTATGCAAGCTGTCGATTTAACCCAGCATGACGTGAAGCGGCTTATGATGGCTGATAAGCGCACAGCCAGTGACAACGCAGCCATCTCGAAGCATACAATCAAAAACTACTATCACCTGACTGAAGTCACAAAAGAAGATATCGAGTTTCATTTCCTGTTTTCCAAGAACAGAAAGCTCTTCGACAAGTTGTTTTCTGTTCCAGCGCCAAACGAAGATGACAGCAAAAACTCAAAATATCGCCGCTTGGCGAATTTAATCAGCGAGAGTCTGTTCAAAGGGCACCAGTTCAGTGCTCAATCATCTTCTATCATGATCCATAGGGAGCAGATTTTAGGGTTTGTTAATCTGATGATCGAAAATCGGGACTTAGTCAATTGGACCCTGCACAAAGATACTCACATCCCCCTATCACTCAACACCAACAGCACGACAAATAAAAAGATGCTGTATTTTGGACAACTCATGAAGTCTCTGGGTTTTGAAATCGGTAGATTTAGCGGAACAACAAATAAAGCGAAGCTATCTCTTTCCCAAAGAACATCTAACTACGCAAAACTAGACGGCTTTAGAGACAGTGAAAGCTAAAGAATTGAGAATTGGCAGCATATATATGCTGCCAATTGGACTAACAATAGAAGTTATATGGCAAGCTTACTTTCAGTACGCTCTTCTGGATTAGATTCCTTTTCTTGCATAATGAATGGAACTAATAGTTCAGCAACAGCTGTAAAGACAGGAACAACTACCGAGTTGCCAAACTGCTTGTAAGCACTAGTATCTGCACATACAATATTGAAATCCACATCGCCTTCACAGCGCAGCTCTTCTGGCTTCTCAAACCCCATTAACCTTGCACACTCTTTAGGAGAAAGGCGTCTAGGTGTGCGATATTCTGGGTTAAACGAATCATAGCTAACATAACGCCCAAATCTTTCGTTATACTCTGACTCAGCTTCTTTTCTCAGTTCAGACAACTTTGCATTTGTTGCTTTAGGTTCACTCTGTAAATACTCAGTTACCTTCTTATCGACATATGCATGTCTTTCTTGTATTTTTTGGATACACTCTGCTTTTCTGCTTTCTAAATAACTGGTTTCCAAACCATTATGGTTTATAAGTATCTCAGAGCCATCTTTATGGTAACGCGCAGATAAAGTACGCGTTACTGCGCTTTCATCATTAGGATCAACTAAACCAAAACCAAAACCATTGCCTTGAGTTTGATGTTTAAGAGCATAGTTATACAAATAATTCCATAAATTTGGAGTAAGTGTATAACGATCTAACTCTTCAGGTGATAACTCGCATAAAACATCCCGCAGAGTTAAACGCTTTTGCGGTTTAGGTAAGTTAACCAGAGAAAATTGATCATAAGTTAAATCTAAATCTTTTCTAAACCCAACCAGAACAACCCTTTCTCTATGCTGAGGGAGAAAGTCAGCGCCATCTATAACTACAGGTTCTTTTTTCCTTTTACGAACCCTCTCTATGGCTGCCTCTATATCATCTCCTTCATTAGTGATGTCAGCAATCCAATATCCAAGCTTATCCAAAGCTCTGACAATTACTGCAAAAGTATTACCTTTATCATGACTTTTTAAGTTCTTTACATTCTCTAAAACGAAGAACTTTGGCTTTCTAGCTTCTAGTATTTTTTCTACATCAAAGAACAGTGTTCCTTGAGTATCACAATCGAATCCATGGGAACGTCCCATAGAATTCTTTTTTGAAACTCCAGCTATTGAAAAAGGTTGACAAGGAAAACCTGCAAGTAACACATCATGTGCAGGAATGTGCTTGCGAATATGAGAAATTTTCTCTTCTTCCGTAGCCATTTTGTCAGCACTTAGGGTTATGTTGGTTATGTCCATATATTTCTGATTTTTATCAGGGTTCTCGTCTTCACTATCAATAAAGTATGGGAGTTCACTCTCACCTACATAGTGATTGGCTAGATACGTCTTTCTTGCTTTATCATCCCACTCAGAGGTAAATACACACTTCCCACCAACCTGTTCAAACCCTTTTCTCAATCCACCGATTCCAGCAAAAAGATCAACAAAGGTAAACTTGGGATTGTCCCAATGCTTTGGTTTAGGCGGTAGCAGTTTCTTAGAGATATATGCTCTCTCTTTTTCAGATAACAATAGTGGATGCTTATCAGGATCTTTCTTCCAGTTACTAAGCGCTTTCCTATCTGTTTTAAATCCAAGTTCGTTCAATTTACGAGCTAAGTTCTTTTGATCGTAGATCTCTATTAAGAGTTTGATTAATCTTGAACTAACATACTTGTCTTCTCGATGTAGCTTCTCATAAAGCTCATCGCCAAGTCTGATAACGTTATCAAGCATGGGAGGTTTGTGCTCACTTCTGGTACATGTTTGACCCATTGTACCAGGAGGTTGTGTTTTTATACAGTTGTAAGTGTACTAAAATAAAAAACTTTAAAGGCCAAAATGTAACCATCTGATTTAAAATAAAATTAAACAAAAAGTAAGTTATGACTATGAATGATATAAAAACTTGGCTTCGGTCAAAAAGCTCTGATGACTGGTATTTTTACATTAAGAGGCTTTCAGCAAATGACACAGGTGCATCAGGAGCACATCAAGTAGGTGTCTACATACCCAAAGGTTACATGACGTTTCTGTTCCCATCCATTAATAGAATTGATACAAAAAATCCATCTCTTTATCTGACAGCAAAAACTAGCTCACATGACTTCTTAGAAAAGCAAGTAAGAGCTATCTATTACAATAATAAGTTTTTTGATGGGACACGTAATGAGATGAGAATCACTTCATGGGGAGGCTCTAAATCACCTCTACAAGACCATGAAAACACAGGTGCTATTGTAGTGCTTGCGTTCTGTAAAAATGAAGATTGTGATTCTAAGTTGATCGATGTATGGGTATGTAGAAGTTTAGAAGAAGAGAATTTTATAGAAACATTAACAGGAGAATTACTCCCTGGGCTTTCTATATTCACCGATGCTAATAAAGTAATATCAGGGAGTACTGTGAGCTATGACTGGAAATCGAAAGACTATCCAATACCAGAAGAATGGAACATTAAGTTCCCTAGCGGAACAGAAATAATAAATTACTTAACTCAGGTGTTTGATATTAAAGCTGATACCTCTGATAAAAAACTACTCCTTAGAAGGGAAGCAGAATACTCACTATTTAAAAAAATTGAAGAAGTCCATGTGCTTGAATTGATCAAGTCGGGATTCACTAGTGTCGATGACTTTATAGCTTTAGCAAACTCAATTAGTAATCGTAGAAAGTCTAGATCAGGGAAGTCGCTAGAATTACATTTAGAGCACATTTTTCTAGAAAATGGATTGACAGAGTTCGAAACGCAAGCAAAAACCGAAAACAATAAAAAGCCTGACTTCCTATTTCCTTCAGCAAACGCTTACCATGATTTATCATATCCATCAGATAAACTTCGCATGCTGGCCGTAAAAACCACATGTAAAGATAGATGGAGACAAGTTCTAAATGAAGCCGATAGAATCAATGATGTCTATCTATTTACTCTACAAGAGGGCGTTTCTAAGAACCAATTTAAAGAAATGAAAGATTCAAACGTAAAACTTGTTGTCCCACGTCCCATCCATTCGAGTTTTCATAAAGATATACGGAATGAAATTTTATCACTTGAAGAGTTTATAGATAAAACTAAGTCACTAGTATTAGATTGAGTTTGTTGATCTATCCACAACCAGCAACACACCAAGTAGATAAAGGTTCCTATCAAAAAACAGAACAACTTTCTCGGAGTATCATCGTTAGGCAGGTGTTATACATTGTAAACACTTGCTTAACATAGGTTAAAGGAGTTTCCATTTCATGACGACCGTGGAGAGAGGTGAGCAAAATCATAAGTATACCTAAGCAGAATACCGTTATATTCCTTGCATTTTTATGTGTTAATCGAATGCTCAATCTTTAGTTTTTAATGACTTGAGCGAGAACAGTGTTCTCGCAGTATCAACAGTCAGTGCACTAGCCCATTTCATAGTGACTTTCAACTAAGAGAAAACTGTTCTGATTTGAGAATAACCCTATTGTAGAACTTATAAAAACATGAGAGGAACAAAATCTTGTCCTAATACGGATTTAGCCTAAATAGACTCATGGTATAAACATATTAATTACTAATTACCCAATTAAACAAGTTTTTATTATACATAAAAAACTTTTTAGTCAAGTTGAAAAAACTCTTGATTAAGAAAAAACAATATAATATATTAAATCCCGTAGCAAGAAGCAGAGCTTCTATCTAGAAAGTGGCTTAAAGAAAAATTAGTTTTAACACAAGTAAATGTATCACTATTTTATCCGCTAATAGATGGTTACTTCCGCGCCAACTGGCGGTTAAGCGTTGGATAAAAAGGTCGAGTTTATCTCGGCCTTTTTATTATTAATTGTAATACTGTTCTCATAATTTTAAATTAATTCTATTTTTAGAAGATTATCTCTTTAGTTTTAATGATTAAGTCTGGAAGCCTAGCTTATTAAAAGGAAGATCATCCTACTTATCATTCGGAACATTGTTCTTCCACACAGTTTTTTATTGATTAATCAAATACCCAATCTTTACTATTTTAAGATTGGGATAAGAACATTGTTCCGAGTAAAGAGCAATTCACTCTCGATATGGTTATCATGCATCAATATTCAAAGCTAGCAAAAGATAAGACTTCTACTGAATGTCGGCGAGAGAACTTGGTATTATTCGATAAGCTAAGCAAGAACAAGGTTCTTGCAATATCGTTAACCTCTTAACGAGTAATTACTTCTGGCAGAACTCAACTCAACCTAACAGTATCATGGAACATTGTTCTCATTGAACTCTTTCAGTTAGCCGCTTGTTCCAATGCCGCTTGACCGTCGGAATGGAGATACCAAGAGCATTTGCTGTTTTGGATTGACTCAGTCCTCTTGCCCTACATTCTTGGACTTTTTGAGTTGTGGTTAGTGCTTCTGGTCTACCAATCCGCTTACCTTCAGACTTAGCCCTAGCCTGACCTTCTAGCGTCCGCTCTCGAATACGGTTTCGTTCAAATTCAGCAAATGCGGAAAACATTTGCAGCATCAATCGTCCTTCCGCTGAGCTTAGATCAGCGGTTGGCAGATCCAGAGAAATTGGTGTAACGCCCTTCTCTAACAGCATACTGATCGTATGCTGAACATCGATGTTATCTCTGCCAAGTCGATCTAGCTTTAATACAACTAGTTTGTCCCCTGGCTCTAGTTTATGCTCAATCAACATTTTGAACTCACGTCGTTCAGTTGCAGGCACACTGCCAGAAACTGTTTCATGTACAATTCGGTGTTCTTGAACATCGTAGCCAGCATTTCTGATAGCTAAGATCTGATTTGACACAGTTTGCTCGCTAGTCGATACACGACAATAAGCGAATGTCCGTCCCATACTATTCACTCCTTTTGGCATCACAATTGGTATCATCAATCGGTTGGGTATCATAAAAATCCGAACCCTACTTTATGAGACCGCAAACACTTCATTCCCGTCTGGTATCAGAAAACGGATGTTTGTTGATACTACCCTGGGATGTTTACATCTCGCTAAAGTTGACTACTTAAGTCGATAATTTTGACAAAGTACCTTTGCCTTAAGAAAACCTAGAAAATAATTAAATATCCATGAGTAACAAACATTACTCTAAATTTAATTCATCTATAATAAAAACAAAGTTACTATTAATTTCCCTTGGCAATAAAATTAATACATAAAAAATAAATTTTATTTTATTAATTTTTCATGTTATAACTATTATAACTGTTATAACTATTATAAAGTTATAATTCTAATATAACGTTAGATTTTAAAAAAGTGAAGGTTAAGCCAAAGTAAGCTTAATTTATTACAAGAATTCTTCTGCCACTACTGGCACTTTCAATGCCAGCATTGGCACATTGATTGCCAATCTTGGCAATTTCTCTTGCCACCTGCTTTAATGACGGAATTTTTAAGGCTTTTATCACTTGCCTAACACAATTCAATAGGCTTTAACGTTGTGCAAAAAAGAGCTGCATTAGAATACGTTGAATGTCTCATTTTTTCTTGACTTGTAACGGTTACAGCCATATAAGCCAGGCACTCGACATTCTTTTTTTTCTTTAATAGATTGTCTTTTTGAACGAACTTGGGGAACACTGTTCTTTTCATCTAAATTAATAGAATTTGCTCTACGTAATGCCTCTTCGTCTGAAATGTCATTGTAGACCACTTTAAAATTATTGAGCTTAGTTTCACGTTCTTCTCTTACGGATAGATAACTCATTTCACGATTACGTTTAGAAAAAACCAGAACTTGAGACATATCGACAACCCTCTTGATATATAGATAAATTCAATGAATATTATATTTATCAAGTAATATTCTCTTTGTAAAGGACCTTTAATCACTATTTTAATAATCACATTAACATTTAATTATTAAATAAAAACGGTTGGTTTTTTAATTATTAAATAAGAAAATAATAATTAGTTAAACTTCTAACTAAAAATGAAAAAGATCAGACTCTGGGCTATTAGTGTTGCGATTTCTCTCCTCAAAGAACCACATATTCATCACCATGAATTCTCGGTTAGGATCCTAACCGAGAATGCTCATCGGAGTCTGGCTGCGATTAGTACTGCTGTTTCTTCTAACCTGATAACAACCGCGTCCATCACTACAAATTCCAAGTTAGGATCCTAACTCGGAAATACCAATCAGGCATCAGGAAGGGTATTAACGACCACCAATTACTATCTTCAATCACAAGTGTACAAAAATATATGCTATACTTACTTTTTATGACTACTTATGAGCATTGAAGTGAAGATTGAGGATGCATTGGAGCGCCTGCATAAATTTGACAGGCGAGGTATACACGTTTACCGAAAAAGTGACCTCAGGAGATTATTTTTTGATGACTCACTTACAGCATTCCAGCAAAGTTTACCTCGTTTGGTGAAAGCTGGAGTACTAGAGCGGGTGTGCAACGGTGTTTATGTATTCTCATACAGTCGTCATAAGGACGGTTATACCATTGAATACATTGCTAAATGCTTGCGACGAGGAGAGTACAACTACATCTCTCTAGAATCGGCACTCTCGGAATACAGTGTTATTTCCCAAGTAATGCTTGGTCGAATTACGATCATGACGACTGGACGTAAAGGGGAGTTTAGGACCCCCTACGGCGTTATCGAGTTTACACATACGAAACGTGATGATATTGACATTATCAGCAATACAATAACTTCAGATCGTCCCCTGCGGATTGCTAGTAAAGAGACTGCCATTCGAGATTTGAAAAGAGTTGGCAGAAACACGCACTTGATTGTGACGAATCACGAGTAGGCAGATGCTGGCACTCCCAAAAACCAACACAACTCACTTTTGGACAGAAACGTGTTAGTGACTTTGCTAAATTAACAATCCATAAATCAACTCTAGTATGGCAAAGTCAGTTAACACACTGTCAAGTTTTGATGGTATAGTTCATTAATTTGCATATTAGGGCCACCTTGTATCTAGACTTAGTGAGAAGCGCTGATGGAATTATTAATTGCTGCTTTTGTTATTTTTGTAATCTATAAATTTTTGTTTAGCCGTAGTGCAAAAGACAAGAATCGAGATGCTATTTTAGGCTCTGTTGCTGCGTTGGGCGTTCCTTTGAGTGAAGCAACTAAGATTCTCAACACTCAGATGGGTGAATTATCTAAAATGTTGCATTTTACAACCATGAAAGAAAGCGCGATAAAACACAAACCATCTCATGAACGAATGGCTCATTGCATACACATTTTGTACAAGAGACAAAAGGAAGAGTTGAATGAGAATGAAGTTAATGGAATAGATAATCCTACTACAGCATCAAACATAACGAGCAACAATACAACAAAAAATGAGTTGTCCTCTGATTTAAATGAAGAAGATAAGAAGCAGGAAAAGGAAACGTATAGTTATATTTTCACGAAAATCAGAGAGATCTCTAAGAGAGACTGTCTTAAATACAAGCAAATGCGCATTCACTCTAGCCATGATAGATGGGGACGTTGGGGGTACAGTGAGATTTTCCTTTTTTCAAATGATGAACTCGATGAAGCTTACGAATTTGTTGAGTGCCTGAAGCATCTTGATGATCCTACCTTATTAGTTCAAGTTACAAACCTTCCACTAAAAAGTACTGTAGAATCATTTAATAATGAACACAGATCAATTACATCAACTGGATTTACCGTTAGAGACAAAGAAACTGGTCACATCCTTGCGGCTAAGTTAAGCAAGGGGATGTTTTTTGGGAAAGTTTTAATACCAGATCAAGGCTTAACTCTCGATATATCGCCTTGGAGAGAAGGCGAAAATCCGTTTAAAGATGACTTCTGCTATGAAGGTTCTGAAACGGGCTTTAACTCAAATGGAAGCTGGTTTTTCTGCATAAAAACTGAAGTGCCTTTCAGCGAAATGGCCGATATTGCAGTATCTCTAAGCAAAGAAAAAGTTAACTAATCAGCCTCCAAATTTTCAATACATTTTTAACATGAGAAAAAGTAGGGCAAATAAAAGATAGGCAGGTATGACACGATGTGATTTAAAATCATATTAGGGCAAAAGTGTTTCAGAGCTTAAATTCATTAGTCCATTGGTTCTGACAAACCCACTTATGAAGATAATAGGTAACACATTTTTCACCAGAGAGTTGGGCACTAAGAGAGCTTTTTTATCTATTAATTAAATGAGCAAACTTTAGTTTTTGATGATTTGAGCGAGAACAGTGTTCTCGCAGTAGCGTTTAAACGCTACCGACCTTTGCCTATATACCCAAACACGAGTCGGATAATACCTGACTCAGCCTTTCGTCATTCGGAGAACATAGTTCTCCGTTCAACTAAATGAAGATGCGAGAAGAAGCTCCAGCCAGGCTGGACACTGCATTAAGCGACTTTATTGGCTTTTCAAAGTTAACTGGGCTTAGACGCCCAAGAGCACTGTGCATTCTCGTCCGATTATATTCAACCTCAATGCATTCGAAGACCAATTGACGCATCTATTCTCTCGACATTATCAGCTCATGTAGTACAGCTTCTACCTTCATGGCATGAAAGAAACTCTCTATATAACGTTGTCCCAACAATTTCCCTTTTCTATCCATACTTTGTTTTAGATTATAGGTACTTATCAGCTCTCGATAACCTTTCGAGCAATATTGGCTACCATGGCCACTATGAACGATGACTCGCTCAGGAAAGCCACGATGGAATAAGGTAATTGAAAGAGTATCGCTGACTAATGTTGCAGTCATCCTCTTAGCCAACGACTTGCTGTGAACAAAGATCAATGATTACCACTACGTATAGCCAACCTTCACTTATCGCCAAATACGTAATATCTCCGCCCATTTCTGATTGGGCGGAAGTTGCAGAGAAGTCTTGCTCCAACAAGTTCGGAGCGATTGGCAACTTATGAATGCTATCCGTCGTACATTTAAACTTACGAGCAGCTTTCGCTACTAGATTTTGACGTTTCATGCTACTGGCAATGGTCTTCACATTATGCCTGCTACCGTTATCAGTTAACTCTATCTGGATACGTCTAGCACCGTCCCTGCCTTTGCGGTTATCAAACGCCTCTTTGACTTTGTCGTCTAATACCTGACGGGCTTGTTCTCGCAGGCAGTCTCTATGACGATGCTTAATCCAGTAGTAAAACCTGCTTCGCGATATGCCAAACACCTCTGCCATGTGAGATACACGGAAATACTGCAGATGTTCAAACATAAATTCGAAGCACAAGCTACTTTAGATTCTCCGTAAAGTAGGTGGCGGCCTTTTTTACTACTCCTAGCTCTTTTTCTCGCTCAGCAGTACTGGAGTTTTTATTTGCGGCTTTACGCCAGCCGTAGATTTGAGAGTCATGGAGAGATAGTTATCTAGCGGCAACAGCAGCGCCGACTTTCTCCGCAATCTCAAGTATTAAATTCGGAAGAATGGATAATAAGTTTTTTCTTGTTTGTCATGATTCACCTCGTTAGTGATTTTACTCACTTAACTCAGGGTCCAAGATAACTGGTGCGGCTCAGTAATGGCGAGGTCGCTGAATTGACGAGGCCTGCCACGCTTGTTCTGTTTGCTTTGCTTCTATTCGCTTATAACTCCTTCATCAATCCAGAAAGTGAGTGAACCACGATTAATTAGCACTTTGCTGTACTGTTTTCAGTTAGTTGTTGTGTAACGAGGCTTCTCCATAAGACTAGGGGGATCAACTGTGTCGTCGTACAGCTCATCACCTCTTGCCTTAGTTTCATCGAGTTACGTAACAAAGCCTTAAACATAGACCACACTAAAGCACTCTTGATTTTAAATGTTCAATAAGCTATCTGTTAATGTACGGTCAATTTAATGTCAATATAATGACAGTGCGTTTGAGGGTGATAAATAACAATAGATATCATGGCTAATAATAGAAAACTGGTTGCTTAGGTTTTAAGAGATGATTAATCTTGCGCTTAAAAACAATATTCATATTAAAAAAGGTGTAGTGAGATATGGATTTAAAAAGTAGCATTTCAAATAGTATTTTTTTGCATCCTATTTACTCAAGTGAAACTGGAGATGTGGCTTTCTCTGAGGTTTTATACACTATACCTGATGGATATTATGAGGAGCAGTTTTTAGATATGACTGTATCCGATGAAATAATAATGGAGTCAGCATTAAATATTGTTAAAAAACTTCAAAACAATAAAAAAAACAAATTTAGTATTAATATTACCGCAAATATATTGTTGAGTGATGAATTCATAACGAGAATTTCTTTATTTAATAACAAAAATTTAGTGATAGAAGTTAATGAAATAGAAAATAATATGCTACCTGACTTGTATCTATCAATAAAAAAACTCAAGGAGTGTGGAATTGAATTTTGCTTAGACTCTTTTTGTCACAAAGATGAAACTTTTAATCAATGTTTAGGTTATATAGATTGGGATTATATTAAAATAGACAAAAAGTACTCATTTAAGGATTTAGAAAAGCATGTAGCACAAATTTTAATTCCATTTTGTAACGTTGGCGTAATTATTGATGGCGTTGACTCAAGCATAAAACAACATTTAAAAAGTTCTAACAAAATATACTATCAGGGATATTATAAAAATCCACCGAAAAGGTTTTCATCATGAAATCAGTTAAAGTTAAACCTTGTAAATTAGGCGCTTACTTCAATAAGAATGAACATATTATCCAGATTGAAGAAGGGAGTGGCGCTGTATCGTATAACGGGTTTTCATGTATATTTCAACCAGGTGATTACCTTTATCTTCCGAAAGGAGAAGTTATTCATTATTCTGTAGAAGAAGAAATAGTAGAGCTTAAAGTCATATCGTTCAGTCATTTAAAGCAAATCATGTCCAAGCGTGATTATTATATTTATTTAAAAACAAAGAACGATTTAGAGCTATCATCAATATATTATAAAAATTATCTGTTAGACCTAATTAAAAAAGATCTTTTCTTGCCCAAGATAAAATCAGATGAACCAACATTAGAAAAAATAAGAGAGTGTATAAAAAAGCATCCAAGCATAAACTGGAATATTGATAAGCTTTGTCAAAGGTCAAATTTAAGTATTAGAGAGGTTAAATTAGTTTTGTCTAAGCTAAATGTGACAACGTCTGAATTAGTGATTAAAGTTAAACTTGAAAACTCAGTGGAATTATTATTATCTACAGAAAGCGTTGTTACAACTTCGAAATTATTAGGTTTTTCCAGTAGTTCTTTTTTTATAAAGAAGTTTAAAATTGTTTATGGAATGACTCCAAAAACTTTCATTAATTTATTTAAAAAAAGCTAATATCAATATGTCAGTGATTAACAATAAGATTTCACGTATTAATTTATCCGTTTATCTATTTTTGCTTTTGGCTTTTTTTATTATAATTTTTTTTAGAGTATTTGTAGGTAATTTAGAGCAATATTCATTATATATTGATAAGTTTAGTGAAAACAAACTAGTTGAAAAAAGAAATGCATTAATAGAAGAGGCAGAGTCTATTTCAGCCTCTATTTATTCAATTATAAATTTAATAGAAAACGAACTTATCGAGAGTGTTAAGAAAAATACTGCCATCATTGAATTTGCTAATGAAGATAGTATAGAAGAAGACTTTATAAAAGAAAAAGTAAATAAGTTTAACTCAACCTTCAAAGATAATTATGTTTTTATAGTAAACTATAAAGATAAGAACATTATAGAATCAAATATTTTTAACCAACTTAATGACAATCTTAAAGATAAATATTCTAATAGTTTTTTTGAAAACTTTCCTATCAATGGTGGCGTGTATAGATACAAAGTACCTTCTAAATTTGGTTCTAACAAAGTATCGTATATAAAACAAATACCTAACACAGAACTATATTTGGCAAGTGGATATGTTAACGAGTTTCTTCTCGAACGTGTACATGATGAAATATTTAATCTTTTAGAAAATTCAAGTTTGGATGACAATATTGAATATAGGGTCTACTCAACTCATAACGGTATTATATATGACCAAAAGGTTAAACAAAAAAGATACTTAAACAGTCAAAGTTCACTTTATTTTTTCTATGATTATATCTATAACAACTTTCTTGAATTAGATAGCAGTAGGGAGTTTCTTTATATTGACAAAACCATAAGTGAATATGGGATAAATATATCACTCTCTATGGCTAAAAACTTCAAATATGAACTAAACGATGACTTTAAATATCTATTTAAAGAGTTCTTATATGAAGATATCAAAACAATAGTCAGCTCATTCTCTATTCTATTATCTCTTTCATTTGTTATATATTATTTTTTACATAGAAAAATATCACGTATATTGACTAAATATAGTAATAAAGTATTGCTAGAGAAAAAAAAGTTAAAAGATTCAAATAAAAAAATTGATAGTATAGCAAAAACCGATTACTTAACAGGCTTACCAAATAGAAGAAGTTTGGAAATCGATTTTAGAAAAACATTTTGTCTCAACAGTTTTTATTTAGTGTTTATTGATTTGGACGGCTTTAAGTATATAAACGATACGTTAGGCCATTCGTTTGGTGATTTGTTTCTAAAGAAAATATCTAATAATATCACTGAAGGAATTGATATTGATGATAAGTTGTATAGATTTGGTGGCGATGAATTCATTGTTATATTTCAAGGTAATGTTGACATTTTAAGTAAGATTAACAATTTATCACGTTCAATAAATAAGCCTGTTTTTATAAAAAATAGAAGAATAGAAACTACTGCTAGTATTGGTATTTCTCAATATCCAAACGATGGAGATAAATTGGATCTTTTATTACAATATGCAGATTTAGCTATGTATGAGTCCAAGAAAAAAGGAAGGTCACATTATACCGAATATAATATTGGTCTACTTCAGAAGGCTAATATTGAATTTGATCTAGTAAATGATTTGAGAAAGGCTTGTCGAAATAATGAGTTCTATACTGAGTATCAACCAAAGTTTGATATCAAGAATCGTCAATTAGTTGGTTTAGAAGCTTTGGTTAGGTGGAGACACCCTAAAAAAGGTAATATTCCTCCAGATGTTTTCATAGAAACTGCTGAGTCTGCTGATTTAATTGATTCTGTCGGTTTTAGAGTTATAGATTATGCAATTAAAGATTATTACGAAAATAAATTATATTTTCATAATAATGTGACATTATCAATAAATTTGTCACCAAATCAGATAAATGAAAACTTAAAACACTATTTAAATAAATTAATAATAAGAAAAACAATTGATACTTCAGATATAATATTTGAAGTAACTGAAAATGTTTTTTTTGTCGAAAATGAGAATAAAATTGAGATAATAAATGATTTGGTTGAGCTAGGGTTTAGATTTTCCCTAGACGATTTTGGTAAGGGATATTCTACGTTAAGCAATCTAATAAAATTGCCATTATATGAAGTTAAGTTAGATAAATGTTTTTTAGATAAAGTTCCAAATGAATTAAAAGACAACTCACTTTTAAATTCTATAATTAATCTTTTGTATAACTTGGAATATAAAATTGTTATAGAAGGGATAGAAAGCATTGCGCAACATGATCATTTGATAGAAATAAATGACTGTATATCTGTTCAAGGTTTTTTATATGGAAAACCAGAAAGTATGAAATCTATTGTAAATAAACTCCTTGTTAAAAATAATGTATTAATGGAAGAGGTTTAGATGAAGTGTAGAAACTGTTCTAGTTTTGGATGCTATAGAATAGAAAGAAAGTTTATAGAGAAAATTATAATCAAGAAAAAATTCCTTTGTAAAGATTGTGAATTTATATTTAAAGACTATAGGCTTTTCATTAAATTTATACAAAAAGGTTAAATACAATTAATTTAGATCATTATATTTGAAAGTTTCATTAAAAATACTGAAATCAAAATTTAACTTATCAAATCGACTAATAAATTAAGACAATATCATATCTTTATTTGACTTGATATTGTCTATTCTATTTTTATTTTTTCGCTACCGTCAATAAACTATTTATCTTCCATAGCCTTTCCAAGTTTGGTAAGTTTTAGTTCAACGGTTTGGTTGGGGGCAATTAGATTAAAAATAAATCAATAACTTAACAGCTAAACGTGTATATCAGTTAATCATCTTAGGCCTATGCGAGACCTAGTTATAATAAAACTAACTGCAACAGTACAACAAAGCGTTAATCAACCGTAGCAGACCTCGTCGATTCATCGACTTAGCCATCACTACCGTACTGAAGGTGAATAAAAAACAACAACACTAGCATGTAATCAGTTTATCGATTCCTTGTTTATGTTGTCTAATACTACTCTTACCCTCTCATACTTCATTTGTATCAGTCTTTTAGTTAAACAAGTTGAGGTCTCTTTTGAGACAAAAAATGGAGGTGCAATACAATACCTAGCCACTGATACTGGCAGCCTCAAGGTTTATGGCGAAGTTAAACGGAAGGTCAAAAATCATGGTACTGACGGATGCGTAGAGTTTGAGCAAATTTGCATTTAGTATCCGACGCTGCACTCACAAAATAATCGCAGAAGAACTGAGTTTATCTCATGTTACGATACAGAAGTCCTTCTTAACTTTGTAAGTCAAACACGCCGAAGAATTATCGAGATATCTGGTGATGGAGCTTATGATACAAGGAGTTGTCACAATACTATACGGGTTAAGCGAGCTGTTCCGCTAATCTCTACAAGAAAAAGCCACTCTCGGATCTTAGCGGTAGTTTGCCAGAAGCTTTACGGCTTTAACAAAAAGTGAAAAAAGCGATATTGTTATTGCAAGCATTTACTCTCAAAAAGTACGATGTATAGAGTGAAGCAGTCGCTTGGTAGGAAGATATACATGAGAAATTACAATGCTCAGGTGGTTTGGTTATCTATCCGAATTACTTAACAAAGCCCTGTGATGTTCCTGACATTGGAAAATGTAATGCTTATCCGCACCAATGAATTGGCAACCAACAACATCCTATGAGGATTCTTCCAGGATATAGTAGAAAAGGCGTCATTCTTAACATATTGTTCTTGAAGTATTTTTATAATATGTATCAAGGTAAAGTCGAATAACTAAACATTTGGTACAGAAAAGTTCCAAGACTACATTATGAAATATTAGAAATACTTGGAACTATTATTTTTATATGTTCAGCAATCAGGAACGAGGGTGTAAGCGATAGTGATAGCTCTTCAATGATTTATTAACTTGAAATACTTCATATTCAAAATAAGCTTGCTCATCTAGGGATTGAGTGAACTTAACTATTTGTTCTGTATGAATGAGCAAAGAAATGGGCGCAACCTGGTGATTGTCATACTCATCGAAACAGTTGTTAATGTGTGCTCTATCTAAATAAACAACATCTTGATCCTGTGTTGGAGTTTCTTCAATCAACTTTGTTTCAAACCCTGCCTTCTCAAGCTGCTCAAGCAACTCATAGAGTTTGTCTACATCACTCTTGCTCTTGATTGAACTATATTGCAATACAATCCCATTTAAATATTTCTCGATTGACCCAAACTTATTTTTCATTAAACAGATGGTTTTTAAATTCTTTTTGATAAGTGAATAGCGTTGCTCTTTCAATTTTGGTTTTAAGAAATCAATGAGGATTTTGTTGCGTTGCTCTTCTTTGACAAAGCTTTGAGACGCGCTGACTTTAAAGTAAAGATGAAGCAGTGCATTTTCAAAAGTAGATTTTAAAAGCTTGTAATATAATTGTTCTGACATTGTAAGCATTGATTATTTACTCATGCTGTTATTCTAACATATAAAAAGAAAAGCAAACTAACACTGCAACTAGTTTACTTTGCCCCCATGAGTAACACGAAAACCAACTCTCTAGTCTTGATTGGTCAGCTAATACACAAGTGTTTTTCTAGTGAAGAGCCTCGTAGACCTTAGGATAGGGTGACCCGAAAAAAGGCTCAATGGTACTTGGATTTCATTGTTTCTATTATCCTCACGATCTCGAAAGTTGTGTCCGATGGTATCGTTTTTTCGTTGAATATAACTATCCACTTTTTCTTTCAGAGCAGCGTTTTATACACTAGGGTTTTGTTATTTCGTTCTGGGAAGGATAGTAATGAAAGCTCGTATTGGAGTTATGTCAGAAGACCTCATTCGTAGGCACATGATTAGTGTGGCCGCAGGCAACATTAGTCATAGTAAGCATCTACCGACATTTTGGTTCACATCACTAGATGAAGTATCAAAGTTACTGTGTAATGAAAATATCGAGCTAATGCTCCTGATGAGTAGGGAAAAGCCTGCAAATCTAGCTGAACTTGCGGACATCAGCGGTCATAATACTCGTAAACTGTCACGTACACTCCACTTACTATCATCGAAAGGGTTTATCCAAATAGAGAAGAAAGAAAATACTTCTCGTCCCGTCGCTTTATTTACTGACTTTGAAATTATTCTGGGCAAAGAATTAGAGAATACACTGCAAGAAAGATATTGTGCATGATGTCTATCACTCGCTACTGCGGCGTATGCCGCTTAAAAAACACAGCTTTATGCTGTGCAACCTCAAATAGGGGTTATTCTTAATACTTTCCGTCTAGGTCAACCTGCTCGTCACCAATGCTCTCTTCCAGCTGCTCTGTGAGGCTTCAGTTACTTCAAACTACCATACCTGTGTTTGGTAGAGATATCGTAATCGAGCAAGTCAATAACCCCATCTAGCGCAACGTCACGATCATGTTAGTCGGCTTGCTCGTTATCACTTTTTTAGCCTTAACCTCGCTCTTCATATAAGCCTCACTCATAAAAATGCCTGCCGTAGTTACGGTAGCACACTAACACTTTTGCAAGCCTCAACGATGTTGCCAAATCAAAGCACCTCAACTAAAAACTAACAATTTCAAATTGTTAATAACAACTAAGATTTAGACACTAAAAGTTAGTGTCTAAATCTTAGTGCCGAAAAATCAAACAACACGTCCAATCATTGTCCTGTACAAAAGCACCCTTCAAGTACCTTGAGTAGAAATGCTTAGCGCATATGCCCACTTCTCTAATCCAAATAATCCATGTACCATGCATGAAGTAGTCAATCAATCTTAAGGCCATGATAGTTTGAAGTTTTACGTTGTTTCTGACCTACACCTGGACACTCACGGAATACGCCGCGATTTTTGGCATGAGTTCGATAAAGAAGCCACGTTGGTTGTTGCTGGTGACACGGCAAACGGTCTATTAGGCATAGCATACGTAAAGAATGTACTTTGCCGCCACTTTAAGGCGGTCATCATGGTTGCTGGAAACCATGAATGGTATAGCAATAACAGTAAATCCTACCGATATACAAGTGAGTGCGAATCTAATACTAACTCTGGTTCTCTCAACGTTTCTAAGAATTCAGTATTAGCAAAGCTTAAGGCTCATAGCGATACCACTGAAAACCTGTTCTTTTTGAACAATGAGTCGATTGAATTGAACGGATTCACTATCTTCGGTGGAACCCTTTGGTTTCCCATTCACACCTATTCGGTCGAGCTTGTAAATGTATATTCTGAGTTGATGAACGACGCTAAGTTTATTGACAGCTCTATAATTGAAGAGCAGTACAAAGCATTCGTCAATAACCTCCCTGAGAAAGTAGATCTTGTTGTTTCACATCATCTTCCTTCTAAAGAAGCTTTCGCGACAGAAGAAAATGCCAATAGTGTTTATGCCCCCTACTACCATGCAGGGTTGAGTAATGAGTTGATCTCAAAAGCGAGGTTCTGGGTTGCAGGGCATCAACATGATGCTGTAGAGAAAGTGATCGCAGGCGGTAGTACCACATTCATTTCTAACCCCAAGGGTTCTGTCAGCTTATTGACTAGTGGATTACTTACTAATAAAGCTTATTACCTATAAGAGCTAGACAGCAAGAAACTTCGGCATCTGAAAGTCCGTTAGGGCTTTCTCGCTGCGATAATTGATCACCTTGCAAAGCAACCAATCAGAAATGATGCATAGATTCATCACCTCCCTTCACAATCCCAACACTATCATTCGCACAAATACACACACAACACTTTTACGCGCATAAAAGTGTTGTTTAATACATTTTTATGCGCATTTAAATGTTAACGCTTGCATTTTATTGCGCATTTTTATGTAATAAACAATCGACCAGATAAGCACTTTAACTGAGGTGGCTAGATGAAACGAACACTACTTGAAAACCTACTCACCTGGAAAGACAAGCCGACAAGGAAGCCTTTGCTGATTGACGGTGCTAGACAAACTGGTAAAACATTCCTACTGCAGGAACTATTAGGAAGTACATTCGAAAATGTCCTAAGAATCGATTTTCTAGAAAGCCCTGAGTTAATGGAAGCCTTTTCAGGCTCTCTAAACCCTGATGACGTCATCACCAACATTGAACTATTAACAGGAGAAATCTTCGAGCCATCAACAGATCTTCTTATTTTAGATGAAATTGGTGAATGTCCAAGAGCGGTCACCTCTCTTAAGTACTTTGCAGAAAAGGCTCCCAAAGCTTATGTTGCTGCTAGTGGTTCAAATATCGGATTGCTCACGTCCTTTCCCGTTGGAAAAGTTGAGCAACACAATTTAAGGCCACTGACTTTCAGGGAGTTCTTGTGGGCATCTGGAGAAAAAGCACTGCAAAAAGCGTTTGACCAAAAGCTGAATTCTCCAGCAGCTCATACAAAATTAATCGAACTACTGACCGACTATTATTTTGTTGGCGGCATGCCTGAAGCCGTAAACTCATGGTTCGAAAACTCAGAACTCAGTATTATTGAACGCATTGAAGCCGTGTCTGAAGTCCATAGGAACTTAATTGAGGGCTACATGCGTGATTTCGGAAAGTACTCTGGAAAAGTGGATGCACAGCTCATCGAATCTGTATTTCGAAGCATTCCCGCTCAACTATCTTCGGTATTCGACGACTCCGTTAAACGGTTTAAATTCAAGGGAGTTCACGAACGCAAGTCTCGCTATGCTGAGTATGAAAGTGCGATCACATGGCTTCACAAGTGTCGGCTTGCTTTAAAAAATCATCCTATTGAAGGACAGCCTCGTTCTCCTTTAGCTGCTTATCGGAAGGAAAATACGGTTAAACTGTTTCTCTTTGATGTAGGGCTATTGAACCATATGCTCGGCACTGGTTACCGTGAAATCAAACAGCAAGGCTATGAATACAAGGGATATATCGCCGAAAACTATGTTCAACAGGAAATCGCTGCGCTAGGTATTGAACCAAGCTTCTCTTGGGGAGACGCAAGAGCAGAGATAGAGTTCATTATCGCTGATGACCTAGGTCGAATCGTACCTGTAGAAGTAAAAAGCGGTAAGCGAACCCGTGCGAAATCATTGCAATCCTACATCGAGAAGTGTAAGCCCCACAAGACAATCAAACTTACAGGTACTCAAGGCTCTCCAGCAACAGAGAGAGAACACATCGTGATGCCGCTTTACTACACAGAATACTTACTTGATCACCTCAGAGATCTAGATAAAAGCTAAATGAGTAAGAAAATACTCATTAACATCTAAGAATCAATGTTATGAGTAATTTTTTACTCATAACATTAATAACTAATTCATAAGCTTTAGAGGATCTGATAAAGCGAGGCTGCTATGAATAAAATTGCTCCAGAAAAAAGAGAGTCTGTAGAAGAGGTCATAGGTCGTTTAAGGGCCAATCGAGATGCACCTCACGAGATATCAGAGAGCCATGTCGTTAATACATCCCCCAAAACTTCAATAAGTCAGAGAGTCTCAAAAATCTCCCCCTCCACTCGTCCATCAGAACGCAAAACCGAGGCAAACAAAATCATCAAACACTTATTGCTTGGAGAGCTAACACAAGGCCAAGCGTTGAAAAGTTTACGCATTAAGATACTGGGACTCAAACAGGATGTGTTTGCAAGACTTGTCGATGTCTCAAGAAAAACACTCTCAGATATAGAGAATGATCGGGGCAGCTACAATGCAGAGATTCTCAATAAGGTATTCAAACCATTTGGCTTAAAAGTCGGACTACTCCCTTCTTCTTCCGATGCGTTAAAATCGCTATTAATGGATGGTGAGGCTGGGTAAAATACTCAGTATCAGCGCTATTGCTTTAGATTAAATTGCTATAACAAACTAGCATTTTTAAATAATTCAGGAATTCATGGACGCGGGTTCAGTTCCTTTTGAAGCAGGAAATTGATGTAACATTTGATGCAACACCAAATTGGTAACATCGTTATAAGTTACTGAATTTATGAAAAGTGAGAAACCATTTCAACTCCCGCCAGCTCCACCAAACGTTTGGAAAAGGCCACCTTCGGGTGGCCTTTTTTGTATCAACTAAAATAGTCTCTTTTTTCAAACATTCATGCTTTCTGAAATCTTACTACATGGATTACCGCATACCTTTGGCCCATGTAGGTTTACAAACTCGTTGAGTATTAATCAGTAAACAAGAAGTTCATAAGTACTAATCAAAAAGGCAGAAAGCATGGTACTAAAAGCCCTGCAACTTAAAAGTCTTCTGCTTACCTATCCTTTCTAAGAGATAACTAGATCTAAGTCTAAAGTCTATACTCATCTCCCTCGATGAATTGATTGATGTATTCATTGTTAGTCCCTACTCGCTTGTTTCATTACAACTCTATAGATGTAATGACTACAAACAGTAGTTACAAAAAATAATGTAACTCTAATCACAAAGTTAACCTTAGATATTGAGCAGAAACACAACATATATAGATTTTTAAATTTCAAAATGAAAATATTGTTGTGAAAAATTAAGTTACTGGAATTATTACAGTCATATTAGTGAGCATTGTAATGAATTTTGAAGAAAGTAAATTGAATGACGAACACGTTAATCAATACACACCGCAAATCAATGGTGTGTTAACAAAGAAAGGAAAACCACTTAGTAGCCTGAAGGTTAGCCTTAGTATTGGTTTAAGCATGTCAGGGAAATCAATAGACTTATCAACATTCACAGACAGTACTGGTCGCTTTGAGTTTTCTCCAGTCTATGAAAATAAAGACGTCATAAGCACTCCTCTTATTGAGCACTATGTAACTATTGTTTTAGTCGCAGAACTCAGCAATGATGAAAGTACTATTATTTGGGAAGGAAGCTTTGATGGTTATAAAATAGAGGATTACGTAAAAAATAACATGGCTAACCTTGCTTGTGACACTGAGAACCCTCTTAAGTACTTTGCTTTTTCAATTGATGATGAAGAAAACGATGACTACTACGTAAACAGCCAATGTAATTTATTTGGTTATATAGACTCTGACTTATATGGAAATTAAACAATGCACTCATGATACAACTCCAGTTCCTATGTCTCCTCTTTGGCCATTTACTCACGGTGGTATTGAGTATCGGCTAGATGGAAGTTCTGGCATCTACTTCTGCGCTCATGGACTAGGAAAAAAATCTGTTCCGGGTTATGTCAATACCGCTACAAGTAATGAGTGGTCGGCACTACAACCCAAATCTCAAGCTTACCTAGAACGCAACGTATTTCTTGACTTCAACAATAGATATAATGCTCGGATGACTGATGGTTGGGTAAGTAAAATAGTCTCTTCAATTTTGACCTTATTAAGAATTTCAGGTCTGGGTCATATAATACAACAAATAGCAACTGTAGGCCTTACTGCTTGGGATCTACTAGCTAAAGCTATGGCGTACATCTCAAAACTAAAAAACGAGTATACAGAACACGTTCGCGGTATTTTAGGTCACATGAATGTAATGTCAGGTAGCGCAGCGATCGACCTATCGAGTATTACTTATAGAGTGATAAAACTTTGTTTTTCGAGACTAGTAAGAAGGTTAGACAGTCATGTTAGAAATGCTCTAAATATAGTAGCGTGACAGTAAAAGACACTAACAATTATTCTAAAAACCGCTCTATTATCCTCAACTAGATTGAGTTCAGAAAAAGCGAAGCTATTTAGGCTTCGCTTTTTATTAGGGCTTAGAGTTGTTAACAATATTAAAATCTATATTCCACACCTAGTGATGCTTGGTTAAAGTCTGTTTCCGTGTTTGCACCGTTCGCGACATTCTCCGCATTGAGTTCTACGTCGTACCACATATATTCTGCGTTAACTAAGAAGTTATCAGTAACTTTAAAACCAACACCGGCACCAGCGAATACACCTTCATCATCTTTGTTGCCTTGGAAGCCCGCAACGTTGTAATCCGTCGAGTACCACATTTGACCGCCTTTTGCGTAAAGGTCGACACGATCAGCAATGGGAGCGGTAACTTTTAGAGCCGCTGTATAGCCGTCCGTTTCGGCATTTGCTAGGTTATTACCATAGCTACCGAAATCAATGTAACCACCTTCCAACGCTAAGTAAGGATTAAAACGGTAACCAACTAAACCTTGAATAACATCGCTGTCATCATCAAAGTCATCTTGTCCATCAACTTTTAAGTAACCGTAGTTGGCGCCAACATATACACCATGATCGTTGGAGTCCGCAGCATGTGATAAAGTACTAAACGTTGCTAAAGAAAAAAGGCTAATCAAAGTAACAACATTGCTTTTCATTTCGTTCTCCTAATATAAGTTCCATTGAAGGTTCGAATAGTAAAGAGCAAATGCAATGCCAACTTTAAATTAATGAAAAATATGTTTAATTTTATAGAATACTGACAATCCTCTAAAGAACGCCGAACAAAAACAGAAAAAACGATCTGTCTGTTTACTTTATATAAACAACACTAAATTGAGGTTAATCGATGATGTGAAAAAGATTCTTGTTAATTTGTAGATTTTTCAAAGAAATTAAATAAACATCTAAAATACTCTTGTAGATTAATCCGTCAAAAAACGCTTAGCTAGTTTTTATAAGAAAGGAAGCTAATCACACATACGTTGCATCTTACTTTGCTTCAAGCCGTGAATATTCTACTCTTTGCCTAAGCAGAGTTTAATGGAACAGAAGTATGTTAAAAGGCAGTGAATACCCTTCTATTCGAGCATTAAGGACGTTTGTCGCGGTCTCTAATTACCTCAGTTTCTCTAAAGCAGCGGATGCCCTATGTATTACGCAAAGCGCAGTAAGCAAACAAATCGCATCGCTGGAGCAATTGGTGGGTTTACCTTTAATACAAAGAGGGGCGAGTGGTATTGAGTTAACCGAAGAGGGCAAGCGTTATCTGCCGCAAGTCACAGAAGCTTTGGAGCTTATTCAGCATGCAACTGCCAACTTAATCCAGTCAGATTCAAAGCAAGAATTACTCACCGTGGACGTAACCCCTTCTTTTGCCAGCCTTTGGTTGATACCTAATATTGATGACTTCCACCAGCAACATCCTAACATTCGAGTAAGAGTCTGTACCGGGGATGGGAACGTCAAAGATTCGAGCAACGAAAGTGACTTACATATTCGCTGCCTTCCATTATCCACACATTATGAATACAGCCACTTACTGTGCGAAGAAACATTGTTATTAGTCGGTTGCACAAATGCTCCTGCAATTGAGAGTGTGCACGCTGTTAGTAATTATCCGTTTATACCTCAAATCACTCGCCCTCAGCTATGGGAGCAATTTAAAGCTGTCTACACTGTAGAATCTCCCGTTACCTATCAACCTGTAGGCGTCGAACATTTTTACCTAGCTTGCGAAGCTGTCAGAATGGGAAAAGGGCTCGCCTTGCTTCCCGATTTTATGGCGCAGTATTCGATTTTAAGAGGGGACATTCAGCATGTTCTCAACCTTTCTTTACAGAGCGGTTATGGTTATTACGTGATGATTCCAAATTATCGACTTTCGGCTAAAAAAGTAGCGGTGTTTCACGAATGGCTGAAGAGCAAGCTAAGTTAATGTTATTTCTTTAAGCTCGTTTAGGTAAACCAAAACAACTCAAAGACTTCGGTATCTGTCTGCTCAAATTTATGGCATTCTCATCCATACTATTTAAAAAGGATAAATGGATAGTAGGATATGGACAGCAACACGCCAAGACTCTCTTTACGCACCATTGAGCCGACCGATTACCCAGAGCTCGCGGAATTAATGGACCTTGTTTTTCCTGATGTTGGTGGCTCATGGCCACGCCTGACCATCATGGATCTCATTCATCAGTTTCCTGATGGACAAATCTGTATTGAGGATAACGGAAAAATTGTCGGCGCAGCGCTAACAATCAAAGTGGACTACAACCGATTTTCACTTCCTCACCTATACACCGACATCATCACCGAGAACAACGTCATCCAAAACCAAGTGACCGGTGACGCCATGTATGGTCTCGATGTATTTGTTCACCCGGACTACCGTGGACTGCGTTTAGGTCGCCGTCTGTATGATGCGCGTAAAGAACTTTGCCGGAGTAAGAACTTCAAAGCAATTTTAGCCGGTGGCCGCATCCCGAATTACCACAAATATGCTGACGAATTGAGCGTGGCTGAATACATCGACAAGATAAAACGCCGTGAGCTTCACGATCCTATTTTGTCTTTTCAGCTTGCAAATGACTTCGATGTAAAGCGTATTATGCGTGGTTACTTGCCAGAGGATAGTGCTTCTAAAGGCTACGCAACTCTACTGGAGTGGGATAACTTCTTCTACGAAGAGGATATTCAATCCGTACACGATGTAGAAAAAACGCTGATTCGGATTGGTGTTGTGCAATGGCAAATGCGTGCTATGAATGACTTAGAGGACTTGCTCGATCAGGCTGAGTTCTTCATCTCTTCTCTTGCGAACTACAAAGCCGATTTCGCCCTATTCCCTGAATTCTTTAACGCGCCGCTGATGGGATTGCAAAACGACCAAAATTCCGTCGAAGCAATTCGCTTTTTGGCTAGCTTTACAGAAGAGATCAAAAACCGCTTCTCGCAGATGGCCGTCACCTACAACATCAACATTATTGCAGGCAGTATGCCCGTCATCGAGGATGGCAAGTTGTATAATGTGGCCTACTTGCTGCAACGAGATGGTGAAATAAACGCTCAATATAAGATCCACATCACGCCCCATGAGCAAAAAGACTGGGTGATCGACGGTGGTGACAATGTTCAAGTGTTCGAAACCGATGCAGGCAAAGTCGGCATACTGATTTGTTATGACAGCGAGTTCCCAGAGTTGGGAAGAATGCTCGCCGAGCAAGGCGCACAAATTGTGTTCGTTCCTTTCTGGACAGACACAAAAAATGGCTACCAACGAGTACGAATCTGTTCCCAATCACGAGCCATCGAAAACGAATGCTACGTTGCAATTGGGGGCAGTGTCGGCAACTTACCTCGTGTTGATAATGTCGATATCCAGTACGCACAATCTGCCGTATTTTCACCGTCGGATATCTATTTTCCACACGATGCGACCTTGACAGAAGCAAGCGCCAACACCGAAATGATAATCTTCGCTGATGTTGATTTGACTAAGTTGAAACAGCTTAATACCGAAGGCTCTGTCACCAACTTACGTCATCGCCGCCTTGATTTGTATGGTGCATTCACCAAAGCCAAAGAGTCATAAGGATCTCCCTAATTCGCCGCTACCAAAGAGCGTGGCGGCGAATAAAGCCTGCTGCAGGTTGATTCTGCGCAATTATCAGAGGCATGTCAGTTTTTCTCAATGGTGAGAAACAAGAATTGACCCAATAGGACATTCGGAGTATCACTCCAACTTCGTTCCGCTTTTATTAGGGGAAAGCTTTTGGAACATATTAACGAACTTCTCGTGTCAATGAAGCCTTTGCTTGAGCAATACGGCTACGTTGCGCTGATTGTCAGTATATTTCTAGAAGGGATAGGTATCCCGATGCCTGGTCAATCACTGATGATCGCGGCATCTTTGCTCTCGTCAGAACAAGTCATGAACCTAAGTATGGTAATTATGGTATCGTGGCTGAGCTGCTTTTTGGGTAATACCTGTGGTTACCTAATCGGCTATTACTTTGAAGGCTGGTTGGATAAAAAAGGCTACATTTCCGGCCCGAAGATGCAAACGCTTCAATTGACTATCCAGAAATACGGCCCTACGTGCTTGGTCGTCAGCCGCTTTATTGAAGGAATGAAGCAATTTATGCCTCTTGCATGCGGTATCGCGAAAATGCCACGTAGAGAGTTTTTGCTCGGTAACGCCCTCGCGGCGACGGTTTGGGTATTGGTATTCAGCTTGTTAACTCACTTTGCATTTGAGCATTTAAGCGTGTTGAGCAACCTGTACACCGAATACAAATATCTGGTATGGGCATTTGCTGCTGTCTTATTTACGTGGATGGTTTTAGGTATTGTTAAACGCAAAAAAGCCAAATCAATGCAATAACAACAGTCTCTTCATTAGCGCATAACTAAAGCTCGTGGTATCAGTGAGATACGCAACACGAGCTTTTATCTTTTTCTTTACGTGTAAAATTTAAACAGCCATTTAGACGTCTAGACGTTGACAATGTAGAAGTGTGATATTAGTCTGCTCTTCTCTCTTATCATTAACATTGTCGTTTACATGTCCGGTTCCCAACAAACTACTAAAACAGTTGCACCGTCTGCGGTCGCACTGATCCCATTAATTGTATTCCTTGCGCTATTTATTGGCGTAGGCACTTACTTATCTTTGCAAGGCGTGGAATTTGCCTTCTACCAGCTGCCTGCACCCATCGCGGTGTTACCAGCCATCATCATTGCGTTTCTTTTAAGTAAAGAGAAACTTAACCGCTCAATCGAACACTTCATGCGTGGTGTTGGCCACCCAGACATCATCGCAATGTGTATGATCTATCTGCTTGCAGGTGCCTTTGCTGCGGTAGCAAAAGCCTCTGGCGGTGTTGATGCAACAGTGAACCTTGGTTTATCCGCTATTCCAACCAGCATGATTTTACCGGGCATTTTTCTGATTTCTGCTTTTATCGCAACAGCAATGGGGACTTCGATGGGTACCATCGCAGCCGTTGCCCCCGTAGCGTTGGGTATTGCTGAATCAGCAGGAATGAGCTTACCGTTAACCGCAGGCGTTGTACTGAGCGGCGCTATGTTTGGTGATAACCTTTCTATCATCTCTGACACCACCATCGCGGCGACACGCTCTCAAGGTTGTGAGATGAAAGACAAGTTTAAAGAGAACATTCGTATTGCTTTACCTGCGGCGTTGATCGCGATTGCAGTGTTCGCTTTCAACAGTACTGCGACTCAAGTGCCTGCAACTGGCGATATTGAGTGGCTAAAAGTCTTGCCGTACATCACTATTTTGATCCTAGCGGTATCTGGTGTGAATGTGTTTGTGGTTCTGTCGATTGGCATTCTTTTGGCTGGCGGCGTGAGCTTGGCATCGATTGACAATTACGGACTAACTAATCTAGCCCAAGACGTATACAAAGGCTTTGGTAACATGCAAGAGATCTTCTTGTTATCCATGCTGATTGGTGGCTTGAGTGAACTGATGCGTCGCCAAGGTGGTCTTGCTTTTCTAACAAATTTCGTTAGTAGCCTTATCCACGCGTTTGGCTCTAGTCACTCTAAGCATGCGAACAGTCGTGCAAGCGAGCTAGGTATTGCAGGTTTGGTATCAATGGTCAATGGCTGTACGGCAAACAACACCGTAGCCATCATTGTATCGGGCAGCGTTGCTCGCCAACTGGCGGAAGAGAATAATGTCTCTCCTCGCCGCTCAGCAAGCTTGTTAGACATTTTCTCATGCGTGGTGCAAGGCGTGTTGCCTTACGGTGCTCAAGTACTACTGCTAGGTTCCGTGTTCAACCTCTCGCCACTTGAAGTAGTTGCCAATTCTTACTACTGTTTTGCATTAGCGATAGCGGCTGTTGTCGCGGTGTTTATCAAACATCCCGCTCGTCAACCTGTAGCGCAAACTGAGAACTAACGACAAATACCGAAAAGGCTCCGATGGAGCCTTTTTACTTTCCTTTCTTCTTTTTTTCTTTTCCGCGAGCAGATTTACTTCAAAGCTGAACGCAAACTTTGCGCACTGCGTAAAGGAATCGCAAAGCGATGCGCCACATCACGTAGAGCTTCCACCTGAGCCGCGTTACTGATTGCTAATTCGCCTGCCACATCGACGTGGTTATTCTCAAACCCCACTCTCACATCGAATCCAAGTAACATCGCACTCGCTAAACAGTCTTGCTCTCGCGCACCAAAAGCACAAATGGCACATCGAATTTCTTCCTCGTCAAAACGCGCCAAATTCAAACCTCGTAAATCCCATGGCGAAGACTGTTGAGCTTGGTGATAACGCCCTAACACCACTAATGCATGCTGATGCGTTTTAGGTAACACGCCCGCATCACGCAGTTGGAAATAACGTTCAATGTCGGTTGCATCGTAGAGAATAATTTGGCTCACGATGTTGTGTTCTGCCACCCAATGGAAAAAGGCATGCCCTTCTTTCTCACTTGCGCGATCAGGGATTAACTCCCTCAATGCAAAAGAAGCCGCTTCTGGTTTCACAGCTTTAACTAACGCCATCTGTTGTGGCGGAGAATACAAGCCCACCGCCTCTGTGGTGAGCTGTACCATCATGTTTTGTCCCACCGCTTCTTTCACGGCATGGTAAATTGCCATGTTGTCGTCGATGTCTAATGAATGACGTCCGTTGGCGTCTCTAGCATGCAAATGGATCATGGCAGCCCCTGCCGTTTGACAAGCGATAGCCTCTGCAACCAGTTCGTCTGTTGTCATGGGTAAGCTGGCGTGATCGTGCTTAGTTTTTCTTGCACCGTTTGGGGCCACGATAATAGCGATAGGCTCTCGTATACATCGATTTTCTAATTCCATTCCTTCGCTACCTCTTTTAGCGTTAATGAGAGTTTGCCAACTAGCTCATCAATATGGTGAGGCTGAATAATGAATGGCGGCGCAAGCAAGATATGGTGCCCATTAACGCCATCAATCGTTCCGCCCATTGGATAGCACATTAAGCCATTTTCCATTGCTCGCTGTTTGATGCGTTTGTCTGCCAATGTGGCTTTACTCAGAGGCGCCTTGCTTTCTTGATCCGCCACCAGCTCAATGCCAAAAAACAAACCTTTACCACGAATGTCGCCAATGTACGGTAAATGGGCCAATGCAGAAGTAAGCTCATTACGCAGCAAAGCACTTTGCCGATTCACCGCCGTTAACAAATTATCTTGGAAGATGGTTTGAATGGTCGCCACGGCAGCAGCGCACGCCACAGGGTGCGCCATAAAAGTATGACCATGTTGGAAAAAACCGCTTCCATCAGCAATAGCTTGATAGACTCGATCATTCGCAACCACCGCGCCAATAGGTTGATAACCCGCACCAAGCCCTTTAGCCATACACACCAGATCGGGTTCTGCCTCTTCTTGCTCAAACGCAAAAAAACTGCCACTGCGTCCAACGCCACACATGACTTCATCCAAGATCAATAACACATCGTATTGTTCGCATATTTCGCGAATACGCTTGAAATAGCCTTGCGTTGCAGGCACAGCTCCAGCGGTGGCACCCACAATGGGCTCGGCGACAAAAGCCATGACATTATCAGCCCCCAATTCAAGAATTTTTGCCTCTAGCTCATTCGCCGCTCGCAATGAGTAATCCAATTCCGACTCATGACTCTGCTGATAACGATAAGCATAGCAAGGGGCGATATGATGGCTCGGGTGTAAGATGGGTTTGAACGGTTCACGTCGCCATTCATTACCTCCGACAGCCAAAGCCCCCAAGGTATTGCCGTGATAACTTTGCTGACGCGCGATGAATTGCTTTTTCTCTGGCTTACCTGATTCCACGAAATACTGCCGCGCCATTTTTAGTGCCGACTCCACCGCCTCTGATCCTCCACTGACTAAATACACATGGTTGAACTGTTCAGGCATGTACTGACAAATCAATTCTGCTAGGCGCTCACTGTTGTCACTAGTAAAAAATCCAGTATGAGCAAATGGCACTCGCTCGATCTGTTCCAACATGGCTTTTTTAACGGCGTGATGACTGTGGCCAAGGTTTGATACCGCAGCACCACCACAAGCATCGAGATACTGCTTTCCATGCTTATCGAATAGATAAACACCTTCACCTCTATCGATGATTGGTAGCGTGGCATGGCAATGACGGTGAAATACGTAAGACATTTGAGTCCCTTCCAATGTGTAATACTTGCACACATCATCAGGAACAAACCCAAACGTGACAAGAGAATAAATCTCACCCTCTATGAGCTTTTGGAATGCCACAAACCAAAAACACCAAAACCCTTGATATTTAAACAATAAAATAAAAATAGGCCAGCTTTTTTAAAGGCTGGCCTATGGGTAACCCAAAGCTAAAAACAGAATCGTTTTACGAGTTTAGTGCCTGTTCTAAATCGGCTAGAATATCGTCAATATGTTCAATACCCACCGATAAACGAATCATCTCTGGAGACACACCAGCTTGTTTTTGTTCTGCTTCGCTCAATTGACGATGAGTCGTCGATGCAGGATGGCAAGCCAATGATTTTGCATCGCCAATGTTCACCAAACGCTTAAAGATTTTCAAAGCATCATAAAAACGCACACCAGCGTCATAACCATCTTTTAAACCAAACGACAAAATCGCAGAAGGCTTACCTTTCATGTATTTTTCGGCGAGATGGAAGTGTTCAGAACTTGGTAATCCGGCATAACTTACCCAACTGACGTTGTCATTCTGTTCCAAGAATTCAGCCACTTTGAGTGTGTTCTCGGTATGGCGCTCCATACGCAGCGGTAACGTTTCTAGCCCTTGCATAAGCATAAATGCATTCATCGGTGATAATGCGGCTCCGGTATTACGCAGTGGTACGGTACGCGCACGCCCGATAAATGCCGCCTCACCAAACGCTTCGGTATACACCACGCCGTGGTAAGAAGGTTCTGGTTGGTTGAAAACAGGAAAGCGGTCTTTGTGCTGCGCCCAAGGGAATTTACCTGAATCCACAATCACGCCACCTAATGTGGTGCCATGCCCACCAACGTATTTAGTGAGAGAGTGAACTACGATATCCGCACCAAATTCGATGGGTTTGCAAAGCACTGGCGTCGCAACGGTGTTATCCACAATCACAGGTACGCCTTGTGCATGAGCAAGCTCCGCCACACGTTCTAAATCGATGATATTGCCCGCAGGGTTACCAATGCTCTCGCAGTACACCGCTTTGGTATTTTCATCAATTAATTCGGCCAAACTTTCTGGCTTGTCATCTTTAGCAAACTTCACCTGAATACCTTGATTTGGGAGCATGTGCGCAAACAAGGTATAAGTACCGCCATAAAGTTGCGGCGTAGAAACGATGTTATCGCCCGCTTGCGCTAAGGTCAGAATTGCATAGTTAATCGCTGCGCTCCCCGCACTCACGACCAATCCAGCAATGCCGCCTTCTAACGCCGCCATGCGTTTTTCCAGAACATCGTTAGTCGGATTCATGATGCGAGTGTAGATATTCCCCGGCACTTCCAAGTTAAACAGATCAGCGCCGTGCTGCGCGTTGTCAAACTCGTACGCGACTGTTTGATAAATCGGCGTCGCGACAGATTTAGTGGTAGGGTCAGTTTCGTAACCAAAATGGATGGATAGCGTTTCGTCTTTCATGTTCTTCCCTGTCTTTCATCACTCAAATAGCGGCAAGCAAAGCACTTACCTTGCTTAAAACTTATATTGCACAATTTTTCAACAAATAACGTAGGGATGAATCACAGAGATAAAACGCTAATTCAACTGTCCAAGTAACCAGTGACGAAACGTTTCTGTCGCATTCGTACGTGTGTTCATGATCAAGTAATACCCTGCATTGGCAGGAATCGGTTTGAATGGAGAAACCAAACGCTCTGTCGTCAATTCATCCTCAATCAGTGCCATTCGTGCCATCGCAATCCCAACGCCTGCTTCGGCTGCAGACATCGCCATATCCGTTCGATTAAAAAAGTGTCCGATATCGGTTTTAAAATCCAACCCCATCGCTGACGCCCAATATAGCCACTCATAGTCACGCGTCGCTTTTTCCCATGGCATCGCATCGTGTAGTAGCGTCGCCTCTTGCCATTGCTTCACTGGCATTGAGTTTTTTTGCTCACCAAACAACGTTTTTAGCCAGCCATGATCCTCAAGGTATTTTGGACTCATCACCGGTAGCAGATGCTCATCCAAAATCAGCTCCGCGTTAGCATTTCTATAAGGATGAAGACCATAGTCAATTGCGACGTCATAGTCTTTTATCTCACTATTTACCAGCGCACCTTCCGCAAAGATTTGTACTTGGATATCCGGATTATCATGATGGAAGCTTTCGAGCTTTGGGACTAACCATTTGAAAGCAAAAGAAGGCGTCAACTTCAAACGAATTTCATTGGTTTGCTTTTCTACTTTGAGCTCATCAAGCAATTTGCTCAGTTCCGAAAAGTGAAACTGCGTCGCTTGGTGTAACTGAGTGCCTTTTACGGTTAAACGAATACCGCGAGAGTGGCGTTCAAATAAAGTAAAACCTAATAACGCCTCCAAATGAATAATTTGTTGGCTTATGGCACCAGTGGTGAGGTGTAAATGTCTTGCAGCACCAGTAAAGCTGTTGTACTCCGCGACTTGGCTAAATAAACACAAACCACTTATCAGATTACTTTTCATCCTTGAGCCTATAATTTTTCTAAACGCTGTGTGTAATTTATATCGATTGTTAACAAAAGGTAAAGAAAAGAAACTGAGCACTCTGATAAATGTGTGGAGTGCATCAATGGAAGTCATCGTATTAGGCAGCGGCGTTATCGGCTTAACCTCTGCTTGGTATTTATCTCAAGCAGGCTATCAAGTTACCGTCATTGACCGCCAAGCAAGCAGTGCCATGGAAACGAGCTTCGCCAATGCCGGGCAGATCTCATATGGCTATTCTTCGCCTTGGGCTGCGCCTGGTGTTCCTGTTAAAGCCATTAAGTGGTTAATGGAGGAGCATGCTCCACTTAAAATCAAACCCACTCTGAATGCCGACATGATCCGCTGGGCAAGTAAAATGGTCGCGAACTGCACCCTACCTCGCTATCAAGTTAACAAGGCTCGCATGCTTTCGATCGCCAACCACAGCCGTATTTGCTTAGAACAGTTACGCCAAGAACACGCCATTGAGTATCAAGGACGTCAGTTTGGGACCTTGCAAGTATTCCGAACACATCAACAGCTGCAAGCCATTGAAAAGGACATGCAGCTCCTTGAACAAAGCGGAACCCGATTTAAGCTAATGGACGTCGAACAATGTATTGAACAAGAGCCAGGGCTTGCACTTGTGAAAGACAAACTGGTTGGTGGCTTGCATCTACCTGATGACGAAACGGGCGATTGCCATCAATTTTGCCAACAACTAACGGAGCTTGCTAAGGCACACGGTGTCCGATTTGAGTTCGATACTGAAGTAAGCAATTGGGTTACAGTAGGCAAAAAGATCATAGGTGTCCAAACGAACCGAGGACAATTTAAAGCAGACCAATATGTGGTGGCCTCTGGCAGCTACTCTACAGCGCTACTCAAGCAACTCGATATTGATATTCCGGTCTACCCTGTCAAAGGCTATTCACTCACCATCCCGATGGAAGATGAACACTTCTCTCCTCGATCTACTGTGATGGATGAAACCTATAAAGTCGCTATGACTCGATTTGATGACCGAATTCGCGTAGCTGGCACCGCAGAATTAGCAGGGTTTGATGCTTCCCTTCCACAAAAGCGCAAAAACACTATCGAAATGGTCATCCGTGATCTTTTTCCTCGTTGTGGTGACTTCAGCCAAGCTGAGTTTTGGAGCGGCTTTAGGCCAATGACGCCTGATGGCACACCAATTATCGGCGCGACTAAATACGATAACCTTTTTACTAACACCGGACACGGAACTCTGGGCTGGACGATGGCTTGTGGTTCAGGTCAATTGCTAGCAAGCGTAATGAAAGGTGAAAAAGCAAAAGTGATGGATAATGCGGAACTTAACCTTTGTCGTTACGCCTGAGCACATGACTGAACAAAAAACAGACAGACACTTACTCCACAAAATGCATAACCATTGGCATTTTTAACTCATCAAAATCGCAGTACATCTAAATGACAATGTGCTGCATAATTAATCATCAGGCAAATCTTCTACCTAAAAGGAGCAAATAAGCAACAAGAACCAAATTTTAACAACTACTCTCCATTCTGTGTTCATCATCACGCTACAAAGGATTTGTAGCTAAAAAAGTTAACAATTGCATTACATAAAGGGTAATGTATTGTGTGAAAAACAACCACAAACACAACTAACAGGGAAAATACTCATGCAGTCATTAGTTGATTTTCTGAATGGAATTATTTGGAGCCCGGTACTGATCTATTTGTGCCTTGGCGCAGGTTTGTTCTATTCAATCATGACGCGTTTTGTACAAATTCGTCACTTCTTTGAGATGTGGCGCTTATTACTTTCAGGGAAGAGTTCAACAAAAGGGATATCATCATTTCAGGCACTTGCCGTTTCACTGTCTGGCCGTGTAGGTACAGGTAACATTGCTGGTGTTGCTGCTGCTATCGGTTTCGGTGGCCCAGGCGCCGTATTCTGGATGTGGGTCGTAGCCTTCTTTGGCGCTGCAACCGCATACGCAGAATCAACACTTGCACAAATTTATAAAGAAGAAGACGAAGGCGAGTTCCGTGGTGGCCCTGCTTACTATATTGAGAAAGCAATGGGACAAAAATGGTACGCTTGGATCTTTGCTATCGCGACCATCTTTGCTTGTGGTGTTCTACTTCCTGGCGTTCAATCGAACAGTATCGGTAACGCAGTAGAAGCCGCATTTGGCTCAGGTGACATGATTGAAACCGCTATTGGTACCTTCAGTTTTGCTAAAATTTTCACTGGTACGGTTGTTTGTGTCATTTTGGCTTTCATCATTTTTGGTGGCGTAAAGCGTATCGCGAACTTTACCCAAGTCGTTGTGCCATTTATGGCGTTAGCTTACATCATTACTGCGTTTGTCATCATCCTTCTAAACATTGGTGAGGTTCCACGCATTTTCGGCATGATCATTGGTGACGCGTTCACACCAATGGCAGGCGTTGGTGCAGCAATCGGCTGGGGTGTAAAACGTGGTGTCTACTCCAACGAAGCAGGTCAAGGTACTGGTCCTCACGCAGCAGCAGCAGCGAGTGTTGATCACCCAGCTCAGCAAGGTCTTGTTCAATCTTTCTCTATCTACATCGATACATTACTTGTGTGTTCAGCAACCGCGTTCATGATTCTTATCACTGGCGCGTACAACGTAAATGGTGCGATTGAAGGTACATTCCTGGTTCAAAACCTACCAGCGGATATTGGTGCAAATGGCCCTGTGTTTACACAGATGGCGATCGAAAGCGCACTACCTGGCGTGGGTAAGCCATTCATCGCAATCGCTCTATTCTTCTTCGCGTTTACGACCATTCTGGCTTACTACTACATTGCAGAAACGAACATTGCTTACATTCGTCGTACGTTCAAAGTAAATGGACTGATGTTTATTCTGAAAGTCATCATTATTTCATCCGTGTTCTACGGAACCGTGAAAACCGCCAACTTAGCATGGGCGATGGGTGATGTAGGCGTAGGACTGATGGCGTGGCTAAACATCATCGGTATTTTGATCATCTTCTTTATGTCGAAGCCTGCACTCAAAGCATTGAACGACTACGAAGAGCAACAAAAACGTGGTGTGACCGATTTTACATTTAACCCTGTTGCACTGGGCATTAAAGGCGCAGATTACTGGGAAGATAAGTACCGACGTAAAACGGGTAAAGCACCAACGGCAGACAGCAATAGCGCAGAAACTGTTGAGCAACCATCAACATAGCGTTATCACATAAATAAGAAAAAGCAGTGGTCCGATTGAGGACATAAAAAAGGGGGATTAACCAATGGTTAATCCCCCTTTCTTCATTATGAGTAACAGCTTAGGCGATAACCGCTTCAACTTTACGAGCGATTTTTGCTTTACCGACAGGTAATACTTCACGACCAAATTCGTTGTTCAGTACTTGCGCCATTGCAAAGTAAATTGCACTTGCGCCACAGAAGATACCCTCGAAGCCAGCGATAGCACCGATCACTTCGCTACCAGTGAAATCACGAGCAGCAAGCAAGAAGAACAGGATAGTTAGAGAACCAAATACCACTTGCTTCGCTGTTGGGTAACATAGAGAACCAATGAACATGAAACCAGTGAAGATGCCCCAAAGCGCTAGGTACCAACCCATAAAGCTTGCAGGGCTTGCAGGAAGACCCATGTGAGGCATTACGATTAGACCAACCAATGTTAGCCAAAATAGACCGTAAGAAGTAAACGCAGTTGTGCCGAACGTATCACCGCGTTTAAAACACATGATGCCAACGATTACTTGGCTAAGGCCACCGTAAAAGATGCCCATCGCTAGAATCATAGAGTCAATTGGGAAAAATCCTGCATTATGAATATTGAGCAGAATAGTGGTCATACCGAAACCCATTAGACCTAGCGGTGCTGGGTTAGCCAGTTTTGTCGACATGTACAAATACCTTTTTTCAAAAATGTTGATAAAAAATGCGCGCGAATTTTAATGGGCTCCAGAACAAAAGAGAAAAGCTGTTATTGAAAACTTAGATTCCATAAATAAACCACTACATATATAAAAAAAGACCCTGCAAAAAAGCAGAGTCTTTATAGATGGTTAGGTTGTTTTTTTACTCAATCACTGACAAGAAATCTCGTCCCAGAACCAGTTGCTTTGCGTTGGGCTTTCCCACACTCCAGGGCCATTTTTTGCGACAAAACATTTGTTTTGGTACGTCACTTTATCGCCGTTAGCAACTTGCGTTACACCCGGATCCCACTGAATAAAATTGCCTGTCACTGGTGGTTCTGGCTCGGTTACTGGCGGCTCAGGTTCTGTGACGGGCGGCTCTGGCTCAGTCACAGGTGGTTCAGGTTCCGTTGTAGGCGGCTCCGTAGGAGTCCCTGAAACCAGCTTCCACGGGTCTCCTTTCGTTGGCTCATTACCTTGTGACCACCATTTCGCTTCGTAAACAGCACCTTGGTAAGAAACTTGATCACCCGTGTTATATACTTTGCCAGAATCCCAAGCTGCCACACCACCTACAGGCGGATCGACCGGATCCACTGGGTCTGCCTTGTCAACTACACGAACTTCTGGCCAACCCGCATGAGATTGGTAGAAGTTAGTTACACATTTCTCATAGTCACCCGCAACTAGCGCAGAGTAAGCCGTTTGGAAACCAACAAGCTCACATTCAAATGAGTGACCTCCAGGACGATCTGAGTAGTATTTCCAGTTACCATCCCAGTTGGTGTAAAGCACGTCTGTCGCACCATTTAGATTTAAGCTGCCGTAAGGCGTCTGCTGCCAACAGGTATTGGTCTCATCGGCTTCAATTGGAATTTGATAATGAGCGGCAAGTCCTTCCCAATAGCGAATACGGTTAACAGGTTGACCTTTATCTTTGTTTTGCTCCCCACACTCAATACCTCCATTGATCACGTTGATGGTCGTACCAAAGCCGTAACCAATGCCAGCATCAAGCTCACGCTGTGAAGGCACCCAAGTACGGTCAATCACATGTAGCATTGCTGGTTTCGGTGCTTGTGGGGTTAGGAAGAACCAGATAGCCGATGCTAAGTTCAGCCACGAATCCGCAACCAAGCCTGGATTTTTTAGCAATACAGATGCATCACCATCAAACATCACTTCAGAGAACGCGCCATAGTTAAAATGGTAAGAAAGCTGTTTTGCACCACGTCCAAAGTAACCTTGTCCAGGTTCACATGGCCAGCGTTTGTTTTGCCAGTCATTTTGACCACAACCTGTTGTGTAACCTTCTTGCCCTTCAGACCATCCCATTTCTCGCACATGAACCAAAGCTTGCTGCCACTCTTCCAACCCTAGCGGATTATCCGATACGTTATCGATCGAAATATGGCCACCGGTTTCTTGTGCAAAGTGAGCAAACGCTGTCACGATCGATTTTTTACAAATTGCATCCGAATCACGACCGTCTGTGTACTCACCACAGAATGCAGGGAACTTACCAATTGCACGTAGGAAACGCGTGTAAGTGTATTCAGGTGCCGCCATTTGAGTCAGGAAGTCCCACTCACTTTCGGGGAATACACGCTCTACACGCTTCACGTTTTCTGGGTTGGTTGTCGCCCCTGGAACAATCGCTTCAACCACTGAGTTCGGGCGTGTCTCTAATGCTTGTGACCAAATGGCATACATAGGATCAGAAGTTTTGCTTTGCTCTACGGCTTGAACGTCACCACGAGCAATAACATAACCATTCGGATTTTGCGGATCGGGCTGAATATTCATACTCGCATTCACTTGTGCTGCTAAGACACAACTCAATGCAAGAGGAAGATGTTTGAGTGCAAACATGTCTAGTCTCCGGATTTCAACAATACAATATACGAGGAATAACTAGACATATAGTGGATCATATATACGAAACACCGAGCCAAGTACGTTGATTCTGCGAGACAAAATGAATAAATAGGTCCTCACACACATTTTGTCACAAGAAAAATGTTACCTTGACTCAAAAGAAAAGCGGAGACCCTGTGAGCCTCCGCTTTGTGATGTTTCTCTCTTTATTGTTCTGCCGAAACCACCTCTAGCTTCGCGGTTGACTTTTGTTTAGACAGCACAAAATAAACCACACACTGAGAAATAATTGCGGCAAGCACAATCACTGGTGAGGCGTTGATTCCAGCTAAAAGAAAACACCCTAATGCGATCATTCCATTGAGTAATGCGTAGGGCAATTGTGTACGGAAGTGCTCATACTGTTCACACCCCGCTCCTGTCGACGACAAAATCGTAGTTTCAGAGATGGGAGAACAGTGATCGCCAAACAAGCCACCAGATAATACCGCACCAATACAAACCAACAGTGGTGCATCAATCGCAACGGCAGTTGGGATCACTAATGGCATCATGATGGCGAACGTCCCCCAAGATGATCCCGTAGCGAATGAGATAACACCAGCAAGCAAAAAGGCGACTGCTGGCAATAGCCAGTACGGGAAACCGGCTTGAGCTTGTTCAGCAATGTATGCAGCTGCACCTAATTCTTTCCCAACCGAGCTAAGTGCCCAAGCCAATACCAAAATCACGGCTACAGACATCATGTTCGACATCCCTTTTAGGTAAACCTGAATGCCATCAGAGAGTTTTCTTACGCCATAAAACGCCATCAGCGCAATCAAAGTAAAGGCTGCGAAGAAATATGCCGAAGAAAGTGCAGCCCTGAACGTTGAGCCTGCTACTTTTTGAAATGGAAAACCGTGTGGCACGAGGATGGTACATAGAACCACCAGCATAACGAGCAAAGGTGCCCATACAAAACTAGATTTTGCATTTTTATGCGTAAACACATTCATGGACTCCTGCACTTTCCCAAAGTCGGAGCCCTGCTCTGCTAGTTGTTCAGCCTTCGCCATCGGTCCGAAATCTAATTTGAAGAAAGAGACAATCGGCACAATCGCGATCGCAAGAAAGGCGTAAAACTGATACGGGATCGCACCAATGAAAGCATCCCAATCACTCATACTGACATTCAGGGCAGTAAACTCTTTTTGAATCAATCCCATGATGTAAACGCCCCATCCGATAAAAGGGATCAAGATTGCGACGGGAGAGGAAGTAGAGTCGATAATAAAAGCTAATTTTTGGCGTGATACTTTTAACTTATCAAATAAAGGGCGAAAAACAGGGCCAACAATCAGTGGTGTACCAAGGTCTGAGAAGAAAATAACCACACCACCGAACCATGCGGACAGTTGAGCTTGGCATTTACTCGCAACCCATTGAGTAACCTTTTTAGCAAACGCCACACCACCGCCAGATTTCTCCATCAAGGCAACAAAGCCACCAATAAAGACCAAGAGCAAAATGACGCCCGCATTGTAGCTGTCAGTTAATTGCGGCAGTAGATAGCTTTTCATCAATGCACTAAACGAGTCTAGTGGCCCTTTTTCGACAAATGTCCCTTCGAGCATAGCGACACCACTCACCACACCGGCGAATAAACCAACAACGACATTTCTTGTGGTCAGCGCGAGGAAAAGAGTAATAAGGATGGGAATGAGAGAGGTAACGTCAGCCTGTTCCATAGCAATACCATTTATGATAATCAAACAATTAAAATGAATATATATTTAATTTAACCGCATGTATATATCTCTCACGAAAAAGTTGAGCCTCCTCTTCACAAACTTGAAGTACAAAAAAACCAGCCCGAAGGCTGGTTCTTATAAACTCAACTGTCTAGAGGAAAATTATTCCCACTCGATAGTCGCTGGTGGCTTACCTGAAATGTCGTAAACAACACGAGAAATGCCATCAACTTCGTTGATAATACGGTTAGAAACCTTACCTAGGAAGTCATATGGTAGGTGTGCCCAATGAGCAGTCATGAAGTCGATAGTTTCTACCGCACGTAGAGACACAACCCAATCGTACTTACGGCCATCGCCCATTACACCAACAGAACGTACTGGTAGGAATACCGTGAACGCTTGAGATACTTTGTTGTATAGATCAGCTGCGTGAAGCTCTTCAATAAAGATAGCATCAGCACGGCGTAGCAAGTCACAGTACTCTTTCTTGATTTCACCAAGAACACGAACACCTAGACCAGGACCTGGGAATGGGTGGCGGTAAAGCATGTTGTAAGGCAGGCCTAATTCTAGACCAATCTTACGAACTTCATCTTTGAACAGCTCACGTAGTGGCTCAACAAGACCCATTTCCATGTCATCTGGAAGACCGCCCACGTTGTGGTGCGATTTGATCACGTGCGCTTTACCAGTCTTAGATGCAGCTGACTCGATTACATCAGGGTAAATCGTACCTTGAGCTAGCCATTTCGCGTTTTTCAGCTTCTTAGACTCTTCATCAAATACATCTACGAATACGTGACCGATAGTCTTACGCTTCTCTTCTGGGTCAGACTTGCCTTCAAGTGCTTTTAGGAAGCGTTCTTCAGCGTCAACTTTGATGATGTTCAAACCAAATTGGTCGCCGAACATATCCATTACTTGTTGACCTTCGTTTAGACGAAGTAAACCGTTATCAACAAATACACACGTTAGCTTGTCGCCGATTGCACGGTGAACTAGCATCGCGACTACCGATGAATCAACACCACCAGATAGACCTAGGATAACTTCGTCGTCACCCACTTGCTCTTTAATACGAGCAACCGCGTCTTCGATGATAGATTCAGAAGTCCATAGACGTTCACAGCCACATACGCCAAGAACAAAGTTCTCAAGCATTTGTAGGCCACCTTTTGTGTGTGTCACTTCTGGGTGGAACTGAACGCCGTAGTATTTCTTCTCTTCATTCGCCATCGCAGCGTAAGGACAAGTGTCTGTCTCACCAACTTTTACGAAATCGGCTGGGATCTCTACTACTTTGTCGCCATGGCTCATCCAAACGTCTTGAGTTGCTTCAAGGTCTTTAAATAGAGCACATTCACCAGAAACTTTAACCTGAGCGTAGCCAAACTCACGTTCGTTAGAGCCCGCCACTTTGCCTCCTAGCTGTTCCGCCATGGTTTGCATGCCGTAACATACGCCAAGCAAAGGAACACCAGAATCAAACACATATTGAGGCGCGCGTGGAGAGTTCTCTTCCGTTACGCTTTCTGGACCGCCAGATAGGATAATGCCATCTGGGTTGAATTCGCGAATATCCGCTTCTTCTACATCCCAGCTCCATAGTTCACAGTAAACGCCGATTTCACGTACGCGGCGTGCTACTAATTGAGTGTACTGAGAACCGAAGTCCAAGATCAGAATACGTTGGTCATGGATATTTTTAGTCATTTTGAGCAGTCTTTTTAAGGCTAAGTGATTAAAACCGAGGCGAGTGTACTCGCCTCTTCTTAATGCTTCAAGGAAAAAGCAAACGTTTCCGTTAGGTAATTAGTTCCCTAGACGGTAGTTCGGTGCTTCCTTAGTAATTTGAACATCGTGTACATGAGACTCTTGCATACCAGCACCAGAGATACGTACAAATTCAGCTTTCGTACGCATATCTTCGATAGTTGCAGAACCAGTTAGACCCATGCTTGAACGTAGACCACCCATTTGTTGGTGTACGATCTCTTTTAGACGGCCTTTGTATGCGATACGACCTTCGATACCTTCTGGTACTAGCTTGTCCGCTGCGTTGTCAGACTGGAAGTAACGGTCAGAAGAACCTTGAGACATAGCACCAAGAGAACCCATGCCACGGTAAGACTTGTAAGAACGGCCGTTGTATAGAATCACTTCACCCGGCGCTTCTTCAGTACCTGCAAACATAGAACCAACCATCACACATGATGCGCCAGCTACGATTGCTTTACAGATATCACCTGAGAAACGGATACCACCGTCAGCAATAACCGGAATACCATAATCATTAGCCACTTCTGCCGCATCTGCGATTGCAGTGATTTGTGGAACTCCCACACCCGTTACAATACGAGTTGTACAGATAGAACCAGGGCCGATACCCACTTTCACTGCGCTTACGCCAGCTTCGATTAGTGCTTTAGCACCAGCACCTGTTGCTACGTTACCACCGATGATGTCTAGATCTGGGTAAGCAGCGCGAGTTTCGCGGATGCGGTTTAGTACACCTTCAGAATGTCCGTGTGAAGAGTCGATAAGTAGAATGTCAACGCCTGCTTCAACTAGAGCAGCAACACGCTCTTCGTTACCAGCGCCAGCACCAACGGCTGCGCCAACACGTAGGCGACCACGCTCATCTTTACATGCGTTTGGTTTACGTTCTGCTTTGTGGAAGTCTTTCGCAGTAATCATACCGGTTAGTTGGAACTCATCATTCACAACCAATACTTTCTCTACACGAGCTTCGTGCATTTTCTCTTGCACTTCTTCTCGTGTTGCACCTTCTTTAACTGCTGCCAACTTCTCTTTTGGCGTCATTACTGAAGATACTTTCTTAGAAAGGTCCGTCACAAAACGAACGTCACGACCAGTGATAATACCAACAAGCTCATTGCTCTCAGTGACAACAGGGAAACCTGCAAAACCATGCTTTTCAGTGAGTGCAACAACATCAGCGATGGTCGCGTCAGGGTTTACAGTAACCGCGTCAGTTACCATACCAGCTTCGAACTTCTTAACTTTACGAACTTCGGCTGCCTGCTGCTCAATAGACATGTTCTTGTGGATAAAGCCAATGCCACCCTCTTGCGCTAGCGCAATTGCTAGACGAGCTTCAGTAACAGTGTCCATAGACGCTGAAATCATTGGGATGTTTAGGGTGATGTTCTTAGTTAGCTGAGTGCGAAGATCAGCTGTGTTTGGGAGAACGGTGGAGTGTGCTGGCACAAGTAGTACGTCATCGAATGTCAGCGCTTCTTTGGCAATTCTTAGCATTTGCAATATCTCACAATTAGAGGAGTAAAAAGAACAATCCAATCTCATCGTTTCGCATAATGAGGGTAACCTGCGTTAGCAACTAGCTACATTTGGATTAGATATTGCGGAGGGATTATACGGTTAACGCAATCGCTTGACCACAAATTTTTTAATTTTTTTCTTGCAATTACCCCCTTGCTATGTATTATATTGCCGCTAATTTCCATACTCACGTCTAAGAGATTAGCTGTGCTCTCCAAGACCAATCAAAACATCTTTACTGTTTCTCGTCTCAACGCAGAAGTTCGTTTACTCCTTGAAAACGAAATGGGGATCGTTTGGCTCGTCGGAGAGATATCCAACTTTTCAGCTCCTGTCTCTGGTCACTGGTACCTCACTCTTAAAGACTCTCGCGCTCAAGTTAAATGTGCCATGTTTCGTGGTAACAATCGCCGCGTTACTTTCAAACCCGCTAACGGTAATCAAGTCCTAGTAAAAGCTCGTCTGTCTCTTTATGAGCCTCGCGGTGACTACCAATTGATCATCGAAAGCATGCAACCGGAAGGTGATGGCCGTCTTCAACAAGAGTTTGAAGAGCTGAAAATGAAGCTTGCAGCAGAAGGGTTGTTCGCGCAAATCAATAAGCAATCTTTGCCTGAGCACCCTAAACGTGTTGGCGTCATCACATCGAAAACTGGTGCCGCGCTTTACGATATCTTAGACGTATTGAAACGTCGTGATCCTTCCCTACCTGTTGTGATTTATCCGACAGTGGTACAAGGTGAGGACGCAGCCATTCAAATTGCACAAGCCATTGGTCGCGCTAACAGCCGTGATGAATGTGATGTACTAATTGTGGGCCGAGGTGGTGGTTCATTAGAAGACTTATGGTGCTTTAACAACGAGATATTAGCTCGCACGATTGCAGCAAGCCAAATTCCTATTATTAGCGCCGTTGGACATGAAGTTGACGTGACAATAGCTGATTTTGTCGCCGACGTACGCGCGCCTACTCCATCAGCAGCCGCTGAGCTAGTAAGCCGTGATAACAGCCACAAAGATCAAGCTTTAGTTACCCGCCAGCATAAGTTAGCGAGCGCGATGCGTTACTACCTAGCACAACAAAAGCAGCAATCTGCTCAATTAGTGCACCGTCTAGAGAGACAGCACCCAAGCTATCGCTTGCAACGTCAGACGCAACAGTTAGATGAGTTGGACATGCGCTTACAGCGAGCGATGAGTCGTTTTATTGCCTTGCGTCAACAGCGAATCGAGCGTCAACATTATCGGCTGCAATTAAATTCTCCTGTAACACGCCTTGCCGAGCAGAAGTCGAAGCTAGAACGTGTTGAGCAAAAGCTCATGGATGCAATGGATCGCAAATTACTGACTATGCGCCATCAACTCGCGATTGCCGCAGAAAAGTTGGACACCGTCAGCCCACTAGCGACATTGAAACGAGGTTACTCAATTACTCAAACTGAGCAAGGTAAAGTAATTACGCAATCTTCAGATGTAAAGTCGGGAGATGTATTGATTACCCGGTTAGCCGAAGGTGACGTTCGTTCTACCGTTAACTGAATACAAACTCTGGTTAACTGACTTTCTGGAACTCAAATCGGACACGTGATTTTGATTTGAGTTCATTACACACATTACAAAAGTAACTCGCAGCACCGCATGCTTGCAGCTTCTCCAGCTCCGCCTCACAATCAGGGCAAAAACCTACCTTTTTAAAATCCGATTCACACTGTGCACAATGGTATTGTCCTGTCCATTCCAGTTCGACATTGCAAGTCGGGCAAATGTTCTGCTGCATATCCCGTTCCTCTCTCTAAACTAAGCAATTTCGAGTAACGCATGCTACTCAAAATAACGAACAAGTGTGTTGATCTTCATCACCGCCCCAACAAGTTTCACGAGGCGTTAACCATACTTGATACGTAGGATCTTATACTGATCGTCTGATATTTACTCCTTGATCAGCGATCACCCCTTAAAAGAATATTTATATAACCACACACCGAAAGCATAAGTTACATATTCTGCATTCCAATTTAAGACAGAATAAAAAACCATAGAGAGATTTAATTAAACGAAAAACCAGAATTTAATAAAAAGATCTTATTCAAAAAGCAGTGTTTACATTGGTGTGCATTTCGATAGTTTGAGCGTCGAGCTTAACGAGTTTAACTTGGATAAAAGCAAACTCATTTAAATGGCTCGCATGCGTTCCACCACAAGGGATTACCGCTAATTGACCTTCCCCTAAATCGCACTTCCAATAGCGAGAATCCGTTAATCTATCGCCGTGGCATTCCATGGTGATCATCGCATCTCTTTGAAGCCATTCAACCAGTTGGCCATTCACTTTTTCTGCAATCGCCTGGAGGTCATTCAGCATATCTGCACTGTTTAATCCTCTTTTACGGAGTGTTTTGCCTAAACGGTACGTATCGAGGCACTTGTCTGGAGTGACATAACTAGTAACTTGCGCATAGCTATTAAAGTCATAATAACCATGTGGGTCTTTGCGGTCTGCGTCTTTTCGCCAATAGTCTTCCGATAGTACTTTATTCAACGCCAAATACGCTAAGTGTCCTGCAGTGTGGCCTCGACTCACAGCATTTTGATAGTCTTTATCTACCGCTAATGTTACCAAGTCATTAATTGCAAATGATTCCGTACGTGATAAAACATGCACGACGACAAACACCCAACCTTCAGCATCACGCTTTACAGGGATGTCACTACCCACATACAAAGCACCACTTTCCTGTTCCACTGCTCCAACTTGGCAATCTACCACGTCATGCTCAGCCCCATTCACCTTCAACGTTCCTTTGTCTGCAGGGTGATCCGGCCATATGTGACTAACGGGATGGAACGGCGTGACATCTGTAATAACGTAAGTCACTTCTTCCGTAGATTGAACGCGCTGTATTTGTGCTTCTAATTGCCATGTTTGATGACAAAAACGAGTCTTTGTTGCTGTGATAGTCATTTTTACGATTACTTTTGATAAAAAAATACCCAAGTAGAAACTTGGGTATTCGAATTTCATTATTTATTGCGGTTTTTCACCATCGACATCATACGCTTACGTTTACGCTCTTGTGATAGCGTAAGCTTATTCGTACGGTTCTCGTATGGGTTATCACTGTTGTGGAAGTTAATGCGAATCGGTGTTCCCATAATTTCCAGAGACTTACGGAAGTAGTTCATCAGATAACGTTTATACGAATCTGGCAATTCACGAACCATGTTACCGTGGATAACAACGATCGGTGGGTTGTAACCACCTGCGTGTGCGTATTTGAGTTTGATACGACGACCACGAACCATTGGCGGCTGGTGATCATCCACTGCCATCTTCATGATACGCGTCAGTACTGACGTACCCACGCGCGTTGTCGCCGAGTTATATGCTTCTTGGATAGATTCAAACAAGTGACCAACGCCAGTACCGTGCAGCGCAGAGATAAAGTGGATACGCGCGAAGTCGACGAATCCTAGACGGCGGTCCAGTTCTTTCTTCACGCTTTCTTTCACGTCACTGTCTAGACCATCCCACTTGTTAACGGCGATGACAATTGAGCGGCCAGCATTCAGTGCAAAACCAAGCAAGCTTAGGTCTTGGTCTGAAATATTTTCACGTGCATCAATCACCAGTAGAACGACGTTTGCATCTTCTACCGCTTTCAGCGTCTTAACAACAGAGAACTTTTCAACCGTTTCATTGATACGACCACGACGACGAACACCTGCGGTGTCAATTAGTACGTATTCGCGTCCATCACGTTCCATCGGGATGTAGATAGAATCGCGCGTTGTACCTGGCATATCGTATACAACTACACGTTCTTCACCCAGAATACGGTTAGTCAGTGTCGATTTACCTACATTCGGACGACCGATGATCGCCAACTTAATCGGCTGCTCTTGAAGGCGCTTGAATTCAGCTTCTGCGTCTTCTTCAGTGTAATCTTCAACAAGAGGCTCTTCGTCTTCGAATCCAGTCAGGTCTTCAATCTCACCTTCTTCAGATTCACTTGTTAATAGATCATCAAAGAATGGAGATAAAGCACGCTCAAGCAAAGCGGTCACACCACGGCCATGAGCAGCCGCTATCTGGTACATATCATCCACTCCGAGCTGCCAAAAATCAGCACACGCCGCATCGGCATCAATACCATCGATTTTGTTTACTACCAGCATCGCTGGCTTTTCAATTTTACGCAGATGCGCAGCAATTGCTTCATCTGAAGGTGTCAGACCAGCACGACCGTCAACAAGGAACAACACAACATCAGCCTCATCAATCGCGGCTAATGACTGTTCTGCCATCTTTGTTTCCACGCCTTCTTCTGTGCCATCGATACCACCGGTATCAATCACAATGAATTCGTGCTCTTCACCAAGTCTCGCCTGGCCATATTTACGGTCTCGCGTTAGGCCTGGAAAGTCCGCAACCAACGCGTCACGAGTGCGAGTCAATCGGTTAAATAGTGTAGATTTACCTACGTTCGGACGCCCTACTAGAGCTACAACAGGTACCATAACAACCTCTACAATAATCTTTCTTCTGTAGTTATAGGTAACGACTTGCTCGATGCCAAATCAAACCAGATTTTTACCTATAACCACGTCAGGGTTAATAAATTCAAACAACAAAACGGCTCCTAGCTGTCACCAGCCAGGAGCCGAATGTGAATTATATCACGATATTATTCGTTAATGGTTAGTTTCTTTACATCGCCGTTGCGAGTTGTAATCACATAACCATCCGACAATAACGTCGGGCCAACAGCCAAGCCGCTATCATCGACAAACTGCTGCGCAACAAATTCGCCCGTTGAACGATCCATCCAGTGAAGGTAACCAAGCGTGTCACCGACAACGAGATAATTGCCAACAATAACTGGCGCTGTAAGTTGTCGGTGCTCAAGCAAGCTGTTTTCCCACAACTCAGTCCCGCTTCGTGAATCAACGGCAACAACATGATCTTTTTCCGTTATCACAAAGATGCGACTACCATCTGTAGAAATGTCTGTCGCAGATGAGTAATTACGCTTCCAAATCGGGTTCGCTGAACGCAAGTCAATGGCGATAAGTTGACCATTGTATCCAATGGTGAAAAGAGTACCGCCTAGCACAATTGGCGATGAATCAACGTCAACCAAACGATCAATTTCTGTCGCGCCTTTTGGCGTACCAACAGGCTGTTGCCAAATCAACTGACCACGCTCAACGATAGCAGCTGCGAGTCGGCCATTTGCCGTTCCCCAAAATACACCGCCGCCAATTGCAGTCGGAGTACTGTCGCCACGTAAAGTTAAGTTCGGCACTTCTGTACTCAATGCCCAGCGTTGCTCACCTGTACTCTCATTAAGGGCAATCAACATGCCTCGGCTAGTATTGATGATAATAAGGCCTGAATCTGCAACTGGCTTCGCCAGTACCTCACCACCAACTTTTACACGCCAAACAATTTCACCAGTTTCTTGGTCAAGAGAGATGACTTCACCATTCTCAGAGCCAATGTAAAGGTTTCCGTATGCCGCTGTGATACCACCAGAGAGACGAGCAATGACATCTTCTTCTAGGTCCGTTTGCCAACGTTGTTTACCGTTTTCAGGATCCAGCGCTTTTACTAAGCCATCACGACTTGCCACGAACAATGTATCATTCGCAAATACAGGGGATAGTTTTGAAAAGTAATGACCAACACCATCGCCAACCGATGTGCTCCACTCACTACTGGTTGTAAACTGACTGTCTACCTGAGGTAGTGGCGCCATTACAATGGTGTCTTTCTCACCTGCACAACCGGCAAGTACTCCCATTGTTAACGCCCCTAGCAAGGCTTTCTTAAAGACTCTTTTCATCCAATGCGGTCCTTATTTCGCCAGATCGTCCAATTTCATTTGTAGTGTCGGGCTTGCATCTGCCGCTTGCTGAGCTTCAGTATACGCAGCGTACGCAGCATCTTTGTCACCTTGGCGAATCGCAATATCGCCACGAAGTTCAGCAATACGACCTGTCCATGCTGTATCAGTGACGTTACTTAGCTCTGCCGTTGCAGCGTCGAAGTTACCCATTTCCGTCTCAATACGCGCAATGCGGTAACTAATCAATGGTAACAACGCAGCATCTTGAGTGTTGCTTTGCGCCCACTTCAGTTGCTCCAATGCAGCAGAAAGGTCTTGAGCTTCAACTTGTGCTTTAGCAAGTTGTAGCGCAGCCAATACTGAATATTCTTTTACTTCATTTGACTCAATGAAAGCTTTCACGTCAGCTTGAGCATCAGTGCCTTTGTCTTGCAAAGCATTCATTGCTGTCGTGTAGCTTTGAGAAGCTGCTTCACTCGCCTGAATCACAGAATCCTGGTAGTAACGCCAGCCAAATAGACCACCTAAACCAACAACCGCACCGATGATGACGGCTTTGCCGTTTTCCTTCCACCAGTCTTTAATGGCTTCAACTTGTTGCTCTTCAGTATCGTAAAGTTCCACTTCCTGTCCTCTTAAAACATGTAAATGGCAGCTTAGCTGCCATTGTTCCTATTTCGTTTAAAGGCTCCACATTTGGGAGCCTTAGCTTACGAACTAGGATGTAATTTTGTTAGATTACTAAAAGACTTAAATCAGTGCTGCGATCTTTTCTGCAACTTCTGCTTGGTTGTAAGTCTCTTGCTCACCACCAGCTAAGTCTTTCAGTACTACGGTATTATCCGCAACTTCGTTTTCGCCCAGAACCAATGCTACAACAGCACCAACTTTGTCTGCGCGTTTAAACTGTTTCTTGAAGTTACCGCCACCGAAGTGATTCATCACACGAACGCCTGGAACAGACTCGCGAAGCTGTTCTGCTAGCTTCATTCCTGCCATCATGGTGCCTTCACCCGCAGTGACTACGTACACGTCAACACTGCGACGAACGTCTGTCAGTTCCAACGTTTCTAGCATCAGTACTAGGCGCTCTAGGCCCATTGCAAAGCCAACCGCTGGTGTTGGTTTACCACCTAATTGCTCTACAAGGCCATCGTAACGACCACCGCCACATACAGTGCCTTGAGCACCTAGGCTCTCAGTGATCCACTCAAATACCGTGCGATTGTAGTAATCCAGACCACGAACTAGACGTTCGTTAACTGTGTATTTGATACCTGCGGCGTCTAAAAGTTCACATAGACCTGCGAAGTGTGCTTTAGACTCTTCACCCAAGTAATCTGAAAGGCGAGGTGCATCACCTAAAATAGCTTGAACGTCTGGGTTCTTCGTATCCAGAACACGCAGTGGATTCGTGTGCATGCGACGCTTACAATCTTCGTCTAGCACATCAATATGTTGCTCAAGGAATGCAACCAGTGCAGTACGGTAGTCTGCGCGGTCTTCTTGAGAACCGATAGAGTTCAGCTCAAGACGGACATGCTCATTGATACCTAGCTCACGCCATAGACGCGCCGTCATCATGATAAGCTCTGCATCAACATCTGGACCATTTAGACCAAACACCTCAACACCACACTGGTGGAATTGACGGTAACGACCTTTCTGCGGACGTTCATGGCGGAACATAGGCCCCATGTACCACAGACGCTGTTCATCACGGTTGATCAGGCTGTTTTGGATACATGAACGTACACAACCCGCCGTACCTTCTGGGCGAAGTGTTAGGCTGTCGCCGTTACGGTCATCAAAAGTGTACATTTCTTTTGAAACGACGTCTGTTTCTTCACCAACAGCGCGGCTGAATAGGTTTGTTTCTTCAACGATTGGCATGCGCACTTCGTTATAACCGTATGCGCTAATTACATTTTTCACTGTGTTTTCTAATTTTTGCCACAGTGGCGACTGAGTTGGGAGACAATCGTTCATGCCTCGAATTGCTTGAATTGTTTTTGCCACAATACTTACCGTAATTCTCGTTGAGATTAATCTTGTACTTTAACTTCGATGCGGTTTTCGCCATTCATCATAGCTGCTTTCGCACGGATCTTAGCTTCTAGCTTATTCACAAGGTCATCGTTATCAAAGCGCTCTTTCTGGCGTTTACCATCTTCGTAGAATGCGCTCTTCTTGTTACTACCTGCTAGACCTAAGTGAGAAACTTCTGCTTCACCAGGGCCGTTTACCACACAACCGATGATAGACACATCCATTGGCGTGATGATGTCTTCTAAACGTTGCTCCAGTGCATTCACCGTACCAATCACATCGAATTCTTGGCGTGAGCAGCTTGGGCACGCAATAAAGTTGATGCCTCGAGAGCGAATGCGCAGAGATTTAAGGATGTCAAAACCGACTTTGATTTCTTCAACTGGATCGGCAGCCAAAGAGATACGCAGCGTATCGCCTATCCCTTCAGATAACAGCATACCTAAGCCAACAGATGACTTAACAGCGCCAGCTCGAGCACCACCCGCCTCTGTGATACCTAAATGAAGAGGCTGATCGATTTTCTTCGCCAGCAGACGATATGAATCCACCGCAAGAAAAACGTCTGAAGCTTTCACGCTAACTTTAAATTGGTCAAAGTTAAGACGATCGAGATGATCTACGTGACGCATCGCCGATTCAACCAAGGCTTCTGGCGTTGGCTCACCGTATTTCATCTGTAGGTCTTTTTCCAAAGATCCACCATTGACACCAATACGGATCGGGATGTTTTTATCGCGAGCGCAATCGACAACAGCGCGAATGCGTTCTTCATTGCCGATGTTACCTGGGTTGATACGTAAACAGTCAACTCCGTACTCCGCAACTTTCAGCGCGATACGATAGTCGAAATGAATATCAGCCACTAATGGTACAGAAACTTGCTGTTTAATCAGTTTGAAAGCTTCTGCTGCGTCCATCGTAGGTACAGAAACTCGAACGATATCTGCGCCGACTTTTTCTAGTGCTCGGATTTGAGCGACTGTCGCTTCTACGTCAGTCGTGCGAGTGTTAGTCATTGACTGTACTGCAATTGGCGCACCATCACCAATTGGCACATCACCCACATAAATACGCGTCGATTTACGACGAATAATTGGAGATTCGTGTTGCATAATTTTTTATAACGGTAGAGTGAATCTAGCTACTTTGCCTGAAGTATACCCAGAAAGGTCGACAGGTTCACTTGCAAATGTCATTGTAACCCCTTCCGGTGCGCCTAATATCACTTTAAATGGCGCTTTTCCGGTAAGTTCTACATCTTGTCCTGGCTTATGAGTACCACTTACCAGCGTTTTACCATTGGTGTCTTTTACTTGAATCCAACAGTCCGCTTTAAACTTCATAGTAAGAAGTGTCATGCCTTCAGGTACTACTGGCGCAGGCTGTTCCTCTTCCGCCGCTTCAATCACGGCAACAGGTTCTTCAGAATCTACGCTTGTTGTATTTTCAGTTTCAGTCAGCAAAGGATCCGCCCCTTGCTCAACGGATGCTTCAGTCGATTCAGCAACGCCTTCATTAGTTGAAGCAACTTCTTCAGGAGTGCTTGCGATTAACTCTTCAGCCGTCATCAAATCGATATCAGCTAATTCTTGAGCAGTGGGCTGCGGCGCTTCAACACTTGAATCCGTTACTTCCTTAGTTAGGCTATTCTCTTGTTGGTTTTGCCACCACCATGCCGCTGAAATGCCAATAATGACCAGCCCGATAACCCAAGTAAGGAGCATAATACGGCTATTGTGCTTCTCGTCTTTTGTTTTACGAGAGAAGCTTTGCATTTCAATTTCTTGCTCTTGAGGCTGAGCATCGGCAGTCTGCTCTAACGCCGTCAAAACCACCTTCTCATCAAGACCTACGAATTTAGCGTAAGAGCGTAAGTAACCACGCGTAAATGTCGCGACTTGTTGAGATTCAAATCGGTTATTTTCAATATCTTCAATCACAGAAATGCGAAGCCTCAGGCGATCGGCAACTTGCTTTTGGCTCATTCCCAAGGATTCACGTTTGTTTTTCAGTAATGTGCCAGCTTCAATAGAGAGTGGCACTTCATTCGTATTTTCGTGTTCTGTCATAATGGCGGTATTTAATCTGTTTTAGTGGCTAACGTGGTCATGTATTTTCGTTATTGTTCTTAAGCCTCTTTAAAGATAGCTAGCCTAAACGCGTTAACCAAAAATAATAATTTTAAGAAACTCTCAGCGATCTGAGTGCGAATACCCGTTTTGCAAAAATCAGCAAAACGTATGTGAGAAAATGCTGAGAATTATCGGTGTCATAGTTAGTGTTACATATCATGATAAGCGAATGCGCAACGAAGACAAAAACTCTTTACACTCAAACTAACAGATAGCTCAAGCTTTTGTCCAAACTTTGACAAAGGAATTCGAAATTATACCCAAATAACCTTAGGTTGAAGAGTGATAGTCCCAAATCTTGGCGAAAATGTCCTAAACAATAAACAAAATAGCCAGAGCGAATGGCTCTGGCTATTTTTGAATTCCGGTCGTTTATACAGCTTTCACTTCAATGGTATCGGCACCGCGTGACGCTTTCAGCATTGCCGTACGTTTAGTTCGGTCAATTACATCACCGACCAACTGACCACATGCGGCATCAATGTCATCACCACGTGTTTTACGAACCGTAACTGTGTGCTCGTATTGCATCAATGTTTTTTGGAAGCGATCAATACGTGAGTTACTTGGTTTCTTGTAAGGTGAACCTGGGTACGGGTTAAACGGAATCAAGTTAATCTTACATGGTGTGTCTTTCATCAGCTCAGCCAGTTCACGAGCATGGTCCATGTCATCGTTCACATGATCAAGCAACACGTACTCGACTGTTACCTTGCCACGGTTTGCATTCGATGAAGCAATGTAACGACGAACGGATGCTAGGAAATCTTGAATACCCCAACGATCGTTAATTGGCATGATTTCACTACGCAGCTTATCGTTTGGCGCATGAAGAGAGATCGCCAACGCAACGTCGATTTTGCCCGTCATCTGATCAAGACCAGAAACCACACCTGATGTTGATACGGTTACACGACGCTTCGACAAACCAAAGCCAAGGTCATCCAGCATTAACTCCAATGCAGGAATCAAGTTCTTCATATTAAGAAGCGGCTCACCCATGCCCATCATCACGACGTTCGTAATTGGGCGACGGCCTGTTTCTTTCTCAAGACCAATTTCACGTGCAGCACGCCACACCTGACCGATGATCTCTGAAACTTTCAAGTTACGGTTAAAGCCCTGCTGTGCTGTTGAGCAGAACTTACATTCCAATGCACAACCTACTTGAGAAGATACACAAAGCGTTGCGCGATCATCTTCTGGAATGTAAACCGTTTCTACATCCTGATCACCAACCTTCATTGCCCACTTGATCGTGCCGTCTGAAGAATGCTGAGCTTCTGCTACAGTTGGTGCTTTAATTTCACACTTGTGTAAAAGCTTTTCGCGCAGCTTCTTGTTGATGTTTGTCATTTTTTCGAAGTCATCTACACCGAAATGGTAGATCCACTTCATAACCTGATCGGCACGAAACGCTTTCTCGCCAAGTTCTTCCGCGAAAAACTGACGCATGCCTTTGCGATCAAAGTCGAGTAGATTGATTTTTTCAGTGGTCATGTTGCCTCTCAATGACTGAAACAAGAATAAGGGCGCGAATTGTACAGCCTTTATGCAGCTACAACAAGGGGTGTAAGACCCTGAGTTTGCTAAGGCATTAAAATAAAAACGATTAAATTTTAAACAGACTTTGCGGTGAGAATAATGATTAGACAACCGACAGCAAAAGCGTAGAAGTGATACAGAGAAAACAGTGAGAACAAACACACTTAACTAAGCTTTCCCCCCTGTAAGATGCTCAGATTAGCCAACGTCTTCGCGAATAATTACGAATGAACTCGCCGGTGAAATGGAGAACGCGGAATAAAAAACCTCGGACAAATCCGAGGTTGTTACGAACTAGATCATCACGCAAAAGTGATGCATGAACGAGTTAGCGAGAGAAAACTTCTGATTCCGGGAAGAAAAACTCAATTTCACGAGCGGCAGACTCAGGGCTATCGGAACCATGAACTGAATTGTGACGCATGCTGAGTGCGTAATCAGCACGCAAAGTGCCGCATGCCGCTTCCTCTGGGTTGGTTTTACCCATTAGCTCGCGGTAACGTGCAATCGCATTTTCACCTTCCAATACCTGAACCATAATAGGACCAGATGTCATGAACTCTTTTAGAGGAGGGAAAAACTCTTTACCTTCATGCTCTGCATAAAAGCCACTTGCCTGATCTTCTGTCAGGTGAACCATTTTGGCAGCGATGATACGTAGGCCAGCCTTTTCAATACGATTGTAGATTTCACCAATTAGGTTTCGCTCTACAGCATCAGGCTTAATGATTGAAAATGTTCTTTCTAGAGCCATAAAATTTCCTTTCTGTACTTGTAATAATAGTTGTGCTTTTAAAGTGACTTACTGGGTAAGAGCAGCACTCAAACAAGAGAGTGCTGCAATCAATCTTATTTTCCAGCTTGCTCATTGAGGAAACGAGCAAGTGTACGAACACCCATACCCGTTGCTCCCGCAGCCCATTTATCAGAAGCGGCTTTACGATACGTACCCGCACAGTCGAAATGTAACCAACCTTTTTTGTAGTCCTCAACGAAGTAAGACAAGAATGCAGCTGCAGTACTTGCACCCGGAGAATAATCACCAGAGCTGATATTCGATAAATCGGCAAAATTAGATGGCAGCATTTCTCGATGGAAATCAGCAAGTGGTAGCGGCCACAAGCCTTCTTTTTCCTGGTTTGCCGCCGTAAGCGCTTGATGCGATAGCTCATCATCAAAGCTCATTAGCGCATGGTAATCGTTACCTAACGCATTCTTCGCTGCGCCTGTTAGCGTCGCGCAGTCAATAATTAACTCAGGCTTTTGCTCACTAGCGTAGATAAGACCGTCTGCAAGCACCAAGCGACCTTCCGCGTCGGTATTCATAATCTCAACGGTTTTGCCGTTTTTGTAAGTGATGATGTCGCCAAGCTTAAGGGCACGGCCAGAAACCATGTTCTCAGCACAACACAAGATCAGTTTTACGCGCTTGTTCAAACCGCGTAAGATAGCTAACCCTAGGCCACCAGTGATAGTACCCGAGCCACCCATATCTGCTTTCATTGCACTCATGAAGTTAGAAGGCTTCAAGCTGTAACCACCGGAATCAAAGGTGATGCCTTTACCCACAAGACATGCGAATACAGGTGCGTTTTCGTCACCAGTTGGGTTGTAGTCTAACTGAAGCATCGCAGAAGTACGCTCAGAACCACGGCCTACTGCGTAAATACCTTCCCAACCTTCTGCCAACAAGTCTTTGTCTTTGACGATACGTGCTGTCACCGTGCCTTTCGGCGCAACAGATTTAATGAATTCAGCAGCCATTGTCGCTAGCTGACGAGGAGCAACTTCTTCTGCCGTTTTGTTGATAATATCGCGGGTAAAATCAGTCGAAGTAATACGAGCTTGAAGCTCTGCTTGATCTTCATCAGACAATGCTGCCCACTCAACTGAGCCATGTTTTTTAGGGTTACGGAACCCTTGGTGGAAAGCCCATACGCTCTCTAGATCCCAGTTATCACCAGAAAGAAAAATAGAACGAATTCCTTGGCCATCTAGCTGACGAGCTGCACGTTGAATTGCGCCGAGATCATGACCTTCACCTAAGTGAATAGTTGCGCCGTTTTCAGCGAATGAAAGCAGTGCTTTTTCACCCCAATGTGGTGCTGCCGACTCTTGACTTAAAAATACAGACATCTGTGTAGACATGGTTTCTCCTTGTCTTATAGCAGCGTTGCCTACGCTGCTTCTTTTTAATAACTCACGGATGTTAGCATTATGTAGGGCAAAAATGTCAATTGGATAAAAAAAACGGACCTAAAGGTCCGCTTTTTTTAGTAAGAATTGTTAACTAGGCTGTGTTTTACAGACTTAGTCCGCTTCGTCCATCCAGCACATGATAACGGCTTCTAGAATCTTTTCATTAGAACGGTTTGGCTCATCGTCAAACTCATCTAACTCCATGATCCATTGATGAAGATCGGTAAAACGCACTGTTTTTGGATCGACATCTGGAAACTTGTCACAAAGTTCAATCGCGATATCGCGAGAATCTGTCCATTTCATTGCTCATCTTCCTTTTGCTTCTTCCCTATATTGGGAAGATAGTTTTAGTGATCTTCTGAAGCGTGGTTTAGTGTGTATTTAGGAATTTCTACCACCAAGTCTTCATCAGCAATTCTCGCCTGACACCCTAGGCGTGACTCAGGCTCTAGACCCCACGCTTTATCTAGCATGTCGTCTTCTAGTTCTTCACTTTCTTCTAGTGAATCAAAACCTTCACGGATGATTACGTGGCAGGTAGTACACGCACATGACTTCTCACACGCATGTTCAATACCGATACCGTTTTTTAGCGCTACGTCTAGAACGGTGTCACCAGAGTTTGCTTCCAACACTGCACCTTCTGGGCACAAATCGTCGTGTGGTAATACAATAATCTTAGGCATAACTACTTATCTCTTATATATCGTCTACTGATTGACCTGACAACGCAGCTCGAATCGATTTATCCATACGGCGTGATGCGAAATCTTGGCTCGCTTTATCGGTATCTTTAATGCCTTGCTCTATCGCATCTGCATCATCACCATTACGCAGCTCAATCAAGGCTTCGATGGCTTTAATCAAGTTTTGTTTCTCTTGTTCTGATAGTAAGTCATCACCATCAGCTTGCATCGCTGCAATCAAACCTTCTATCACTCGGTCGGCTTCAACACGCTGCTCAGCTAAGGCACGAGCTTGCATGTCTTCTTTTGCGTGCGTCATTGAATCACGCAACATATCCGCCACTTCATTGTCACTTAAGCCGTAAGAAGGTTTTACTTGAATCTCTGATTGAACACCAGTGCTCTTCTCCATTGCCGTAACAGAAAGAAGGCCATCTGCGTCAACTTGGTAAGTCACGCGAATATGTGCCGCACCCGCTGCCATCGGAGGAATACCTTTTAACGAGAAGCGAGCAAGTGAACGACAGTCATCAACCATTTCACGTTCACCTTGTACCACATGAACACTCATCGCCGTTTGGCCATCTTTGAATGTGGTAAATTCTTGCGCACGCGCAACGGGAATCGTAGTGTTGCGGGGGATGATCTTCTCGACCAAACCACCCATGGTTTCAATACCGAGCGACAGTGGAATCACATCAAGAAGCAACATTTCAGAGTCAGGCTTGTTACCCGCGAGAATGTCTGCTTGAATACCCGCACCGATTGCAACAACTTCATCTGGGTTAATGCTTGTCAGTGGTGTACGGCCAAAGAATTCGCCAACCATTTCTCGTACAAGCAATGTGCGTGTTGAGCCACCGACCATGACTACTTCAAGTACATCTTCCGCATCTACATCCGCATCTTTCAGCGCACGGCGGCAAGACATCAGGGTTTTCTTCACTAGCGGACGAATAAGATCTTCGAACTGCTCGCGAGTCACGGTGCCTTTCCAACCAAAAACGTCAACGTCAACACTGTCTTGCTCAGAGAAAGCAATCTTAGCTTCAGTAGCAATGTTCAACAGTGTACGGTTCTTTTCTGCAGAAAGCGGCGCTTCTAGACCCGCTTGCTCCATTAAATAATCGGCAAATAGATGGTCGAAGTCGTCACCGCCTAATGCAGAATCGCCACCTGTTGCTAATACTTCAAATACGCCTTTCGATAAACGTAGGATAGAGATATCAAAAGTACCGCCACCTAGATCGTAAACCGCAATCACACCTTCTTGACCTGAGTCTAGGCCATAAGCAATTGCCGCAGCGGTTGGTTCGTTAAGTAGACGGAGAACATGAAGACCAGCTAATTTCGCCGCATCTTTTGTACCTGCACGTTGCGCGTCATCAAAGTAAGCAGGAACGGTAATAACGACACCAGCTAACTCACCACCTAACGTATCTTCAGCTCGCTTACCCAATACTTTTAGGATGTCCGCAGATACTTCAATCGGGTTTTTGTCACCTTGAGGTGTTTGCAGAATTGGCAGGCCGTTTTCACTCTCTTTAAAACGATAAGGAAGTGAAGAGTAACGGGACTGAATGTCCTTTAATGAACGACCGATCAAACGTTTTACAGAGATAATCGTGTTCTCTGGTTCAAACTCTGCTTTAGCTTTGGCTTCGTGGCCGACCGTTAACGTTTCCTCAGCGTAATTAACGACTGAAGGTAAAATAGTACGGCCCTGCTCGTCCGCAAGTGGAGTTGCATCGCCGCTACGTACAGAAGCAACCAAAGAGTTGGTAGTACCTAGGTCGATACCCGCTGCTAACTTATGCTCATGAGGTGCCGAGCTTTGGCCCGGTTCTGCGATTTGAAGTAGTGCCATGATAGGTCCTTGTCACGCTTACTAGCCGAGGAGTTTGTCTTCGACTAGCTCAATTTCGTTCTTTAGTTTGGCAATGAATTTTAGCTTACGAACTCGGTCTGCGGCTTCAGCCCATAGACCATCATCAAGCTCTTGCTCGACGCTTGCCAGATGCTGTTTGTACATTTTGCTGACCTTAGAGTCGAAGTCAAAAAGCACCGATTCAGGATCGGACTTGTCAGCAATCTCTTCCAGTTCTTCGCGCAGTTCCATTTGCTCCATTAAGAACATCGGATCTTGCATCGTTTGCTGTTCACCTCGGATCTCAACACCTTGCTCTGCGAGGATATACTCGGCGCGAGAAATAGGATTTTTCAGAACTTGATAGGCATCGTTGATTTGCGCCGCCTTTTGCACCGCCATCAAACGGTCACGTTCTGAGCCCGTTGCAAAGTTATCCGGGTGGAAGCGTTTTTGTAGTTCTCGGAACTGAGAAGAAAGAAGGCTACCATCCAGCTTAAACTGACTTGGTAGCCCAAATAATTCAAAGTGATTCATTAAGTTCGGGTCCTAGTAAAGCCTTCCGGACTCGTTTGCCCAGAAGGACAATCAATTAGACGTTGAAGCTTTCACCACAACCACATTCACTTTTCGCGTTAGGGTTGTTGAATTCAAAACCTTCATTCAACCCTTCTTTCACGTAATCCAATTCAGTACCATCTAGGTACACTAAGCTCTTTTGATCGATGATAATTTTCACTCCAGAGAGTTCAAATACTTCGTCTTCTTCATTGAGCTCATCAACAAACTCAAGTACGTATGCCATGCCGGAACAACCAGTCGTCTTCACTCCAAGACGTAAACCGATACCTTTGCCTCGGTTATCTAGGAATGCTCTTACGCGACTTACCGCTGATTCTGTCATTGTGATGGCCATACTGCACCTTAGTCTGTCTAAATTTCGATTGGAATGGGAGCGTCAAAGCTCCCATTATATTACGGAATAATTATTCTTGGTGTTTTTTCTTGTAGTCAGCAACCGCTGCTTTGATTGCATCTTCAGCAAGAATAGAACAGTGAACTTTCACTGGTGGAAGCTCTAGCTCTTCAGCAATCTCAGAGTTTTTAATTGCTGCCGCTTCATCAACTGACTTACCTTTTACCCACTCAGTTACTAGTGAGCTTGATGCGATTGCACTACCACAACCGTATGTTTTGAACTTCGCATCTTCGATGATACCTTCAGGTGTCACTTTGATTTGAAGCTTCATTACGTCACCACACGCAGGAGCGCCAACCATGCCGCTACCTACTGATGGATCTTCTTTATCGAATGAACCAACATTACGTGGGTTCTCGTAGTGATCAATTACTTTTTCGCTGTATGCCATGATAAATTACCTCGAATCCTCTATTTCAATCCCTGAGATTAATGGTGAGCCCATTCAACAGTGCTCAAATCAATCCCTTCTTTGTACATATCCCATAGAGGAGACATGTCGCGTAGCTTAGTCACTGCAACGCGGATTTGTTCAATTGCGTAATCAATTTCTTCTTCAGTCGTGAAACGACCAAACGAGAAACGAACCGAGCTGTGAGCCAATTCGTCATCCATGCCTAGGGCACGAAGAACGTAAGAAGGCTCAAGGCTTGCAGACGTACAAGCACTACCAGAAGATACCGCTAGATCTTTAAGCGACATTAGTAGTGATTCACCTTCTACGAATGCGAAACTGATGTTTAGGTTGTGTGGTACACGCTGCTCAAAGTCACCGTTTACCGTCACTGCTTCTAAGTCTTTCACGCCATCAAAAAGACGGTTACGAAGCGCTAAAGCATGATCGTAATCTTTTTGCATGTCTTCTTTTGCAATGCGGAATGCTTCACCCATACCTACGATTTGGTGAGTAGGTAGTGTACCAGAGCGGAAACCACGCTCATGACCGCCACCGTGCATTTGCGCTTCAAGACGAATACGAGGCTTACGACGTACATAAAGTGCACCGATACCTTTAGGACCGTAAACTTTGTGAGCAGAAAGTGAAATTAGATCAACTTTCATCTCTTGAACGTCGATTGGTAATTTACCAGCAGATTGCGCAGCGTCCACGTGGAAAACAATTTTACGCTCACGGCACAGTTCGCCGATCGCTGTAATGTCTTGAACCACACCAATCTCGTTGTTTACATGCATAATAGACACAAGCACGGTGTCATCACGCATGGCTGCTCTAAGCTTCTCTAGATCGATCAAGCCATTTGATTCTGGCTCAAGGTAAGTCACTTCAAAGCCTTCACGCTCAAGTTGACGACATGGGTCAAGAACGGCTTTGTGCTCTGTTTTACAAGTGATTACGTGCTTGCCTTTCTTCGAGTAAAAGTGCGCTGCACCTTTAATCGCAAGGTTGTCTGATTCTGTCGCACCAGATGTAAATACGATTTCGCGAGGATCTGCATTTAGAAGGTCAGCAATTTGCTCACGAGCAGTATCGACCGCTTCTTCTGCCTGCCAGCCGTAACGGTGCGAACGTGACGCTGGGTTGCCAAATGTGCCATCCATTGTCATGTACTGAACCATTTTTTCAGCAACACGTGGATCAACTGGACATGTAGCGGAATAATCAAGATAAATCGGCAGTTTCATTCTCTACTCCAATGTAAAAAGCTGACCGCTAAGAGCGGACGTTTACACCGATGGGCGCGGCGGTTGTATTTTTGTTTGATAGCCCATGGGTTACCGCCAGATCAATGTCCTGACGATCAGAAATTTCGAGTACTTCATTGTCTGTCATCAACTCACCAAGAGTGATGTTATTCAAAAAGTCACTAATGCGAGAGCTTAGGTCACGCCACAGCGTGTGAGTAAGGCAACGTGTTCCACCTTGGCAATCTCCTTTACCTTGGCATTTGGTTGCATCTACTGACTCATCAACGGCAGCAATCACGGTACCAATAGCGATACTGTGAGCGTCGGCACCAAGTCGGTAACCACCACCAGGACCACGAACGCTGGCAACGAGACCTGCTTTACGCAATTTTGAAAATAGCTGCTCTAAGTAAGAGAGCGAGATCCCTTGACGCTCTGAAATATCAGCCAGAGGTACAGGGTTTTGTTGCGAATGCAGTGCCACATCCAGCATGGCTGTCACCGCATATCTTCCTTTAGATGTAAGTTTCATACCACACCGTATCCACATGGTTTGTAATGGTTAAGATTTTTCCATACCTGAGTAATTTGGTCAAGTATTTATTTGACCATTTTACTCAGGTATTCATCCTTACACCTAAAGTGGTTATTATTTACTCAGAACTTCTTTTCTATCGAAGTCAAAACGCCTCGTAGAATATTAAGTTCTTGGGTTTCTGGTCGAGCACGAGAGAACAAACGGCGCAACTTATTCATCACCTGTCCAGGTTGCTCTTTGTTAATAAACTGGGTCTCAACCATCACCTTTTCAAGATGCTCGAAGAACATTTCGAGTTCTCGATGACGCGGGTATTCTTCCGATTCATTTGGGGAAAACTGGCTTTGCTCTAAGTTCAAGTGTGCAACTCGCACTTCGTAACTGAGAGTTTGTACAGCCATAGCTAGGTTAAGCGAGCTGTACTCAGGATTAGCGGGAATACAAACATGGTAGTGGCACTTTTGTAGCTCTTCGTTTGTCAAACCAGTTCTTTCTCGGCCAAACACGAGCGCAACCGGATGCTTTCGGCCTTCAACTGCAAATTTCTCACCGCATTCACGTGGCTCGAGCATTGGCCATTCTAATGTACGAGAGCGGGCGCTAGAACCCACAACAAGGCCACAATCTTCAACCGCTTCTTCTAATGTGCCGACAATCTTTGCATTTTGAGCAATATCACCAGCACCCGCAGCTAAAGCAAGAGTTTGTTCATCCACTTCACATTGTGGATCGACTAATACTAGTTGGTTTAAACCCATCACTTTCATTGCTCGAGCTGCTGAGCCAATATTGCCTGAATGAGAGGTACCTACGAGTACAATTTTTACTTGATCCAACATCTGTGTTTGCTACCTAAATTAAAACCGCAGAATGTTATCATAGTTTTTTAAGACACCCTAGAGGCAAGCAGACCTCTCTTCTCATTCTTGGTTATTGTTCTCGTCCGCAGTATGCTCTGTACACTCAGTCGGCCGCAATTAGAGCAAAAAATAACCACTTCCCTTTTTGATTATCTCTGGTATACTCGCCGCCGCTTTCATTTGTTCTTTAACATCCGTTGGGAAATTCGTATGCATCCAATGCTAAACATTGCTATTCGCGCTGCGCGAAAGGCAGGCAATCATATTGCTAAATCATTAGAAAACACTGATAAAGTAGAATCTACTCTTAAAGGCACTAATGACTTTGTCACTAACGTAGACAAAGAAGCAGAATACATCATCATCGATACTATCAAGCAGTCTTACCCTGAGCACTGTATCGTTGCTGAAGAACAAGGTCTTATCGAAGGTAAAGATAAAGACGTACAATGGATCATCGACCCACTGGATGGCACCACTAACTTTGTAAAAGGTTACCCAACTTTCGCGGTTTCTATCGCTGTTCGTATTAAGGGCAAAACTGAAGTTGCTTGTGTTTACGATCCAATGCAAAACGAGCTATTCACTGCACAACGCGGTGCCGGCGCTCAACTAAACAGTGCACGTATTCGTGTTGCTCAACTAAAAGACCTTCAAGGTACTGTTCTAGCAACAGGCTTCCCATTCAAGCAGAAACAACACGCTGAGTCTTACATCAAGATCGTTGGTGCGCTATTCACTGAGTGTGCTGATTTCCGTCGTAGCGGCTCTGCTGCTCTAGACCTTTGTTACGTGGCTGCTGGCCGTGTTGATGGTTACTTCGAACTAGGCCTAAAACCTTGGGATATGGCAGCAGGTGAGCTTATTGCTCGTGAAGCTGGCGCAATCCTAACAGACTTTGCTGGCGGCACTGACTACATGAAGTCTGGTAACATCGTTGCTTCAAGCGCTCGTGGCGTAAAATCTATCCTTAAGCACATCCGCGAAAACGGTAACAGCGCGATCCTTAAGTAAGATTTGAAAGTCATATTTAGCCCGTCACGCTGATGACTTTAGAAAGCCCCGCTCAATGAGCGGGGCTTTTTTGTATCTACCGAACCGTATCTACTTAGCTGCAATGTAAGGCTCTCCATACAATGAGGTTCGGCAAGCTCACGACTCTATTCAGATACAAAAAAACCGCTGATTGCTCAGCGGTTTTTGTTTTCGGTTCTCAATCTGCCTTATGGCATTTCGTCGAACTCTGCACCTTCTTTTTCTACTTGAGGTGGCATCAAGTGCTCTTTCTGGATACCCAGTTTTAGAGCCAGTGCTGATGCTACGTAGATAGAAGAGTAAGTACCTACAGTGATACCGAGTAAAAGTGCGGTTGCAAAGCCGTGAATCATAGCACCACCCTGCATGAACAGTGCAATTACCACGAACAGCGTCGTACCAGATGTAATCAATGTACGGCTCAACGTTTGAGTGATTGAGGCGTCCATAATGTCTGAAGGTTCACCCTTACGCATCTTACGGAAGTTTTCACGAATCCGGTCAAATACAACGATGGTATCGTTGAGTGAGTAGCCCACAACCGTCAGTAGCGCAGCTACGATAGTCAGGTCAACTTCAATTTGTAGAAACGAGAAGACACCTAGCGTGATAATTATATCGTGAGCCAATGCCATTACCGCACCAGCCGCTAGACGCCATTCAAATCGCATCGATACATAAAGCAGAATACAGATCAGCGATACCAAGATCGCTAGACCACCAGCTTCTGTTAGCTCATCACCAACGTTGGGACCTACGAACTCAATACGACGCATTTCTACGCTTTCGCCAGTACCATCTTTGATAGCACCAATGATTTGGTTACCTAGCGTTTCACCAGAAACGTCATCACGTGGACGAAGACGAACCATGACTTCACGAGCACTACCGAAGTTTTGTACTGTCGCATCGCCAAAGCCTTTTGAATCTAGTGCTGCACGAATCTCTTCAAGGTTTGCTGGCTGTTCAAAACCGACCTCGATAAGAGTACCGCCAGTGAAATCTAGACCCCAATTAAGCCACTTGGTTGACAAAGTGAAGATAGAAGCAGCAATCATTATAATTGAAAAAACGAATGCTACTTTCGACCAACGCATAAAGCCGATCGTCTTCTCTGCTTTTAGAATTTGAAACATATTAATTCCCAGCCTTAGATCGACAATTTATCAACGCGTTTGCCACCGTAGATCAGGTTCACGATACAACGTGTACCAATAATGGCGGTGAACATTGAAGTTAAGATACCGATAGATAGAGTAACTGCGAAACCTTTCACCGCACCTGTACCGACCGCAAATAGAATGATTGCAGTAATTAGTGTTGTGATGTTCGCATCAGCAATCGTGCTGAATGCATTCGCGTAACCTTGGTGAATCGCTTGTTGTGGACTACGTCCATCACGAATTTCTTCACGGATACGCTCGAAGATCAGTACGTTCGCATCAACTGCCATACCGACTGTTAACACGATACCGGCTATCCCCGGAAGCGTCATGGTAGCGCCTGGAATCATCGACATAACACCAATGATAAGCACTAAGTTTGCCATTAGAGCAATGTTTGCAATCAAACCAAAGCCGCGGTAGTAAAGCAGCGTAAATAGCATTACGGCAACCATACCCCAGATACATGCTTGGATACCCATATCGATGTTTTGCTGGCCCATTGATGGACCAATGGTACGTTCTTCAACGATAGAGATAGGTGCAATCAGTGCACCAGCACGTAGTAAAAGTGCTAGGTTGTGTGCTTCTGCAGCAGAGTCGATACCTGTGATACGGAAGTTACGACCAAGAGCCGATTGAATCGTTGCTTGGTTGATGACTTCTTCATGCTTATCCAGAATAACTTTGCCTTCAGGCGTACGACGGCCACTGTCTTTGTATTCTGCAAACACGGTAGCCATTAGCTTACCAATGTTCTTCTTAGAGAACGCAGACATCTTATTACCACCTTCGCTGTCTAGCGAGATGTTAACTTGTGGACGACCATATTCATCAACACTTGAGCTTGCATCTGTGATGCTTTGACCGCCAAGAATAACGCGCTTCTTAAGCACTACTGGGCGACCATCACGGTCCATCTTGATTTCACTACCTGCTGGCGCACGACCATTTGCCGCTGCCGATAGGTCAGCTTTATCATCAACTTCGCGGAATTCAAGCGTTGCCGTAGCTCCGAGAATTTCTTTTGCACGAGCAGTATCTTGAACACCAGGCAGTTCAACTACAATGCGACTAGCACCTTGACGTTGAACCAATGGTTCCGCAACACCTAGTTCGTTGACACGATTACGTAAAATCGTAATGTTTTGCTCAACAGCATAGTTACGGATCTCTTGTAAACGTTGCTCAGTAAAGGTTGCAGTAAGAGCGTAACGGCCATTTGAATCAGAATCGACAAAAATCATGTCCGGGTGATTCTTTTCTAGCGTTGCTTTCGCTTCTGCTAATTGCTCTTCGTTACGCAACAACACTTCTACCGCTTCTTTTCCAGAAGGGCGGATTGCACGGTAACGAATCTTGGCGTCACGAAGTTCGCTACGGAAAGCTTCTTCTTGTTGACCAACAAGCTTTTCCATCGCTGCATCCATATCCACTTCCATTAAGAAGTGAACACCACCGCGAAGGTCAAGACCTAGCTTCAATGGTGACGCGCCAATCGCTTCTAGCCAGTCGGGTGTAGAAGGTGCAAGGTTAAGTGCAACAATTGTGTCTTTGCCTAGCGCTTCGCTGATGACATCACGAGCACTGATTTGTGTGTCAGTGTCGTTAAAACGAACAAGAATTGATCCATCTTCGAGAGCAATGGATTTATGAGAAAGTTGCTCTTTGTTAAGAGCAGTAGTGACAGCATCCAGCGTTGACATATCTACAGAGGCGCCACGCGCCCCTGTAACTTGAATAGCCGGATCTTCACCGTAGATATTTGGAAGTGCGTATAACGCAGCGGTGATGATGGCAAAAAGCACCATCAAGTACTTCCATAATGGATAACGGTTTAGCACAGCGAGGATCCTTTAGCTGTTTTATAGAGACTTAAGCGTACCTTTTGGTAGCACTGCAGTGATGAAGTCTTTCTTGATTACTACTTCATTGTTCGCGTTAAGCTCAATTGAAATGTAGTCATTGTCTTCAGCAATCTTAGTGATTTTACCCACTAGGCCACCGCTAGTTAAAACTTCGTCGCCTTTGCCCATAGAAGCCATTAGGTTTTTGTGTTCTTTTACGCGTTTCGCTTGTGGGCGATAAATCATGAAGTAAAAGATCACTGCGAACATGCCAAGCATGATTAGCATTTCAAAACCACCGCCTGCTGGCGCGCCTTCTGCTGCTGCGTGAGCCTGAGAAATAAACATTAAAACATCCTCATTATATTTTATTGATAATCAAACAAATTGGGCTTTCGCATTTTAGATTCAAGTCTGAGAGTAACTAATAGAGATCGCTCTCTCAAAAATAACGTGCGTTAGCCTACTTTATTAGCAAAAGCCTCTGGCGACATGCCAAAGGCTTTAATTCTTTTAGTTTTTCAATTACTGCTCTTTTGCTAGTGGTGGCACTTCACGGCCACGACGCTCATAGAACTCAGTAACAAATTCATCGAAGCGATCTTCATCAATTGCTTTACGAATGCTTTCCATCAGACGCTGGTAGTAACGCAGGTTATGGATTGTATTCAAGCGAGCGCCTAAGATTTCATTACAACGCTCTAAATGGTGAAGGTACGACTTGCTGTAGTTTTGACAAGTGTAACAGTCACAATGCGGATCCAATGGTGTTGTATCCGTTTTATGTTTCGCATTACGGATCTTGATCACACCACCAGTCACAAATAAGTGACCATTACGTGCGTTACGCGTTGGCATTACACAGTCAAACATGTCGATACCACGACGAACACCTTCAACCAAATCTTCTGGCTTACCAACGCCCATCAAGTAGCGAGGTTTGTCTTCAGGAAGTTGAGGACAAGTATGCTCAAGAATACGGTGCATGTCTTCTTTAGGCTCACCTACTGCCAAACCACCAACCGCATAACCGTCAAAACCGATTTCCGTTAGACCTTTTACCGACACATCACGTAAATCTTCGTAAACACCACCTTGAACAATACCAAATAGGTTGTTTGGGTTTTCTAGCTTCTCGAAGTGGTCACGTGAACGCTGTGCCCAGCGTAATGACATTTCCATCGATTTCTTCGCTTCATCGTGTGTCGCTGGGTAAGGCGTACACTCGTCAAAAATCATAACGATGTCAGAGCCTAGGTCTTTTTGAATTTCCATCGACTTTTCTGCGTCCATGAAAATTTTGTCACCGTTTACTGGGTTACGAAAGTGAACACCTTCTTCAGTGATCGTACGCATCTTACCAAGGCTGAATACTTGGAAGCCGCCTGAATCAGTAAGAATAGGACCGTGCCAGTTCATAAAATCGTGCAGGTCACCGTGCATTTTCATCACTTCTTGACCAGGACGTAGCCACAGGTGGAACGTATTACCTAGCAGAATTTCTGCACCAGTACCTTTTACTTCTTCTGGTGTCATACCTTTAACGGTACCGTAAGTACCTACTGGCATGAACGCAGGAGTTTGAACAGTGCCGCGTTCGAAAGTCAGTTGACCACGACGTGCATTGCCGTTTTTCTTCTTAAGATCGAATTTTAATTTCACGATGCCTCCGGGTGTCAGAGAAACAGTCTGACTGAGTGTTTAGGGCTCTACCCTACTTTAAGGAGCGGTCGCTTTTCCTTGCGAGAGATAAAGCAATGGATGCTTTATTTCCTAGCTTACTGCTAGCACTCGTAAATCTATTTTTAACTACGCCGTTTTCTTCTTGATGAACATTGAATCGCCATACGAGAAGAAACGGTATTTGTTTTCCACCGCATGTTTGTAAGCATTCATGGTGTTCTCGTATCCAGCAAATGCACTCACCAACATGATCAGTGTTGATTCAGGCAAGTGGAAGTTTGTGATCAAGCAATCCACCAACTGATATTCGTAACCAGGGAAAATAAAGATTTCTGTATCGCCAAAGAATGGGGCCAGCTCAGTCCCTTTTTGCAATGCGTCTTGCGCTGCACTTTCAAGTGAACGCACAGATGTGGTACCAACAGCAATAATTCGTCCGCCGCGCGCTTTCGTCGCTTTAATTGCTTCGACGACTTCTTGTGGTACTTCTACGTACTCGGCATGCATGTGGTGATCGTTGATATTTTCCACTTTTACCGGCTGGAATGTACCCGCCCCAACGTGCAAAGTAACGTAAGCAAACTCTGCACCTTTCGCTTTGATTTTCTCCAAGAGAACATCATCAAAGTGAAGGCCCGCTGTAGGTGCCGCAACCGCACCTGGCTTTTGATTATATACCGTTTGGTAACGCTCTTTATCTGCATCTTCGTCTGGACGGTCGATGTAAGGAGGAAGCGGCATATGGCCGATTTCTTCCAGAATTTCTAGTACCGTCTTATCAGAACTAAATTTCAGTTCAAATAAAGCATCATGGCGTGCAACCATCTCTGCTGAATATTCATCATTCTCGCCAACAATAATGGTTGTACCTGGTTTTGGTGATTTAGAGCAACGAACGTGCGCGAGGATGCTTTTCTCATCCAACATGCGCTCCACTAGCACTTCTAATTTACCGCCCGATTCCTTGCGGCCAAAAAGACGAGCAGGAATAACACGTGTATTATTAAACACCACTAAGTCACCGGGTTGAACTTGGCCCAATACATCAGTAAATGTGCCATCAATGAGCTCTCCGGTATTGCCGTCCATTTGCAGCAGTCGGCTAGCGGTACGCTCTGGTTGAGGGTAGCGAGCGATGAGTTCATCTGGAAGGTCGAAATGGAAATCTGATACTTGCATGTTACTTGTCTTATCTATTGGTCAAATCACGTCTAGGCGACGATAAAATTGCGACGAGTTTTTCGCAGCAGACTAGTATATGTTTACATGCTGCAATAGCAAGCAAATCACCAGAATATAGCAGTAAAAGCCATGGTGAAGAGTGTAATAAAACGTGAAAAGCCTCGATGACTTGGCACTATTTTTAATTTGAGCCCAAAAGAGAGAACATGAAAAAAGCAAAGCAGCGTATACCACTGCTTATTAGTTTGGCATTCCAATCGCCCTATCAAACCTCACGCTTTCGCCACAAGAATAACGGCACGAATAAACCCAATAACCAAAACCCTAGACTGCCACCTTCATCATCTGAGCCTTTGAAATCACAGTTATTGGTCGCAATGCCATCGTGACACTCTTTATTGTCACCACTTTCATTGTTAGCACTTTTGATAAAATTCGGCGCAATGATGTAACGACTTGGTGGCGCATCGGCAGTGATGTAAGACTGTACCCAGTCGTAATAGTGGCTCACCTTGGTGTAGAAACTTGGGATCGTCAAAGAGCCACACGTTGGTAGAATAAGGGGGCCGCCACTAACAATACCAATTTGTTTGCCGGTCGCCACATCGACCAACGGGCCACCACTGTCACCTTTACATGCAGAGTTGCCATATTGAGTATGGTTATCTGGCTCCAATACATGGTTTTGTGTTGGTAGCGTACAAATTTTGGTTTGGTTGTCTCTTGAATCAATGATCCCCGGAAAACTGCTGCCAATTTCTAAACGCTCATAACATTTGTCGATGGGTAAAAATGTGCTAATGGTGGTTTTGAGCGTATTAGAAGGTTCAGAAGCATCCGGCTGAGTAGACCCCCATCCAAACACTTGCACATTTTCGACACGTTGATTGGTCAGGTAATTATCGTTCCAGTCCGCCGCCAAACGTGCTTCGATACTCTCCATGTCAACTTTACTCGCTAGGTCAGCAAAGCTCGCGTTTGCCACTGGGCGCGTGAGATACAGCAACGCGATGTCTGAATCTAAACCGGTTTGGATAGGTTTCACGTTGCCATTACTGTCGGTCTCAGCTTTTGAAATCCGGGTGTAATCCGGATGAACCACAACGTGAGACACCGGATAGAAGTTATCAAGCCCTGCAGAATTAAGTTCATACACATTCGCATTCACCGACAGCTCACCCGGCGGGGTCACATAATAGGTTGCTTCATTGGTTCCTTGTCCCATCACCACACAGTGCGCCGCAGTCAGTACCCATTGCTCTGTCAGCATCGTTCCCCCACACAGCGGAAACTCTGCCATATTACTTGCTCGCAAAGTAACGCGGTCAACAGGATCGGTTTGTTCATCTCCTAACACAATCGCCTGTGTTGATGGCACACTGAATGCCGCCACTGCCAGCGCAATAAGTTTGTTACACGTTGTTCGTTTCATCTAGGTTGCTGTCTTCAATTTGGTAAGCCTGGACGTATCTTCTTCGAGAGAAGAATCTTGGAAAATCCAGCGAATAAAAATGTGCGATTCAATTCATTGGATTACCTTGGGGACACATTCAATATCAACTAAAAATGCCAACTGACTCGCACACAAACCGACTTATTCAAATTAATAAAAACACCAATAAAACACAGATTACGCAGCCCATCAGCATTGTGCTATTTAATTGATGAAAAACGAGTTAGCTCCCAGATATACAGAAAAATATTCTCTATATTTAAGAGAAGGACAATGGAGAAGGACAATGCCGCTGGAGGTCTCTATGATCAAGGTTGAAGACATGATGACTCGTAATCCTCATACCTTACTGCGCACGCACACCTTGCGTGATGCAAAAAGCATGATGGATGCGCTTGATATTCGACATATTCCGGTTGTTGATGCCAATAACCACTTACAAGGCTTGGTGACTCAACGCGACATTCTTGCTGCTCAAGAATCGAGCTTGCACCCAGATGAGGCTGAACAATCTTTTACTTTAGACACACCGCTCTACGAAATGATGCACACCAATATCATGACGGCAGAGCCTATCGCGGGGCTCAAAGAGAGCGCTATCTATATGCAAAAGCATAAAGTTGGCTGTCTACCTGTTGTCACCAAAGGTCGCTTGGTCGGCATTATTACTGATAGTGACTTCGTGACGATTGCGATTAACTTATTGGAACTACAAGAAGAAGTGGAACCTGAAGAAATCGAGCAGGAAGAGTAGTACGCAAGCGTATTCTCTTTGTTGTAAGTTTCGTTTTTACACCGGTTAAACGAAAAAAGAGCGGCAGGGTTGCCGCTCAAAATGCCATTACTGACGCTGATTAAGGAAGTGTTTCTCTGCCAATTAGAATTGGTCTTCTTCGGTCGAACCTGTCAATGCTGTCACTGAAGAGTTACCACCTTGGATAGTATTGGTCATTCTATCGAAGTAACCTGTACCTACTTCTTGTTGGTGCGCAACAAACGTATAGCCTTTTTCAGCTGCTTGGAATTCAGGACGCTGAACTTTCTCAACATAATGACGCATACCTTCACCTTGAGCGTAAGCGTGCGCCAGTTCAAACATGTTGAACCACATGTTGTGAATGCCTGCTAGCGTGATGAATTGGTACTTGTAGCCCATGTCTGCAAGCTCTTGTTGGAACTTAGCAATAGTTTCTGCATCTAGGTTTTTCTCCCAGTTGAATGAAGGCGAGCAGTTGTACGCCAACAATTGATCTGGGTATTCAGCGTGAATTGCTTCTGCAAACTTACGTGCTTCTTCCAAACATGGCGTAGCCGTTTCACACCAAATCAAGTCTGCATATGGTGCGTAAGCCAGGCCGCGAGAAATCGCTTGGTCGATACCCGCGCGAACGCGGTAGAAACCTTCTTGAGTACGCTCACCTTCGATGAAGTCTTTATCATATGGGTCGCAATCTGAAGTAATGAGATCCGCCGCATTCGCATCAGTACGAGCAATAACTAATGTTGTTGTACCCGCTACGTCAGCAGCCAAACGAGCTGCAACGAGCTTTTGTACCGCTTCTTGCGTAGGAACTAATACCTTACCACCCATATGGCCACACTTTTTCACTGATGCTAACTGGTCTTCAAAGTGAACGCCCGCGGCACCGGCTTCGATCATCGATTTCATTAGTTCGTAAGCGTTAAGCACACCACCAAAGCCCGCTTCAGCATCCGCTACGATAGGTAGGAAGTAATCAATACCACCTTCATCTTCAGGCGTCTTACCAGCAGCCCACTGAATTTGGTCTGCACGACGGAATGAGTTGTTGATGCGTTTTACTACTGACGGTACAGAATCTACTGGGTAAAGAGACTGGTCTGGATACATCGTCGAGGCGGTGTTGTTATCCGCCGCTACCTGCCAGCCTGACAAGTAAATCGCTTCAATACCTGCTTTAGCTTGTTGAACCGCTTGACCACCCGTTAGCGCACCAAGACAGTTTACGTAACCTTTTTTCGCACTACCGTTGACCAGTGACCAAAGTTTGTCTGCACCACGTTGTGCAATTGTGTTTGCAGGCACCATAGAGCCACGCAGTTCCACCACTTCCTCGGCAGTGTAAGTACGCTTCACATTTTTCCAGCGTGGGTTAGTTGCCCAGTCTTTTTCCAGAGCTTCAATTTGTTGGCGGCGAGTTAAGTTAGTCATTGGTCTATCCCTCTTTATAATTTGCACTTTATGCGTGTGCGTTGAGTTTCCGTTCTCAGGCAGTACTTCCCTATCTGCCTTGAAAATCCTTCACGTTATTGGTGTTACAGTTATTCTTTATTAATCTAGGTAGTCATAACCAGGAACTGTCAAAAAGTTGGTCAGTTCATCGCTCGTCGTGAGCCTTGCCATTAAGTCTGCTGCTTCTTCAAATCGACCCGCATGGTAGCGCTGCTCGCCAATTTCTTGCTTCACGACTTCAATCTCTTCTTTCAGATAGAGTTCGAACAGCTCTTTAGTGACCTTTAATCCGTTGTCTAGCGACTTGCCGTGTTGAATCCATTGCCAGATAGAAGCACGGGAGATTTCTGCCGTTGCTGCGTCTTCCATCAGTCCGTAAATCGGCACACAACCGTTGCCAGAAATCCAAGCTTCGATGTATTGCAGCGCAACGCGAATATTGTGGCGCATTCCGCCTTCAGTGCGCTCGCCTTCACAAGGCTCAAGCAGTTCGGCTGCTGTAATAGGCGCATCCTCTGCACGGCTCACATCCAACTGGTTGGTGCGTTCACCCAGCACAGCACTAAAGACTTCCATAGCAGTGTCAGCCAAACCTGGATGAGCCACCCAAGTACCGTCGTGGCCGTTGTTAGCTTCTAACGATTTGTCAGTCTGGATCTTGTCTAATACTTTTTGATTCTCTTTCGGGTCTTTAGCTGGGATAAATGCGGCCATTCCTCCCATCGCGAAAGCACCTCGTTTATGGCAAGTACGTACCAATAATCGCGAGTAAGCGTTTAAGAATGGCTTGTCCATCGTTACCACTTGGCGATCTGGCAGTACTCGGTCTGAGTGTTTTTTCAATGTTTTGATATAGCTAAAGATGTAATCCCAGCGACCACAGTTCAAACCAACGATGTGTTCTTTAAGCGAGAACAGAATCTCGTCCATTTCGAATACCGCTGGTAAGGTTTCAATCAGCACAGTCGCTTTGATCGTGCCTGTATCCAAACCGAAGTAGTCTTCCGTGAAATGGAACACTTCGCTCCACCACTTCGCTTCGTGATGCGATTGCAGTTTTGGAAGGTAGAAATAAGGGCCACTGCCTTTTTGAAGTAACGCTTTGTAGTTGTTATAGAAATACAGAGCGAAATCGAATAGCGCACCTGGAATGATCTGACCGTGCCACGAAACGTGTTTTTCTTTTAAATGAAGGCCGCGAACACGGCAGATCAACACCGCTGGGTCATCTTCCAGCTGATAATGTTTGCCATTGCCAGGATTGGTGTAACTGATGGTGCCATTAACAGCATCGCGCAAGTTAATTTGACCATCCAGCACTTTACTCCATGCAGGAGACATTGAATCTTCGAAGTCTGCCATGAACACTTTTACATTCGCATTCAGTGCGTTAATCACCATCTTGCGGTCAGTTGGTCCGGTAATCTCCACACGGCGATCTTGCAGATCTTGTGGGATTCCTAGGATCTTCCAACTTCCTTCACGGATGTCTTGTGTCTCTGGTAGAAAATCTGGTAGCTCACCAGCATCAATACGTGCTTGCTTCTCTTCTCTTGCTTCTAGCAACTGTTCAACACGTCCGGCAAATTTTTCACACAGTAGAGATAAAAAGGTTTGGGCTTCAACAGGGAAAATTGCTTGATGTTCTGGAGCTACGACTCCATTCACCTCAAGCATGCCTTGGGTTTGCTTTAGTTGTTGTGTTTTTTGTTCTGTCTGAGCAAGCATAATCATTCATCCTTAACGTGCTTTATCAATCTTGGGCAGTCAGCGTAAAGCTACATTTGTAAGTTATGAACAACAAATTACATCCTTTAACTTTGTGTTCAACTCGTCTAGCCATGTCGATAGATTGCGTAATGCTACGTGTATTTTCAATCTAGACATAAGTCGTACCGGCCTTTAAATAAGCTATATCAACAAGGGGTTTAGTGAAACCCCCAATATAAACAAAAGAGAAAATTCAAAGTTTTATTCCGCAAGGTAAAAACCATCTATCAAGAGCCTTATTTTGTAAGTTATTACGTAATAAAATTACATTAAATTTAAAGTCGTTTTATCATTTCAAACAAGCGTATGAATATAGACTGATAAACAAACACCTTGTATTCACAAGGGCTGAAGAGATGGATTTAAACAGGGGTCAAACAAGACATGCAGGGCTTTGTGTAAAATTAACATTGTGAAATTTCACTATTTTATGAAAGCTTCATCAAAGAAGAGCTGTAAAATTTTACAAGTCAAAGTTTACCAACAGAATAAAATACTAGAAAGCGCACTGTTTCCAGTGCGCTTTTAGATAAATAATGGAGAAGTAAGGGCTAATACTAATAGCTAAAGCAGCTCTGAAACGACTTCTGCAAGTTGATTAAATGTTTTCGTTCTTGACGAGCTCGGACGCCAAACTAAGCCGATTTCGCGATAAGCTTGTTTACCTGGAGGATCGATCACGACTAAATTCTGGTTATGCAGCAAGCCATGGTCGATAGCCATTTGAGGAATGAACGTTGTTCCCAAACCATTCGCAACCATTTGCACCAGTGTATGGAGGCTGGTTGCCGTAAACGGATTGATTTTTTCTTTGTCTGTTAATTTACACGCTGATACCGCATGTTCCGTTAAGCAATGTTCTTTCTCTAGTAGAAAGACGGATTCGTCAGGTAAATCCGCGTAACGAATCGGCACAGGGACCGATTGGGCTTGATTAGCGCTTATAACCATTCGAAACGGATCCTTACCCACTACTCGGCTTTCCATCCCATCAATTTCGACTGGTAACGCTAAAATAAGCACATCCAGCTCACCATGTCTGAGCGCTTGGAGTAAGTTTGTCGTCGTGTCTTCTCTTAATAAAAGGTTCAGTTGTGGGAAACGGTAGTTCACCTCTTGTACCAAATCACACAGTAAAAACGGAGCAATTGTTGGTATGCATCCTACTTTTAGCTGGCCTTGCATATCGTCGCCTTGGCACATACGTCCAAGCTCGACCAAATCTTGCCCTTTTGCTAACAGCTCTCGCCCCTGCTTTACTACCATTTCTCCTGTTTGGGTAAAAACCAGTGGACTTTTCTTATCTTTCTTTTCATATAAGGGACAACCAATCAATTCCTCTAAGTTTTGAATACCCTTACTTAAAGTCGACTGACTGACAAAACAACGCTCTGCAGCGTCACTAAAATGTCTTGTTTCATGCAGTGTGACTAAATAGTGTAACTGCTTCAAACTGGGCCATTTATTCATAATTGTATTTGTATCTACCGCCGTTCCAGTGATCGAGTTAAGAGTTTTGTTATTATCGTTTTTTTCGATTAACTCAATCTATTTATTTCGCTTTTTTCAATACTACAATCTGTACTATAGTTTGTCTCGTACAAACACGAACCAAACCGACACAACTGAATTCGGTTTGGAGCTAACCATACTTTTTAGGAGCAAAAAAATGGTACTAGTAGGTCGTCAAGCCCCTGATTTTACTGCAGCAGCTGTTCTAGGTAACGGTGAAATCGTTGAAAACTTCAACTTTGCAGAGTTCACTAAAGGTAAGAAAGCAGTAGTATTCTTCTACCCACTAGATTTCACTTTCGTTTGCCCATCTGAGCTAATCGCATTCGACAACCGTCTAGCTGACTTCCAAGCTAAAGGTGTTGAAGTAATCGGTGTTTCTATCGATTCTCAGTTCTCTCACAACGCATGGCGTAACACTGCTATCGAAGATGGCGGTATCGGTCAAGTTAAGTACCCACTAGTTGCTGACGTTAAGCACGAAATCTGTAAAGCTTACGACGTTGAGCACCCAGAAGCAGGCGTTGCTTTCCGTGGTTCTTTCCTAATCGACGAAGAAGGCGTTGTACGTCACCAAGTAGTTAACGACCTACCACTAGGCCGTAACATCGACGAAATGCTACGCATGGTTGACGCTCTTAACTTCCACCAGAAGCACGGCGAAGTATGTCCTGCACAATGGGAAGAAGGTAAAGCAGGTATGGACGCATCTCCAAAAGGTGTTGCAGCGTTCCTATCTGAGCACGCAGCTGACCTAGGCAAAAAATAATAGACCTTCACCCTAGCTCAACGGGTGTGATGGTTGGATGTATATAAAGCAATAAGCTAATGCGGAAAACCGCAAACGCCAATCAGTCTAAGTAAAGTCCTATCAAAGCCCAGAGCCTCTGCTCTGGGCTTTCTTTTTCCTTCAGATAAACCGCAAAAATGAGGTAACGCTTCAGCGTAAACTTTACCTCTATTTATCATCCCCTCCATACAGATTCTGCTTACTGGCCCTGTTAATATCTTAGCCACAACACCTATTTGTAACGTTAGCAGGATGAATGAACGTGGTTACTCACCTAGAAGTCTGTATCGATAATATTGAATCTCTGCACTACGCCATTGCTGGCGGCGCCACTCGGATTGAGCTTTGCTCCTCTTTGGCTTTAGGCGGGCTAACACCCAGTTATGGTTTTATGCAGCAAGCAGCTAAGCTTTCGAGTGTTCCAGTTTATGCCATGATCCGCCCACGCCAAGGTGACTTCTTCTACAATGAAGAAGAGATCGAAATGATGCGTTGGGATATTGAAGCGGCTCACCAATCAGGCTTGAGCGGTGTCGTGTTCGGCGTGCTCACTCAAGACGGTGATATTCATATGCCTTACGCGGCTGCGCTGTGTGAATTTGCTCAAGCGCTTGGCTTAGGCGTGACCTTCCATCGTGCCTTTGACCAGTGTCGTGACGCTGAAAAAACTTTGGAAGAAGTGATCAGCTTAGGTTGTGAACGTATTTTAACCTCCGGTCTTGCGCCTTCAGCACCACAAGGGATCGATGTGCTTAGAGCTTTGGTTAAGCAAGCCCAAGGACGCATAGCAATCATGGCGGGGGCTGGCGTTAATGCGAGTAACGTACGTGCGTTAGTAGAAGACACTCAAGTTCCTGAAATCCATCTGTCAGGCAAAACCACACGCCCTAGCCAAATGACCTTTGTTGCTGAACAAAGCAAAATGGGCGCATCCGATGTCGATGATTTTTTAATCCCCATCACAAGTACACAAGCCATTACCGATGTCGTAGCAGCTCTCAAATAGACTACCGTAACCTCACGCGCATAGCTTTTGAGTGCTAACATATTGTTTATCAAGGAGTGAGGAAAGGTGTATGTCTAAATTGAAGAAAAAGGAATACGAAAAGGAGCTCAAAAACCTTCAAGTTGAGCTCGTAAAACTTCAAGAGTGGGTCAAACACAAAGGGTTAAAAGTGGTGGTTCTGTTTGAAGGCCGTGATGCTGCGGGCAAAGGCGGAGTGATAAAGCGAATTACAGAAAAGCTAAACCCGCGTGTTTGTCGCGTAGTGGCTCTGCCTGCACCGACAGAAAAAGAAAAAACGCAATGGTACTTCCAGCGTTACGTCGCTCATTTACCATCTGCTGGTGAAATCGTTTTATTTGACCGAAGTTGGTATAACCGAGCAGGTGTCGAAAAAGTCATGGGGTTCTGTACTCCAGACGAATACGAGGAGTTTTTACGCTCTTGCCCTGAATTCGAGAGAATGTTGCAACGCTCTGGGATTATTCTGATTAAGTATTGGTTTTCGGTTTCAGACGAAGAGCAGGAAAAACGTTTTCTAGGTCGAATTAATACGCCGATCAAACGTTGGAAATTCAGCCCAATGGATTTAGAGTCACGTCATCGCTGGGCGGAGTATTCGGAAGCAAAAGATAAGATGTTTGCCTATACAGACACGAAAAACTGCCCTTGGTGGGTCGTCCCTTCTGATGACAAAAAGAAAGCGCGCTTGAACTGTATCAGTCATTTACTAAGCCAGATTGATTACAAAGCACTTGAGTACTCACCCATCGAATTACCTGAACTCAATAAAGAAGGTTACGTCAGAGCGCCCATTGATGATCAGACCTTCGTTCCTGATAAATATTGATGTGCTTTCCTTCTCTCTAATAAATAGACCAGCCTAAAAGCTGGTCTATTTATTGAAGTCAGTTACTTCAGTACGTCATCAATACTTTGATCACCTAGATGGCGTACATCTTTCCCTTTCACGAAGTAAATAATGTATTCACAGATGTTCTGGCAGCGGTCCCCCACGCGTTCAATCGCGCGTGCCGACCACATCACTTGCAGAATGTTAGGGATATTTTTTGGATCTTCCATCATGTAAGTCATCAACTGACGAATCACCGCTTCATACTCGGCGTCTAGTTTGTCATCTTGTTTATGCACCTCTGCTGCCGCTTCTACATCCATGCGGGCAAACGCATCTAAAACCTGATGCAGCATATTAATTGCCTGACGGCAGAGAGGCTCTAACGACACTTGGAATTGTCGTTCTTTTGATGATGGGCTTTCAATGGCAACGTAAGCAATGCGTGTCGCCACATCACCGATGCGTTCTAAATCCGTGATCGTTTTGATGATAGCCATGATTAAGCGCAAGTCTTTTGCCGTTGGCTGACGCTTAGCAATAATGCGTGTACAGGCGTCATCGATCGAGACTTCCATCGCATTCACTTTATGATCGTCACGCACAACCTTACGCGCCAGTTCGATGTCTTCTTTATGCAAGGCTTGAATAGCATACGAAAGCTGCTGCTCTACCAAGCCTCCCATGGTTAATACATGAGTACGAATCGATTCTAGCTCTACGTTAAATTGTCCTGAAATATGACGTCCAAAGTGCATGATGTTCCTTATTCCGTATAGAGTCGCGACTTAACCGTAGCGACCCGTAATGTAATCTTCGGTCTGTTTCTTCATTGGCGAAGTGAAGATCGAGTCCGCGTCAGAGTATTCAATTAACTTACCCATATGAATGAATGCAGTATGATCGCTCACTCTCGCCGCTTGTTGCATGTTATGGGTAACGATAACCACAGTATATTGAGTCTTCAGCTCATTGATAAGCTCTTCAATAGTTAAAGTTGAGATTGGATCCAACGCTGATGTTGGCTCGTCCAATAACAGGACTTCCGGCTCAATCGCCACCGCGCGCGCAATGACCAAGCGCTGTTGCTGTCCCCCAGATAAGCCAAATGCGTTCTCATGCAAGCGGTCTTTTACCTCATCCCACAACGCCGCTGAGCGCAAGGATCGCTCCACTGCGTCATCTAAACTACGGCTGTTTTTTACACCTTGTAAGCGTAAGCCATAAACTACGTTTTCATAAATAGACTTAGGAAATGGATTGGGTCTTTGAAACACCATCCCCACTCGGCGTCGAAGTGTCGCAACATCGACATTAGGATGATAAACATTCTTGCCATGGAGACGCACTTTACCTGTGACTCGACACCCTTCCACTAAGTCGTTCATGCGATTGATGCAACGTAATAACGTCGACTTTCCACACCCTGAAGGACCGATAAAAGCGGTGACTCGCCCTTTGGGAATTCGCATCGAAATATCATGCAGCGCCTGAGTTTGACCATAGAACAGATTAAGGTTCTCGATTGAGATGGCTGTTTGTTCATCCGTTAAATTATGAACATCCAATGGTGGCTCATAACCTAATGTACTATCAAAATTAAACATACTTAATCTTGTCCTAACGTTCTGTATTTTTCTCGTAAATTATTGCGAATACTGATTGCTGTTAAGTTTAGCCCGACAATCACTGTCACGAGTAAGAAAGAGGTAGCATAAACTAATGGTCGCGCCGCTTCGATGTTGGAGGTTTGAAAGCCAACATCGTAAATGTGAAAACCTAAATGCATGAACTTTCTATCCAAATGCACATAAGGGAATTGTCCGTCAACCGGTAAACTGGATGCCAATTTCACGACCCCCACCAGCATCAGTGGCGCTACTTCGCCAGCTGCACGTGCAATCGCAAGGATCAAACCTGTGATAATAGCTGGCGTCGCCATAGGTAAAACCACACGCCATAGTGTTTCGAACTGAGTTGCACCAAGCGCCAGAGAACCATGTCGTACTGAGCTCGGAATACGAGTTAAACCTTCTTCAGTCGTCACAATCACAACTGGAAGCGTCAGCACGGCAAGAGTTAGTGCTGACCATAACAAACCCGGCGTACCAAAGGTTGGTGCCGGTAGCTTCTCCGCATAGAATACGTTGTCGATAGAGGCACCAATCGTATAAACGAAGAAACCTAAACCAAACACGCCATAAACAATCGATGGAACACCCGCTAGGTTTATAACCGCAATACGAATAACTCTGGTTAGAGCGTTATTCTTAGCATATTCATGTAGATAGATAGCGGCGATCACCCCAAGTGGCATCACAATGATCGACATAATGAGTACTAAGAAAACCGTACCAAATATCGCAGGGAACACGCCTCCTTCGGAGTTAGACTCTCTTGGATCTTCAGATAAAAACTTCCAAACCTGTTTTCCCCAATGCATGACTTTATCAGGCAGTGACATTTGGTTTGGATACCAGTAGTCCAAAATATCTTCGAGCGGAATCGATACTTGTGACCCGGTCATATCCTCGACAATCAAGGCATAGTCAGAGAGCTGAAGTCGTAAACCATCAAGTTGCAAATCTAACGTCTCAAGCGCTTTCTCTATCTGCTCTTTTTTCGTCTGATTTTCCTTTAAGAAGCTTTCTGTCAGCGTGTCATTCAATTCATGCTTGCGCTTTTCTAATCGCAACTGCTCTAGCTTCCAACCAAGCTCTTTAAGCTGATCGACCACCAAAGAATCAATCTCATGGCGCAGAGTTTCTGCATCATCAAGCTTTTTATTTAGTATCGATTGAATATCACTGGTGTATATATTATCGCCATCTTGAAACGCCACCAGCTTACCAAAGAAATAACCACCGCTACTGCGCTCTATCACCGCCCACTCTTCTGGCGTCGTGGGCTCATCCAACTGCATTTGCAATACGGAGATAAAATCGGCGGGATACAACTCTCGGTTAGCGATTTTGATGTTGAGTCGCGTGGCAAAATCTTCATCGTCTTCTAACTGTTGTGCTGCGCTTTCAGGCAAATAACTCTTCGGTACAAAGCTGCGCTCATACACTTGACCAATCAGAATAGTATTTTCATGTAGCACTTCACCTTGTACAGGAGTCAGCGCTGCAACATTCCACTGATACAAGGGCGCTGGCCAAAAGTAAGTCAGGCCTTTCCAGCCGATAAGGAGTAACAACCCTAATACCGACAACAAACTGATGCTGACTGCACCGCCTGTTAGCCATATCCACGGTGCGCCAGAACGAATCCAATTTAACACGTTATTACTCGCTCTTTATTCAAACCATTGTTACAACGCACGGTACTTATCTCTCAGTCTCTGACGAACCCACTCCGCAAGCGCGTTTACTGCAAACGTAAACACAAACAAAATCAATGCAGCTAGGAATAGCAGGCGATAATGCGAACTTCCAACTTCCGACTCTGGCAACTCAACGGCGATGGTCGCCGACAGGCTGCGCAATCCTTCCAAAATATTCCAATCCATTAATGGCGTATTGCCCGTTGCCATTAACACAATCATGGTTTCGCCAACGGCGCGTCCCAGGCCCATCATAATGGCAGAAAAAATACCTGGGCTTGCAGTAAGCAAGACAACATAGATTAAAGTTTGCCAAGGCGTGGCCCCTAATGCCAAAGAGCCATCCGATAAATGCTTCGGTACAGAGAAAATGGCATCTTCGGCAATGGTAAAAATCGTCGGGATAACAGCAAACCCCATCGCTAGCCCCACCACCAATGCATTGCGTTGATCGTAACCAATACCATGCTCGGTTAAGAATAAGCGCATATCGCCACCAAAGAACGTCTGCTCAATCGTAGGCGAAATCCACACTCCAAGCCCAATCAGTACCAATATGACAGGCATGAGCACTAAAGCATGCCAACCATTAGGCAGACGATTCCGCAAAGGTTGCGGTATTAATGCCCATAGCCCGCCCATAATCATGGTGCTCAAGGGCAAAACAAACAGCATAACGACGATCGTAATCAGGTGATCTTCGACAATAGGCGCGAACCACAGCCCCGCGAGGAAACCAATGATCACCGTCGGCAGTGCTTCCATTAGCTCAATCGACGGTTTTACGACACGACGCATGCGTGGCGACATAAAGTAAGCCGTATAAATAGCACCTAGCACTGCGAGCGGTACTGAAAACAGCATCGCAAACATCGCCGCTTTTATCGTCCCAAACGCAATAGGTACTAGGCTGAACTTAGCCTCAAAGTTATCGCTCGCCGAAGTCGATTGCCACACAAATTCAGGCTCAGGATACCCTTCGTACCACACTTCTTGCCATAATGAGGACAATGAAATTTCTGGATAGGCATTGTCCACTTCCGCAACATTTAACGCATTATTTTGCCAAGTGATTAAGTAGCGTTCATTGTTAGACATTGCTGCGATTGCGGGCGCTTGATTGTACGCACGCTTAAACAACACCAGTTTTTCACTGGTTGTATAATGGCTTTGCAACGTGCCGTTGGTGTAAAAGCTATAAAATCCTTTTCGATGAGAATCCGGCAACAAATACTTAAGCTCTGATGCCAATTTAAAATCACGAATATGCGTTAACGTGCGTTTTTCTTCTTGCAGCGTATCAAACCATTGCGACACCCGACCATCGTTGTGCGTCACCAAAAGCGAGTAAGCACCAGCCAATAAGTCTATCGTACGAACGGAATGCTTCTTATCACCTTGAGTGAGATCGACCACCTCTCGCACAGCAAATTTACGTGCGGTTTTCTTTAACACGATCAACTCAGAGCCATCGCGCAAATAAAGCGTTTCACCGTCAGGTGTCAACAACATTTGCTGAGGCGTATTAAAGCCTGAAGAGAACGTAAAATCGATCGTTGTAGGAGACGTACCCAAAGACGAAGCCACTTGCCAGCGAGCTTTCACTTCACCGCTTTGCGTCTGCCAAACAACCGTTGGTAAGGGCGTCGAAGCTGCAAATACAAACTGAGTCACAGGATCTTGAGGCGTACTTAGTGTCAGATCCATGCTGGTGTCTAGCTCAATCACTTCCGGAGGACGTGTATTTTCTCTCAATGTGGCATTAAATTCTGGCTTGAAAAGGTTCGCTTTACCCTGCCCATCAACAAATCCATACCAACCTAGCCCAGGAGCAGATTGAGAGAAAGCGACGGGTTTCTGGACGATTTGCTGTTTATACACCGCAGGTTTCGTAGGATCGTCCATCGACAAATATTGAATCTCACCACTTTGGGTTAGGACGAACGCAAGCTGAGCGTAATCATCCACTGAAATCGCAAGTGGTGTTTCAATATGAGTGGCTCGAATGGCTTGGTTGGTTTTGATCTCCGCATCAGAAAAAAGCGGAATGATCACCATGGCGAGGTAGACAAAGATCAAAATAAGCGCCGCGAGTACGCCGACACCACCGGATGTCACTGCAAGTCGAACTAAACGATCTTTTATCAGTCGTTTCTTATCTTTTTCCTGCAATGAAAACTCGGCTTGTGCCATTTAAATCTCTACCTTTTTTGACTTAGTACTAGAATATGTCGTTAAGATGACAATTATATTACAGATCACATTAAACACCTGAAAAGAATACAACTCTTATGCAATGCGTGGTATGAAATAAATCTGTAATGAAAATCTCATAATGTTCTCACTCATCCATTTTTCCAAGATGAGTACGTATTACTTCACTTTTGGCTAGGTAAGGTTATGAGCGCAGAAAAACTATATATAGAAAAAGAGCTGAGTTGGTTGTCTTTCAACGAACGAGTATTACAAGAAGCTGCCGATAAAACCGTCCCTTTGATCGAACGTATTCGCTTTCTTGGGATCTTTTCCAACAATTTAGATGAATTTTACAAAGTACGCTTTGCGGACGTGAAGCGCAGAATCCTAATCAGCCAAGAGCGCGGTGGCAGTGATAGCCCTAAACGACTGTTAACCAAAATGCAGTCGAAAGCACTAAAGCTTAACGAACAATTTGATGAGCTTTACAGCGAATTGATTCGAGAAATGGCACGACGTCGCATTTTCTTGGTCAACGAACAACAACTGGATGAATCGCAACAAAAGTGGATCGCAAAATACTTCCGTAGAGAGGTAATGCCGCATATCACTCCCCTCCTAATGAAAGACGAGATCGATGTTCTGCAATTTCTCAAAGACGAGTACGCTTACATCGCCGTAGAACTGCGTAAAGAAGAACATTACCAGTACGCTCTGATCGAAATTCCGACCGATCACCTTCCCCGCTTTGTGATGGTACCAGAACAGAAAGGAAAGCGTCGAAAAACCATCATCTTACTTGATAATATTATCCGCCACTGTTTGGACGAGCTGTTCAAAGGCTTTTTTGATTATGATGAGCTTAGCGGCTATGCGATGAAAATGACGCGTGACGCTGAATACGATTTACGCAATGAAATCGAGTACAGCTTGCTTGAACAAATGTCAGAGGGTGTCAATCAGCGACTGACAGCAAAGCCCGTTCGCTTCGTCTACGAACGCGATATGCCGCCTCAAATGTTAGAGTTTCTGTGTAACAAACTTAATATCTCTAACTACGATAACCTTATCCCCGGCGGACGCTATCACAACTTTAAAGACTTCATCGGCTTTCCAAATGTTGGACGAGAATATCTTGAAAATAAACCTCTCCCGCCAATGAAATGTGCCGATTTCGAAGGTTATGCCAACAGCTTTGACGCGATTAAAGCGAAAGATATTCTGCTCTATTATCCCTACCACACTTTTGACCATATTAGTGAGTTAGTGCGCCAAGCCTCCTTCGATCCCAAAGTACTTAGTATCAAGATTAACATTTATCGCGTCGCGAAAGATTCTCGCTTGATGAACTCTTTAATTGATGCGGTGCACAACGGCAAAAATGTCACTGTGGTCGTCGAACTGCAAGCTCGCTTTGATGAAGAAGCCAATATCGAATGGTCAAAAGTATTAACCGAAGCGGGTGTGCACGTCATCTTTGGTGCGCCTGGTCTTAAGATTCACTCAAAGCTACTGATGATTAGCCGCCGCGAAGGTGAAGAAATTATTCGCTACGCACACATCGGCACAGGCAACTTCCATGAGAAGACGGCACGAATTTATACCGACTTCTCCCTGCTTACGGCAGATCAAGAAATCACTAATGAAGTCCGTAATGTCTTCGGTTACATTGAGAATCCATACCGACCAGTGAAGTTCAATCACCTTATGGTATCTCCTCGTAATTCTCGAACCCAAATCTACCGCTTAATTGATAATGAAATTGCGAATGCCAAGCTAGGGAAAAAAGCCGCTCTTACGATCAAGGTCAATAACCTAGTCGATAAAGGCATCGTCAATAAGCTTTATGGAGCAAGTACTTCCGGTGTAAAAATAAACATGATCATTCGAGGTATGTGCTCATTAGTACCGGGCATTGAGGGGATCAGCGACAATATTCGCATCATCAGTATTGTTGACCGCTTTCTTGAGCACCCTCGCGTGGTGATCACCCACAATGATGGCGATCCGCAAGTTTATATCTCCTCCGCAGACTGGATGACAAGAAATATTGATCACCGTATCGAGGTAGCAGTACCAGTCCGTGATCCACGTTTGAAACAGAGAATTATTGATATAACGAATATCCATTTTACCGATACAGTAAAGGCTCGTTTAATAGATAAAGAAATGAGTAACGCTTACGTACCACGAGGTAATCGCAAAAAAGTTCGCTCTCAAATCGCTATCTATGACTATCTTAAAAATATAGAAAAGCAAACTAGAAAACAAAATTCAGATGCCTCAAATACTTGAACAAGATACTCGCTACATTGCCGCGATAGACCTCGGCTCAAACAGTTTCCATATGGTGGTGGCCAAAGTTGTTGGCAGTGACCTACAACTGGTTAGTCGTCATAAACAACGTGTTCGCTTAGCATCAGGACTCGACAGTGAAATGAACTTAAGTCACGCCGCAATGGAGCGTGCGCTAGAATGCTTAGCCATGTTCGCTGAGAGGCTGCAAGGGCTTGATGAGTCAAATGTACGTATCGCCGCCACACACACACTAAGACGCGCTAAAAATGCCCACCTTTTCATCGAGCGTGCGAAAGAAGTGATGCCTTTCCCGATAGAAATTATCCCTGGAGAAGAAGAAGCCCGCCTGATTTACTTAGGCGTCGCGCACACTCAAGTAGAATCCAACTCCAAACTAGTCATCGATATCGGAGGCGGCAGTACCGAAATGATTATTGGACAAGAATTTGAGCCTGAGCTTCTCAACAGTAAACAGATGGGATGTGTCAGTTTTACAGAGCAATACTTTAAAAACGGCAAACTGTCAGGAAAAAACTTCAGCAAGGCGATGTTAGCTGCCGAACAAAAACTCGAGTCCATCGCTTCAACATATCGTAAAAAGGGCTGGGATATTGCTCTCGGCTCATCAGGAACCATCAAAGCGATTCAAGAAGTGCTAGTAGGATTAGGTTTTGAAGATGGCCTGATCACAGCGAGTCGACTGGATACACTTATCGAAACTCTGTGTAAATTTGATTCCATTGAAGATATTGAGCTGGCGGGTCTAACAGAAGAACGTAAACCCGTATTCGCAGCAGGCGTAGCGATTTTGTCCGCGATTTTCAAAGCGCTTCGCATTGAGCAAATGTTTTTCTCCGATGGTGCTCTACGCGAAGGCCTGTTGTACGAAATGGAAGAACGTTTCGCACGCTCCGATATTCGCATGCGCACCACAGAAAATTTAGCCAACAAGCACCGAGTCGACTTAGAGCATGCCGCTCGTGTTAAGGGGCATGCACGTGAGATGTTATGCCAGGTACGCTCTGAACTAGGCATTAAGAAAAAGAGTGAGTTATTTGACTTACTAGAATGGGCAGCGTTGCTTCATGAAGTCGGATTAAGTATCAACTTGCGTAGTTTCCATCGCCACTCTTTTTATATTCTGTTGCACTCCACCCTACAAGGCTTCAACCGTGAGCAGCAATTAGTGCTTGCAACATTAGCTCGCTTCCAGCGTAAAGCGCTCAAATTGCAAGAACTACCAGATTTCAACCTCTATAAACAGAGTGACGTTATAAGCCTCATCAAAATATTACGACTTTCTATCGTATTAAATGGGCAGCGTAATGAAGATCCATTGCCTGATATCACCTTATCTATCAAAAATGACGAATGGATTCTCACCTGCACAGATGAAGCATGGCTAGAAAACAATAAATTACTTCACGCGGATTTACAGGAAGAACAAGAACGTTGGGACAGCGCGAAGTGGACACTCACTTTCTGATCTCGTACTGTCCATACCTAAATAAAAAGTCGGCTTACAGGCCGACTTTTTTTAACTCTTCTTCTGCAAAGTCTGCCGTAATGGGCACATAACCATCTTTCTCAACCAACGCTTGTCCCTGAGCAGAAAAGATAAAGCGAATAAACTCAGCTTCAATTGGTGTTAATGGGTAATCAGGGTGCTTATTCACGTAAACATATAAGTAACGTGATAGTGGGTACTTACCACTAACAATATGTTCTCGCGTTGGAGTCACGTAGTCATTTCCCATTTTAGCCACAGGGACTAAGCGCACGCCTGCCACTCGATAACCGACACCGGAATAACCAATTCCACTGATGGTTGACGCTACAGCTTGCACAACTGACGCGGAGCCTGGCTGCTCGTTAACTCGAGTCTTGAAATCGCCGCCACACAAGGCATTACTTTTGAAGTAACCATAAGTTCCAGAAACGGAGTTACGACCAAACAACTGTACGTTTCGCTTTGCCCACTGTGATTCAAGACCGAGTTGCTGCCAGTTTGTTACAAATTGACTTTCACCACAGCGTAGCGTGGCAGAAAACAAAGCATCTAATTGACTAAAGTTAAGACCTTGAATTGGATTATCTTGATGAACAAAAATACCGATTGCATCGATGGCTACCCTAAGCGCCGTTGGCTTGTAGCCATGTTCACGTTCAAACGCTTCAACCTCTCTTAAACGCATAGGGCGGCTCATGGGACCAAACTGAGCTGTTTGTTCGGTCAATGCTGGAGGGGCAGTAGAAGAGCCAGACGCTTGGACTTGCGCATTAATATTCGGGTAAATGGATTTAAACTCTTCAACCCAAAGCGTTGTCATACCCGCAAGTGTATCGGAGCCAACAGAGAGCAAGTTCCCGACAATCCCCGTCGTTTTATGATAAGTCGGCAATGGTTTATCTTGAGCAGCAGCCATACAAGAACAAACAAGCGCGAATAAACTGAATGTTTTTGCCAATCGTAAAGCCATTATTTCACCACCAAACGCTCAGGCAATACGAAAGAAAACTTACTACCCACGCCTACTTCACTGTGAATTTCTAAATGAGAGTCATGGTGACTCAGCGCGTGTTTTACAATGGCAAGCCCTAAACCACTTCCACCAGTATCACGTGATCTTGCTTTATCCACTCGATAAAAACGCTCAGTAAGTCGATGGAGGTGCTGAGGTTCAATACCATCACCACTATCTTCCACCTCTAAGCATGCGCCTTGAGAGGTCTGGAACCAACGAACATTAATGTTCGCACCAGGCGGTGTGTATTTGACGGCATTATAAACGAGGTTAGAGATAGCACTACGTAACTGGTCATCATCGCCCAGCACGCGTAGGCTAGCATCAACATCAAATTTCAATTTATGTTGGTTGTCCCCACTAAGGCTAACCGCCTCTTTTTCTAACACTTCAAGCATCGCGGGCACATTCACGACTTCCTCAAGCTCATGCATAGGTGCCGCTTCAATTTTAGATAGTGTCAGTAGTTGGTTCACCAAACTGTTCATGCGGTTAAGCTGCTCCGTCATGACACCATGAGCTTTGCTCCACATTGGACCCACGACCATATCAGGGTCTTCTGTCATCTCAAGATAACCTTGTAGCACCGTCATTGGTGTACGCAGTTCATGAGATACGTTGGCAAAAAAGTTGCGACGCATTCCCTCAAGTTGTTTTAATTGGCTCACATCACGCACTACCATCAAGTGCTCACCCTCGGTATACGGTACGATACGCAATTCCAGCATGCGTTCGACGTTGAGTGGTGAACGCATTTCTAATGGCTCTAAGAAGTCTTTCTTGTTGAGGTACTTGATAAAATCAGGTGTACGAATGAGATTGGAGATAGGTTGACCTGAATCTTCTGGCCAATGGAAGCCCAGTAAGTGCTGAGCCAGCTTGTTGCACCAAACAATATTTCCTTCAGCACGGAATACCACTACCGCATCGGGTAGCGATTCTGCACCATTTCGGAATCGACGAATAAGATTAGTAAGTTCTTTTCGTTTGCGGCGTTGGCGCTGTTGTAAGCGATACAACCCATTGAACAAAGATTCCCAGTTACCACTACCAGATGGTGGCGTGAGGCGTTTTTCATCCCATAACCAAGAAGATAAACGTACTTGGTTATGCAAATGCCACACAAGCTGCAATGCCGTAGCAGCCAAAAGCAACCACGGCATATAACCGAATATCCAACCTACTATCACCCATGGGGTGTAAAAAAAAGCCAGCTCCCAGGCCAGCTTTTTCCACGTTAATCTTTCAACCACTCATAACTCCAGAAATGGTACCGATAAGCTGCGTGTTAATTTATGCCTTCGTCGAGAAGCGGTATCCAGCACCACGAACAGTTTGGATCAGCTTATCATGCCCTGCAGCTTCCAACGCTTTACGCAGACGGCGAATATGGACATCGACTGTACGGTCTTCGACATACACGTTGGTGCCCCAAACATTGTTTAATAGCTGCTCACGGCTGTATACGCGTTCTTGATGCGTCATGAAAAAATGAAGCATCTTAAATTCTGTTGGGCCCATGTCTAATGGCGCATCATTAGCCGTAACACGGTGCGATACAGGGTCAAGCTTTAATCCCTGTACATCAATTACATCTTCTAGTGCAGTAGGGGTTACGCGACGAATCACCGCTTTTAAGCGTGCAACCAACTCTTTAGGAGAGAATGGCTTGGTAATGTAGTCATCCGCACCGACTTCTAAACCGCGCACTTTATCTTCTTCTTCACCACGAGCGGTAAGCATCACAACTGGAATGTTGCGCGTTAATTCCTCTCGCTTCATATGTTTGATGAAGTTAATGCCACTACCGCCTGGTAACATCCAATCCAGTAAAACTAAATCAGGGAAGGGTTCAGCCAGTTTGGTTACTGCAGTATCGTAATCTTCCGCTTCTACCGCTTGGTAACCTTTCTGCTCAAGTACGAAGCACAGCATTTCGCGAATAGGAGCTTCGTCTTCAACAACCAGAATCCTTCTAGACATAATTGAGTAACCTTATGTTCGTTGAGCTAATGAATTTAAGAGACAAAGCGCCTCTCTATGCATAAGCATTATCACTACCAATTATGACACTTTTGTGACCTTTGAAAACAAATTTTCATATAACTTTCTTTTGAGGTTCATTCGGATATTTTTCATTTCTATTAAGACATCAGCACAAAAATTCCCTATGATTAGTCCCTTGTCATCAAGCCTAGAGAAGATTTATGTGGTTTAAAAACTGTCTGGTATACCGCGTTAACCGCGAGGTTACTTTTAACGCCGAACAACTAGAAACTCAGCTGTCTGAATTCCGATTCACCCCGTGTGGCAGTCAAGACAAACAGAAATTTGGCTGGGTCAGTGCAATGGGTAGACATGGCGATATGATGACTCACGTGTCAGAAAACCGCATTCTGATTTGCGCCAAGAAAGAAGAGAAAATGCTACCTGCCTCTGTGATCAAAGAATCATTGAATGCAAAAGTAGAAGCAATGGAAGCGCAAGAAGGTCGTCCTCTGAAGAAGAAAGAGAAAGACAACCTGAAAGATGACATCGTAATGGATTTACTGCCGCGCGCATTCAGCCGCAGCAGCCACACTCACGTGCTCATCATGCCAAAAGAAGGTTTTATCCTTGTTGATGCAAGCAGCTATAAAAAAGCAGAAGATGTATTAGCATTGCTTCGTAAAACCATGGGTAGTTTACCTGTTGTTCCTGCTATTCCAGAAGTGGCGATTGAAACTACGCTAACCGAGTGGGTGAAAAGCGGTGACACACCTCAAGGTATCAGCATGATGGACGAAGCTGAGCTAAAATCCGTACTTGAAGAAGGTGGTGTGATTCGCTGTAAGAAGCAAGAGCTAACCACTGATGAAATCCGCAACCACATCGCTGCGGATAAAGTCGTGACGAAACTTGCGCTTAATTGGCAAGATCGTATTGAGTTCATTATGACGGAAGATGCGGGCATCAAACGTCTAAAATTCTCTGATGAATTGAAAGATCAAAACGATGATATTCCACGTGAAGATCAAGCAGCTCGATTTGATGCAGACTTCTCTCTAATGTGTGGAGAGTTCAGTGCTTTCCTTCCCAACTTATACGATGCGCTAGGCGGCTTACCGAATCCTAACGCATAATATTGTATAAAGGTTAACCATAACGCCCTCACTTTTTTTGAGGGCGTTTTTCTATCTGAAGCACAATTACCCTAGTCACAGTTCACATTTTGACGTAAAATTTGCGCCCCATTTCCATTAGGTGGAATTGGCCTGACTTGTGATCAGATAAAAGAGAATTGAGCAATGACAACTGAGAAAGCATTCGTGCCTGAGCTACTATCTCCAGCGGGCAGCCTGAAAAACATGCGTTACGCATTCGCCTACGGGGCAGATGCAGTTTACGCTGGCCAACCTCGCTACAGCCTTCGCGTACGTAACAACGAGTTTAACCACGAGAACCTAAAAATCGGTATCGATGAAGCCCACGCCCTAGGCAAAAAGCTTTATGTGGTATGTAACATTCAACCACACAACTCGAAGCTAAAAACGTTCATCCGTGATCTTAAGCCAATCGTAGAGATGGGTCCTGACGCATTGATCATGTCAGATCCAGGCCTAATTATGATGGTTCGTGAAGCTTTCCCAGAAATGCCAATTCACCTTTCTGTACAAGCAAACGCTGTAAACTGGGCGACCGTTAAGTTCTGGGCAGCGAATGGCGTGGAACGTGTGATCGTTTCTCGCGAGCTGTCTCTAGAAGAAATCGAAGAAATTCGTGAGCATTGCCCTGAAACTGAGCTTGAAGTATTCGTTCACGGTGCATTATGCATGGCTTACTCAGGTCGTTGCCTACTTTCTGGCTATATCAACAAACGTGACCCTAACCAAGGCACTTGCACTAACGCATGCCGCTGGGAATACAAAGTTGAAGAGGGTAAAGAAAACGACGCTGGTGATATCGTAGAGAAATTCGACCCGACTGAAGCACAGCCTGTCGAAGTACAAGACGAGCGCCCTGAAACCACAATTGGTCGCGGCAAACCAACAGATGAAGTCGTTCTGCTTTCTGAAGCGCACCGTCCAGAAGAAAAAATGGCGGCTTACGAAGATGAGCATGGTACTTACATCATGAACTCTAAAGACCTACGAGCGGTTCAGCACGTTGAACGATTAACTAAGATGGGTGTTCACTCATTGAAAATTGAAGGTCGTACTAAATCGTTCTACTACTGCGCACGTACCGCTCAAGTTTATCGTAAAGCAATTGATGATGCTGTAGCAGGTCGACCATTCGATGAAAGCCTAATGGGTACACTAGAAAGCCTAGCTCACCGTGGCTACACTGAAGGCTTCCTACGCCGTCATACACACGATACTTACCAAAACTACGATTACGGTTACTCAGTCTCTGATGCTCAACAGTTTGTTGGTGAATTCACTGGCAAACGTCGTGGTGACATGGCTGAAGTAGAAGTAAAAAATAAGTTTCTTGTCGGTGATAGCCTTGAACTAATGACGCCAAAAGGCAATATTGTTTTCACGCTAGAGGCAATGGAAAACCGCAAATCAGAGTCTATTGAAGACGCGAAAGGAAACGGTCACTTTGTATTCATTCCAGTACCAGCAGAGCTAGATTTAGAATATGGCCTATTAATGCGTAATCTAAACTCAGGGCAGGACACCCGTAATCCGACTGGTAAGTAACCATGGCCTTGCTCATTACTGATAAATGCATTAACTGCGACATGTGTGATCCCGAATGCCCCAATGGGGCAATCAGTATGGGAGAGAGCATTTTCGAAATTGATCCAGCGCTATGTACAGAGTGTAAGGGCCATTACGAAAAGCCGACCTGTCAGTCAGTGTGTCCAATTACAAAATGCATAATCACTGATCCGAACCATGTCGAAACTGAAGAGCAGTTGCTTGAAAAATTCGTGATTATTCAAGGGTTAGCATAAGAGCAATTAGGTTCAACTTTGGCATCAAAGTTGAACCTTTTCTCAACCTGATTTTTCAATAGGGATAATATTGCAGAACAGCTCTTTTTCAAAATGATACTCTAGTCTCTCACGCCAATTTTCCGCTTGAGAAACAGGTATTAAATAAAAGTTTTCTCGGCTCGTATCAGTAACGAAAGCCATTCCATATTGCATCAGCTCATAATGCACATCATTAACAAAACCCGGATCAAGGCGTTGACGCCCAGTCAGGTGATTCACATCCTCTCGAGTCAAAGAGACTCCTTTAGTATCACTGCTAAATCTGTGTCTTAACCACTCTGCAAATTCTTTTGCACAAATCATAGTCATGGTTTTGTCCTTGATTTACTCTTCTAACAGGAAAAGGGCATATCCCTGCCTTACACACTTGTCTGCGTTGTTATCGCTTTTTAGCCAACTGACAGACATATTGCTAAGAAACCAGAGTATCGTGACGAAAGATCTTTTTCTAAACAGAGAAGTTACAACTTACCCATACTACAACTCTTTGTTTAATTTAGATTTCTATAATATGTCCCCAAAACTAATTGGGTTAGTTTTTGTATTGGTACTATTCAATGTAGACAAAAGTATGATGTTTCTCCAGTTTCATAAAAGAAATCACCAAGTACAGATAAACTTGAAGAGTAACACTAATTAGGATTGATAAGCGGCAAGCATTGAGGTGGAACGACTTTTTTTCGTTTAGGCTTAGAGGTTGTTTTTACCCGTGGAGGGGTATCAATAGGTTTTGCTTTCGGGGCCCAACTTGCGAGCTCAACACCGCAGCCATCACCTACTGGAGGTGGTGCTTGATCAACACAATAGTCGCTCGAATCAGGACAAGATAACCTGACGTGAAAGTGGTAATGATGCCCCCACCATGGACGTACTTTACGTAACCAAGAACGATCTTTGCCGTTTTCTTGCAAGCAAAGTTGCTCCTTAATAACAGGATGTACAAAAATTCGTGCAACATCCTTACTTTTTGAAGCGTACCGAATTAGCTTAAAGTGCCGTTCTTCCCAGCGCTGATTAAGTATGGAATAACCTTTTAAATCCACCACACTCATTGGCTTAGGAAGTTGTAATTCGTTATAAGAAAGCGGATGGTCAGCAAGTCTTAACCAAATATCGATATCTAACCCGGTTTGATGACTAGAATGACCAGACGAGAACCTTCCACCTCTAGGTAAAGACAAATCACCAATCAGCAGAGTGGTGTTGAGATTTTGGTGAGCTTTAAGCGCCAGATTTTCAATAAACTCTATCGTTTTAGGGTGCCCATAGTAGCGCTTCGTTTTACTACGTAAGACTTGATAACCAACGCCATCGAGAGGTAAGGGTAATGCACCATCTAAACAACCGTTAGCATAACTACCAATAGAGGAGGAAGAGTTTCGGGTAGGATTAACCGCGGACTCCCAAGGAGTAGAACATACTGAAGCTGAGAAACATAAACCCAAAGTTACAATGAAACTCAGCCTCATAGCCTTTAACCTTTAGTAGTGTTCGCCATTATCGTAATAAGCTTTAGGAGATAAGGCGGAAAAGATAACTGCAACATCAATATCGGCACCAGCGATAGCGCGCACTTGTTGCGTAATAAGCTTGGCAACTTCATCTTGCACTTCCTGGCCACGGTCGAACCAAAGCACTTCGACAAAAGGATATGCAGCACTCACCTCACCCTCATTGAAAAACGTAGTGTAGATATACTCAAAAGTAAAATCCTCACGCGGACAGTCCATTAGAGGCTGAAGTTCATCCGTAAGGGGTTTTGATAATGCCTGAACAGCTTGTGGCTCTACAGCACGGAATCGAAAATGTGGCATAAACTTACTTCCTAATTATTAGCATTAATGCATGATGATAACAGGAACCAAGTCAGTAATCATCCAAGCCAATGTAACCACTGACCTTTCAATAGATTGTGAATCAGATGTGCTCGATAACGAAGAAAAAGTGTTATGAAATTCGAAGGTAAAACAGAAAGAGCAAAGCGATACATCAACATTTAGTAATTACATTACTAGAAAATAAAACTATCTGAAGCAAAGGTATGCCATATTCGTTGGATAAACATACACCTGACATCGAAACTATACGTTAGGAATAAAAGAGACCCTGACCTAAGCCAGAGCTTATGAATATGGGGGATAGGTGAAGTGGACCAATATCCCGGAGATATGAACTTTCAATCCCCCGATACTTTGGTATCAGAGGAATCGACAACTCTCCAACTAGTCAGATTCTCTTTTCTTCAGATGCAAAAAAGCCCCAGCATTACTGCTGAGGCTTTAGAGTATGGCAGGGGTGGAGAGATTCGAACTCCCAACACGCGGATTTGGAATCCGCTGCTCTGCCAATTGGAGCTACACCCCTGTAATTCGTGTTTATTGAGACGACGCTCAAATAAGTGGCGGAGTGGACGGGACTCGAACCCGCGACCCCCGGCGTGACAGGCCGGTATTCTAACCAACTGAACTACCACTCCGCAGTGGTATCACTCGCTTTAATAAGCAAATGTCCGCTTTTGTCTTCACTTTTCGAAAAAGTGAAAATAAAACTAAAGCCTGGCGATGTCCTACTCTCACATGGGGAAGCCCCACACTACCATCGGCGCTATTTCGTTTCACTTCTGAGTTCGGCATGGAAGTCAGGTGGGTCCAAAACGCTATGGTCGCCAAGCAAATTCTTTAATTCGGAAAGCTGTGTTTAATTCTCGTTCTTACACATTCAATGTTCTTTCATTGAGTCCATCAAAACCCCTTGGGTGTTGTATGGTTAAGCCTCACGGGCAATTAGTACAGGTTAGCTCAACGCCTCACAACGCTT
>NZ_JAMZAN010000020.1:0-30840 GCF_024181865.1 Vibrio sp. Y58_MX_L22
ACAGATGACTGTAGAGCTAATCGCACCAATCGCAATGGACGAAGGTCTACGTTTCGCGATCCGTGAAGGTGGCCGTACAGTAGGTGCTGGTGTTGTTGCTAAGATCTTCGACTAATTCATAGCGAATTAGCGATGCTTTCGGAAAATCTTGAATTAGATTTGACGAACCAGTAGCAAAAAGGGCATCATTTGATGCCCTTTTTCTGCACTCAACATTATTTTTGCTGTTTTCTTGTTCAGAAGTGGGTTGGGCGCAGAGCAAGATTAAGCAAAGAGGCTTAATCTTAAGAAGAGTACGCTGATTTTTTCAGCGATATGGAGTTTGCCCTGCAACAGCGGGGTTGTTGTCGTCTATATTAAGACTTGTAACAGGTTGGTTTTATGAAAGCAAATAATGCTGAAACTCCTGATAGCTCAAACGCAGCAGATACGTTTAAGTGGGTAGCCGCTTTCGTATTGGCAGCTGCCGCTGTTGTGGGTAATTACCTGTATGGTGAAATGTCTGTAGTGGTTCGTGCTGCAGGCGTTGTTGTTCTTATTGCAGCTGCCTTAGGCGTTGCAGCAACAACGACTAAAGGTAAAGCAGCGATCAGTTTTGCAAAAGAATCTCGTATGGAAGTACGTAAAGTTGTTTGGCCTACTCGCCAAGAAACCATGCAAACAACACTGATCGTTTTAGCTGTAAGTATTGTAATGGCTCTAGTGCTATGGGGTATTGACGGAATTATGGTTCGTCTAGTAGCTCTAGCAACTGGGGTATAGAGGGTTTTTATTCATGAGTGAAGCTCCAAAAAAACGCTGGTATGTGGTTCAAGCCTTCTCTGGATTTGAAGGTCGTGTAGCTCAATCTCTGCGCGAGCATATCAAAATGCACGGCATGGAAGAGCTATTCGGTGAAGTACTGGTTCCTACTGAAGAAGTAGTGGAAATGCGCGCGGGTCAGCGTCGCAAATCTGAGCGTAAGTTCTTCCCAGGTTACGTCCTTGTTCAGATGATTATGAACGATGAATCATGGCACCTAGTACGCAGTGTGCCGCGTGTCATGGGCTTCATTGGTGGTACCTCAGACCGTCCGGCACCTATCACGGATAAAGAGGCTGATGCGATTCTTAATCGTCTTGAGAAAGCGAGTGAAGCGCCTCGTCCGCGTACAATGTACGAAGCGGGTGAAGTGGTACGTGTTAACGAAGGTCCATTTGCTGACTTCAACGGTACGGTTGAAGAAGTGGATTACGAGAAGAGCCGCCTGAAAGTGTCTGTATCGATCTTTGGTCGTGCGACACCAGTTGAGCTTGAATTTGGTCAGGTTGAAAAGCTGGACTAAGACTCTTCGTTAAAGAGTATAAAAAATCACCTTTTTAGGGTTGTATAAGGCGCGGATTATGACTATAATTTCGCGCCTTTTTACTTCAAGTGAAGTAAAAAGTTTCTTACACAAACGGGGAGCTGATCCGCGATTAGCGTTTGTACCCAAACTTAGGAATTATCATGGCTAAGAAAGTTGAAGCTTACATCAAGCTACAAGTTGCTGCTGGTATGGCTAACCCTAGTCCACCAGTAGGTCCTGCACTAGGTCAACACGGTGTGAACATCATGGAATTCTGTAAAGCGTTCAACGCAAAAACAGAATCTATTGAGAAAGGTCTACCAACTCCAGTAGTTATCACAGTATACAGCGACCGTTCTTTCACGTTCGTAACTAAGACTCCACCTGCTGCTGTTCTTCTTAAGAAAGCTGCTGGCGTTAAGTCTGGTTCAGGTCGTCCAAACACTGAAAAAGTTGGTACTGTAACTGACGCTCAAATCCAAGAAATCGCAGAAACTAAAGCTGCTGATATGACTGGTGCTGACATCGAAGCGATGAAGCGTTCTATCGCTGGTACTGCTCGTTCAATGGGCCTAGTGGTAGAGGGTTAATAAGATGGCAAAACTAACTAAGCGCATGCGCGTAATCCGCGAAAAAGTTGACGTAACTAAAGAATACGAAATCAACGAAGCTGTTGCTCTTCTTCAAGAACTAGCGACTGCTAAATTCGTTGAGTCTGTAGACGTTGCTGTTAACCTAGGCATTGATGCTCGTAAATCTGACCAGAACGTACGTGGTGCAACTGTACTACCTCACGGTACTGGCCGCGAAATCCGCGTTGCAGTGTTCACTCAAGGTGCTAACGCTGAAGCAGCTAAAGAAGCTGGCGCAGACATCGTAGGTATGGAAGATCTTGCTGAGCAAGTTAAGAAAGGCGAAATGAACTTTGACGTAGTTGTTGCTTCTCCAGATGCAATGCGCGTTGTAGGTCAACTAGGTACTATCCTAGGTCCTCGCGGTCTTATGCCAAACCCTAAAGTTGGTACTGTAACTCCTAACGTTGCTGAAGCAGTTAAAAACGCTAAAGCTGGTCAGGTTCGTTACCGTAACGACAAAAACGGCATCATCCACACTACTATCGGTAAAGCAAACTTCTCTGCTGAGCAGATCAAAGAGAACCTAGAAGCACTTCTAGTTGCTCTGAAGAAAGCTAAGCCATCTTCAGCGAAAGGTACTTTCCTGAAGAAAGTAAGCATCTCTACTACTATGGGTGCTGGTGTTGCTGTTGATCAGGCTAGCCTGAACACTCAAGCATAATTTATTTGCTTAGGCGCAAAATTAGTGTATAATTTTGCGCCTAATATTTGTGGTTGGGGCTGAACTTTGGTTCTTTGAACTGTCTCCTAGTTCGAAATGAATTAAGACCCAGTCTCCGTCCAAGACCGTAGGTGTTTGTGTAAAAGCAAACTTAATTATCCTACGTAGATGGTGCCCGAACTGACAGAAAGCTCTATGTAATATAGTTAACTTTCTTCTGGGGAAGCACCTCAATAGCTCTCACTGTCGTGATGATAGTGAGTGGTGTAACGACAACCAGGAGTAAATCCAAGATGGCTTTAAACCTTCAAGACAAAAAAGCAATTGTTGCTGAAGTCAACGAAGCTGCCAGTGGTGCACTTTCTGCAGTTGTAGCTGATTCTCGTGGCGTTCAAGTTGGCGCGATGACTTCTCTACGTAAACAAGCTCGTGAAGCTGGCGTTTACATGAGAGTTGTTCGTAACACTCTTGCTCGTCGTGCGGTTGAAGGTACTGAGTACGAGTGTCTAACTGACACTTTCACTGGTCCTACTCTAATCGCATTCTCTAATGAGCACCCAGGTGCTGCAGCGCGTCTTTTCAAAGACTTCGCTAAAGAGAACAAAGATTTCGAGATCAAAGCTGCTGCATTTGAAGGCGCTTTAACTGACGCTGAAGTACTAGCAACACTACCAACTTACGACGAAGCAATTGCACGCCTAATGATGTGCATGAAAGAAGCTTCGGCTGGCAAGCTGGCGCGTACTATCGCAGCTATCCGCGATCAAAAACAAGAAGCAGCGGCATAAGCCTTGCTTTTTACTGGTTGCTTAATAAACTTATTGTTGACTTAAAAGAGAATTGTTATGTCTATTACTAACGAGCAAATCCTAGACGCAGTTGCAGAAATGTCTGTAATGCAAGTTGTTGAACTAATCGAAGCAATGGAAGAGAAATTCGGTGTTTCTGCTGCTGCTGCTGTTGTAGCTGGCGGCGCTGCTGCAGGCGAAGCTGCTGCTGAGCAAACTGAATTCGACGTAATCCTAGAAGCTGCTGGCGGTAACAAAGTTGCTGTAATCAAAGCAGTACGTGGCGCAACTGGCCTAGGTCTTAAAGAAGCTAAAGCTCTAGTAGACGGCGCTCCAGCACCTCTTAAAGAAGGTGTTGAGAAAGCAGAAGCTGAAGCTCTTAAAGCTCAGCTAGAAGAAGCTGGTGCAACTGTTGCTGTTAAGTAATTATTGCATAGTTTCTTAGCCTAACGGCTAATTGGCTGGTGGTTTTTTAATCACCGGCCTTTTTGCGCTGTAGGGTATAGGCGAATTTTCCCGCTGTTTAAGCGCCTGATATCCATGCAAAAAACATTTCATTCTTACGAAATGAAATGTCACTACAGTAAACAGCTATATTAGTCACTGTCCCTTACCCCCCTTAAGTAACTAGGAGCGGGCGGACAGTTTGGGTCACTTATCAGCGAGCTGAGGAACCCCATGGTTTACTCTTATACCGAGAAAAAGCGCATCCGTAAGGACTTTGGTACTCGTCCACAAGTTTTGGACATTCCATACCTGCTATCGATCCAGCTCGATTCGTTCGACAAATTTATCGAACAGGATCCTGAAGGTCAATACGGTCTTGAAGCCGCTTTCCGTTCTGTATTCCCGATTCAGAGCTACAACGGCAATTCTGAGCTGCAATACGTTAGCTACCGTCTTGGTGAGCCAGTTTTTGACGTTAAAGAATGTCAAATCCGCGGTGTAACTTACTCAAAGCCACTACGTGTAAAACTACGCCTAGTTATCTTTGATAAAGACGCGCCAGCAGGTACTGTAAAAGACATTAAAGAACAAGAAGTCTACATGGGTGAAATTCCACTCATGACAGACAATGGTACCTTCGTAATCAACGGTACCGAGAGGGTTATCGTATCCCAGCTGCACCGAAGCCCAGGCGTGTTCTTCGACAGCGATAAGGGTAAGACCCACTCTTCAGGTAAAGTTTTATACAACGCACGTGTTATTCCTTACCGTGGTTCATGGCTTGATTTCGAGTTTGATCCTAAGGATAACTTGTACGTTCGTATCGACCGCCGTCGTAAGCTACCAGCATCGATCATCCTTCGTGCACTAGGTAAGTCGACAGAAGAAATCCTAGATATCTTCTTCGAGAAAGTGAACTTCGAAGTGAAAGACCAAACTCTATTGATGGAGTTGGTTCCGGATCGTCTACGTGGTGAAACTGCGTCATTCGACATCGAAGCAAATGGTAAAGTTTACGTTGAGCAAGGTCGTCGCGTAACAGCTCGTCATATCCGCCAACTAGAAAAAGATGGTGTTGATCACATCGAAGTACCAGTTGAGTACATCGTAGGTAAAGTTGCATCAAAAGATTACATCAATGAAGCAACAGGCGAGATCATTGTTAACGCTAACCAGGAAATCAGCCTGGAAGCACTAGCGAACCTATCTCAGGCTGGCCACAAAGCGCTAGAAGTTCTATTCACGAACGATCTAGACCACGGTCCATTCATGTCAGAAACACTACGTATCGACAGCACGGTTGATCGTATTTCTGCATTGGTAGAAATCTACCGCATGATGCGCCCTGGTGAGCCGCCAACAAAAGAAGCTGCAGAAGCTCTATTCGAAAGCCTATTCTTCTCTGAAGAGCGTTACGATCTATCGACTGTTGGTCGTATGAAGTTCAACAGCTCTATCGGCCGTGAAGATGCTCAAGAGCAAGGCACACTTGATGAAACTGATATCATCGAAGTGATGAAGAAGCTGATCGCGATCCGTAACGGTAAGGGCGAAGTGGACGATATCGACCACCTAGGCAACCGTCGTATCCGTTCTGTAGGCGAAATGGCTGAGAACCAGTTCCGTGTAGGTCTAGTACGTGTTGAGCGTGCAGTTAAAGAGCGTCTAAGCCTAGGCGATCTTGACGCAATCATGCCTCAAGACTTGATCAACGCGAAGCCAATTTCTGCGGCAGTTAAAGAATTCTTTGGCTCTTCACAGCTTTCACAGTTCATGGACCAAAACAACCCGCTATCAGAAGTAACGCACAAGCGTCGTATTTCTGCATTGGGTCCTGGCGGTCTAACTCGTGAACGTGCTGGCTTCGAAGTACGTGACGTACACGTAACTCACTACGGTCGTCTATGTCCTATCGAAACGCCTGAAGGTCCAAACATCGGTCTGATCAACTCTCTATCTGCGTTTGCGCGTTGTAACGAGTACGGTTTCCTAGAGACACCATACCGTCGCGTTGTAGATGGCGTAGTAACAGACGAAGTAGATTACCTATCTGCAATCGAAGAAGGCCAATTCGTTATCGCACAGGCGAACGCTAAGCTAAACGAAGATGGTACTTTTGCAGATGAGCTGATCACAGCTCGTCAGAAAGGTGAATCTGGTCTACACCCTCGTGAGCACGCTCAGTACATGGACGTTGCGACAAACCAGGTTGTATCTATCGCTGCATCGCTTATCCCGTTCCTAGAACACGATGATGCGAACCGTGCATTGATGGGTGCGAACATGCAACGTCAGGCAGTTCCAACACTGAAAGCTGACAAACCGCTTGTTGGTACTGGTATTGAACGTAACGTAGCAGTTGACTCAGGTGTAACTGCAGTTGCTAAACGTGGTGGTGTAATCCAGTCAGTAGATGCTTCTCGTATCGTTGTTAAAGTTAACGAAGAAGAGCTAGTACCAGGTGAAGCTGGTATCGACATCTACAATCTGACTAAATACACACGTTCTAACCAGAACACATGTATTAACCAGCGCCCATGTGTGATGCCAGGTGAGCCTGTATCACGCGGTGACGTTCTTGCTGATGGTCCTTCAACAGACCTTGGTGAACTAGCGCTTGGTCAAAACATGCGTATCGCGTTCATGCCTTGGAACGGTTACAACTTCGAAGACTCGATCTTAGTATCTGAGCGCGTAGTTCAAGAAGACCGTTTCACGACTATCCACATCCAAGAACTGACTTGTGTGGCGCGTGATACTAAGCTTGGTTCTGAAGAGATTACAGCGGATATTCCAAACGTAGGTGAGTCTGCTCTATCTAAACTAGACGAGTCAGGTATCGTTTACATCGGTGCTGAAGTTAAGGGTGGCGACATCCTAGTTGGTAAAGTAACGCCTAAAGGTGAAACTCAGCTAACGCCTGAAGAGAAGCTACTGCGTGCAATCTTCGGTGAAAAAGCATCTGACGTTAAAGATACTTCACTACGTGTACCTAACTCTGTATCAGGTACGATCATCGACGTTCAAGTCTTTACTCGCGATGGCGTAGAGAAAGACAAGCGTGCGCTTGAAATCGAACAGATGCAGCTTAAAGAAGCGAAGAAAGACCTAACTGAAGAATTCCAGATTCTTGAGGGCGGCCTTCTAAACCGTGTTAAAGCTGTATTGATTGAAGGCGGTTACTCTGAAGCGAAACTAGACACAACTGATCGTAAGAAGTGGCTAGAACTAACGCTAGAAGATGACGCACTACAAACTCAGCTTGAGCAACTTGCTGAGCAGTGGGATGAGCTAAAAGCCGACTTCGATAAGAAGTTCGAAACTAAGCGTCGTAAGATCACTCAAGGTGATGATTTAGCACCTGGTGTACTGAAGATCGTTAAGGTTTACCTAGCGGTTAAACGTCGCATTCAGCCTGGTGATAAGATGGCGGGTCGTCATGGTAACAAGGGTGTAATCTCTAAGATCAACCCTGTTGAAGACATGCCATACGATGAGAAAGGTCAGCCTGTAGACATCGTACTTAACCCACTGGGTGTACCTTCGCGTATGAACATCGGTCAGATCCTAGAAGTACACTTAGGTCTGGCAGCGAAAGGTATCGGTGACAAGATCAACCAGATGGTTAAAGAGCAGCAAGAACTAGCGAAATTCCGCGAGTTCCTACAAAAAGTTTACGATCTAGGCGACACTCGCCAGAAAGTAGACATTGCTTCTCTATCTGATGATGAAGTACGTACTCTGATCAAGAACTTGCGTGGCGGTCTACCAATCGCGACTCCTGTATTTGATGGCGCTCCAGAAGAGTCAATCAAAGCACTTCTTGAGCTAGCAGATCTACCAACATCAGGTCAGTTAACACTGTTTGATGGTCGCACAGGTGATGCGTTTGAGCGTCCTGTAACTGTTGGTTACATGTACATGCTGAAACTGAACCACCTTGTTGATGACAAGATGCACGCTCGTTCAACTGGTTCGTACAGCCTAGTAACTCAGCAACCACTAGGTGGTAAAGCTCAGTTCGGTGGTCAGCGTTTCGGTGAGATGGAAGTATGGGCACTAGAAGCATACGGTGCTGCTTACACGCTACAAGAAATGCTAACGGTTAAGTCGGATGACGTTAACGGCCGTACTAAGATGTACAAGAACATCGTAGACGGTAACCACAGCATGGAACCTGGCATGCCAGAATCGTTCAACGTACTGTTGAAAGAGATCCGCTCGCTAGGTATCAACATCGAGCTAGAAGACGAAGAGTAATCCTTTTCTCTCTTGATGAAAGTCGAGAGAATCAAAGCGATTATTTGGAAGAAGGTGCTCACTTTAGCGAGTGAGCTCCTTTTAACTCCTTACAGGAGCTGATTGTGAAAGACTTATTAAACTTTCTAAAAGCACAGCATAAGACCGAAGAATTTGATGCAATCAAAATCGGTCTATCTTCACCAGACATGATCCGTTCATGGTCTTTCGGTGAAGTTAAAAAACCTGAAACGATCAACTATCGTACGTTCAAACCTGAACGCGATGGTCTGTTCTGTGCGCGTATCTTTGGTCCAGTTAAAGACTACGAATGTCTTTGTGGTAAGTACAAGCGCCTGAAGCACCGTGGTGTTATCTGTGAGAAGTGTGGTGTAGAAGTTACACAAACTAAAGTTCGTCGTGACCGTATGGGCCACATTGAACTGGCTTCACCAGTAGCTCACATCTGGTTCCTAAAATCGCTACCGTCTCGTATCGGTCTACTAATGGATATCCCTCTACGTGATATCGAACGCGTTCTGTACTTCGAAATGTACGTAGTAACAGAGCCTGGTATGACTGATCTAGAAAAAGGTCAGATGCTTACTGAAGAAGAGTATCTAGATCGTCTAGAAGAGTGGGGCGACGAGTTCACTGCTAAGATGGGTGCGGAAGCTATCAAGGACCTACTAGGTTCTATGGATATGCACGCTGAAGCAGAACAAATGCGTGAAGAGTTAGAGACAACAAACTCTGAAACTAAGCGTAAGAAAGTAACTAAGCGTCTTAAGCTGGTAGAAGCGTTCATCGCATCGGGTAACAACCCTGAGTGGATGATCCTAACTGTACTTCCAGTACTTCCGCCAGATCTACGTCCTCTAGTACCTCTAGATGGCGGTCGCTTTGCGACTTCTGATCTTAACGATCTATACCGTCGTGTGATCAACCGTAACAACCGTTTGAAGCGTCTTCTAGAGCTAGCTGCTCCGGACATCATCGTACGTAACGAAAAACGTATGCTGCAAGAGTCTGTTGATGCGCTACTAGATAACGGTCGTCGTGGTCGTGCGATCACAGGTTCTAACAAGCGTCCTCTGAAATCTCTTGCTGATATGATCAAGGGTAAACAAGGTCGTTTCCGTCAGAACCTTCTAGGTAAACGTGTAGACTACTCTGGCCGTTCTGTAATCACAGTAGGTCCATACCTTCGTCTACACCAGTGTGGTCTTCCTAAGAAGATGGCACTTGAGCTATTCAAACCATTCATCTACAGCAAGCTAGAGACTCGTGGTCTTGCGACTACAATCAAAGCTGCTAAGAAAATGGTAGAGCGTGAAGAAGCGGTCGTTTGGGATATCCTAGACGAAGTAATCCGTGAACACCCAGTACTATTGAACCGTGCACCGACACTTCACCGTCTAGGTATCCAGGCGTTCGAACCAGTACTGATCGAAGGTAAAGCGATTCAGCTACACCCACTTGTTTGTGCGGCGTACAACGCGGACTTCGATGGTGACCAAATGGCGGTTCACGTACCTCTAACTCTAGAGGCACAGCTTGAAGCTCGTACTCTGATGATGTCGACAAACAACATTCTGTCGCCAGCGTCAGGTGATCCGATCATCGTACCTTCTCAGGACGTTGTATTGGGTCTGTACTACATGACTCGTGAAAAGATCAACGTGAAAGGTGAAGGCATGTACCTTTCTGGCCCAGAAGAGGCTGAGAAAGCATACCGCACTAAACAAGCTGAGCTTCACGCACGCGTTAAAGTACGTATTACAGAAACTGTTGTAGACGAAGACGGCAACAGCACTACAGAAACCAAGATGGTAGACACCACTGTTGGTCGTGCAATGCTATGGCAAATCGTGCCAGCTGGTCTACCGTACAGCATCGTTAACCAAAAGCTAGGTAAGAAGCAAATCTCTAACCTACTTAACGAGGCGTACCGTAAACTAGGTCTGAAAGACACAGTAATCTTCGCTGACCAAATCATGTACACAGGTTTCGCATACGCGGCACTTTCTGGTGTATCTGTTGGTATCGACGATATGGTTGTACCAGCAGCTAAGTACACTGAAATCGCAGAAGCGGAAGAAGAAGTACGTGAAATCCAGGAACAGTACCAATCAGGTCTTGTTACTGCGGGCGAACGCTACAACAAAGTTATCGATATCTGGGCATCGACCAACGACCGTGTTGCGAAAGCAATGATGGAAAACCTTTCATCTGAAACGGTAGTTAACCGTGACGGTGAAGAGGAACAGCAAGAGTCATTCAACAGCATCTATATGATGGCGGACTCGGGCGCTCGTGGTTCTGCAGCACAGATTCGTCAGCTTGCGGGTATGCGTGGTCTGATGGCGCGTCCAGATGGTTCAATCATCGAAACGCCGATCACAGCGAACTTTAAAGAAGGTCTAAACGTACTTCAGTACTTTATCTCAACGCACGGTGCTCGTAAGGGTCTTGCGGATACGGCACTGAAAACAGCGAACTCGGGTTACCTAACTCGTCGTCTAGTAGACGTTGCTCAAGACGTTGTTGTAACTGAACATGACTGTGGCACTCACGAAGGTGTCGACATGATGCCTCACATCGAGGGTGGTGATGTTAAAGTTGCACTTTCTGAGCTTGCTCTTGGTCGTGTTGTTGCTGAAGACGTACTAAAACCTGGCACTGAAGACGTTCTTATTCCACGTAACACCCTGATCGATGAGAAGTGGTGTCAAATCATGGAAGAGAACTCAGTAGACAGCATGAAAGTGCGCTCTGTAGTAACGTGTGATTCTGACTTCGGTTGTTGTGCACAATGTTACGGTCGTGACCTAGCACGTGGTCACCTAGTGAACCAAGGTGAAGCAGTGGGTGTTATTGCTGCTCAGTCTATCGGTGAGCCAGGTACACAGCTAACGATGCGTACGTTCCACATCGGTGGTGCGGCATCGACAGCAGCGGCAGAGAACAGTGTTCAAGTTAAGAACAACGGTTCTATCAAGCTACACAACGCTAAATCTGTATTGGCTGATGACGGTAAGATCGTTATCACTTCTCGTGCGACAGAGTTAACTATCGTTGATGAGTTTGGTCGTACTAAAGAGAAGCACAAACTGCCTTACGGTACGCTACTAAGCAAAGGCGATGGTGATACAGTTCAAGCTGGCGAAACAGTTGCAAACTGGGAAGCGCACACACTACCTATCATTACTGAGGTAGCAGGTCGCATCCAGTTCGTAGATATGATCGACGGCGTAACAGTATCTCGTCAAACGGATGACCTAACTGGTCTATCTTCAAGCGAAGTAACTGACCCAGCAGCTCGCCCTTCAGCAGGTAAAGATATGCGTCCAGCTATCAAACTTGTTGACGAGCAAGGTAACGATGTAATGATCCCTGGTACTGATATGCCAGCTCACTACTTCCTACCTGGTAAAGCGATTGTGAACATCGAAGATGGCGCAGCAGTAGGTGTTGGTGCGACACTAGCACGTATTCCTCAGAAGTCTGGCGGTAACAAAGATATCACCGGTGGTCTTCCACGAGTTGCTGACCTATTTGAAGCACGTAAGCCGAAAGAGCCTGCAATCCTTGCTGAGCACACAGGTACTGTGAGCTTTGGTAAAGAGACGAAAGGTAAACGTCGCCTAGTGATCACACGTGAAAGCGGTGAAGCTTACGAAGAGATGATTCCTAAGCATCGTCAGTTGAACGTATTCGAAGGTGAAAAAGTTGAACGTGGTGATGTGATCGCAGATGGTCCAGAGTCTCCACATGACATCCTACGTCTACGTGGCGTACACGCGGTAACGCAGTACATTGCTAACGAAGTACAGGAAGTTTACCGTCTACAAGGCGTTAAGATTAACGATAAGCACATTGAAACTATCGTTCGTCAGATGCTACGTAAGTGTACTATTACTCACTCTGGTGACTCTGAGTTCCTACCTGGTGAACAGATTGAGTACTCACAAGTTAAGATTGCTAACCGTAACCTAGAAGCTGAAGGCAAAGAGCCTGCACGTTTCGAACGTGAACTACTAGGTATTACTAAAGCATCTCTAGCGACTGAGTCGTTCATCTCTGCGGCATCGTTCCAGGAGACAACTCGCGTACTAACAGAAGCTGCGGTTTCTGGTAAGCGTGATGACCTACGTGGTCTGAAAGAGAACGTAATTGTTGGTCGTCTGATCCCAGCTGGTACTGGTTTCGCATACCACCAAGAGCGTCAAGCTAAACGTTCTGAAGCGCAAGATGGTCCTTCTGCTGAGCAAGCAACGGATAACCTAGCGGCACTTCTAAACGCTGGTTTCTCTTCTGAAGAGTAAGTCATATAACGAGTAATCGTTAAAAGCTTAAGAAAAAGGCACCTTCGGGTGCCTTTTTAGTTTTTATACTACTTTGTTCTTCCGGTGGGATTTTCGATAAAGCTAGAAACAAAAAAGACCGACGATGATCGTCAGTCTTTTCTCTCACTCTATTTCTGAATGTTTGCAAATACTAAGCTCCAGGTGGCATAGACAGGCTTTCTGCGATTTGCTGTATCAGATAGTCCTCGACTTCAAAGCGAGTCTCAAGAATTTCCCCAATGAGACACATATCAGAATCGAAATCATTTAATTCATCATCTTCAGTCACTTCTGAGTACTTATCGTTAAAGTTCAATAATGGTTCAGTCGTTAGAACAATTTGACCATAGGTTTGATTGATCTCATTAGTCACGACAAAGCCGGTTGCTTTCCAACGGTCCATAACCATGTCATAAATTTTAAAGTGGCCTTCGGAGATGTAATCAACGAGGTGCTGACAGAAATCCTGCAGTTCGGAAGGAGATGGGAGTTCAATAACATTGGTTTTCGAACAAGGTTGCAGCGCTGCAAGCTTACAATATTCAACAATCAGGGATTGTCGTGTCTCTAACCAGTGATCAATGACATCACTTGAGCCACCCCACTGGTCTTGTGTTTGTTTGAATTTTCTTAGCATGACCATGCCCTCATGATCTGATCGCCCATCGGCGAACGTATCCTTTGCAAAGCAAAGTTAGTAAAGTTATTACAAACTCTTGTCCTTACTAGAATTTAGAGTGCACATTTACTTAACGATAAACTCTAGTATGAAATTAGATTGCCAGTAAAATGAACGAACTTCAAGCAAAGGGATGGTGTAATGTTAAGAAAAGGTGATGTTAACCGCGCGATAAATGCATACTGGTGTGTTGTTGCAGGAAGTGAAATTTGGCTGGTGGATGGTGCTGTGCCCTTCGGGTCTGCAGAGCAGTTATCACTGCCAGTAACGAGTGCAAGACCCATTGGTGAGTATTCTGGTTCGCCCGTCATGTGGCTTAACTTGGCCGATTTAGAGCATGATCTACCTTTAGTATCCCTGCGTGACTGCCTGCATTTTCCTGAGCCATTATTTATGTTGTTAAGTAAAGCTGTGCAATATGGGCACATGACGCAAAGTTTGCGCTTTTGTCCACAGTGCGGAGGAAGAAACTTTCTTAATAATAACCAGTTAGCCATGCAGTGTGGTGAATGTCGCACCCTTCATTATCCTAGAATATTTCCGTGTATTATCGTTGCTGTACGTAAAGAAAATCAGATCTTATTAGCCCAACATCCAAGGCATCGAAATGGTATGTATACGGTTATTGCGGGTTTTCTAGAAGTCGGTGAGACATTAGAAGAGTGCGTGGCTCGAGAAATTCATGAAGAAACGGGAATTCTCGTTAAAAATATTCGTTACTTTGGCAGCCAGCCTTGGGCTTTCCCATCCAGTATGATGATGGGGTTTTTAGCTGACTATGAATCCGGAGAGTTAAGCCCAGACTACACTGAGCTGTCTGATGCACAATGGTTTGGTATCGACGAGATGCCGCCTGTTGCGCCTAAAGGAACGATTGCAAGAGCACTTATCGAACAAACGCTGAAAGATATAGACTCTAATTGTCTGATAAATAGATAAAAAAAACCCTCCGAGAGGGAGGGGGTAAGTAAGATGTCGTTATGAGATGCTGAGTACTAAGTACTCAGTTTATAATTGTAGTTTTCGCTAGCGAACAAATTTTTAACACTGATACCGATTGGGTGCAAATTAAGCATTGATTTAAAAGTTAATAACTTGATCCAGGTTGCAAAGCACACAGCTATTGGACTTAAATCAGTGATAGAATACCCTCTTTCACAGAAAGCCTAACAGTTGGAATTACGGAATGACTGAATTAAAAAATGATCGTTATCTGCGTGCGCTTTTAAAAGAGCCGGTAGATTACACGCCAGTATGGATGATGCGCCAGGCAGGTCGTTACCTACCAGAATACAAAGCGACTCGTGCAGAAGCGGGTGATTTCATGTCTTTGTGTCGAAATGCAGAATTAGCATCCGAAGTGACACTTCAACCATTACGCCGTTTTCCTCTTGATGCCGCGATCTTATTCTCGGACATCTTAACGATTCCAGATGCAATGGGGCTTGGTTTGCGTTTTGCTGCGGGTGAAGGACCTGTTTTTGATAACCCAATTACATGCAAAGCCGACGTGGAAAAAATTGGTTTGCCAGATCCTGAAGGTGAACTGCAATACGTAATGAACGCAGTACGCCAGATCCGTAAAGACCTGAAGGGTGAAGTGCCGCTGATTGGTTTTTCTGGTAGTCCTTGGACTCTTGCGACGTATATGATCGAAGGTGGTAGCTCTAAAGCGTTTACCAAGATCAAGAAGATGATGTACGCGGAACCACAAACTCTGCACCTACTTCTAGATAAGCTGGCAGACAGCGTTATCGAGTACTTAAACGCGCAAATTAAAGCGGGTGCGCAATCGGTAATGGTATTTGACACATGGGGTGGCGTACTAACGCCTCGTGATTACAATCTGTTCTCACTGCAATACATGCACAAGATTGTAGATGGTCTGATTCGTGAAAACGACGGTCGTCGCGTGCCAGTCACACTGTTTACTAAGAATGGCGGCATGTGGCTTGAGCAAATCGCAGCAACGGGCTGTGATGCGGTTGGTCTAGACTGGACAATCAACATTGCAGACGCGAAAGCACGTATCGGTGATAAAGTGGCGCTGCAAGGTAACATGGACCCATCAATGCTTTACGCTTCACCAGAGCGTATCCGTGAAGAAGTAGCGGATATCCTAGAAGGATTTGGTGATACGGGGACTGGTCATGTGTTCAACCTAGGTCACGGTATCCACTTGGATGTACCGCCAGAAAACGCGGGCGTATTTGTGGATGCGGTACACGAGTTATCTAAGCCATACCACAAGTAAGTTAGATTTTTTGAAATCAAATGCCGGCATTCAGTGCCGGTATTTTTTTGCCTAAAATTCAGTTTTTCTATCTGAGACTCAAGGCTGTACAGCTCTAGTAGTATTTGGCCTACTATGATCTAATTACTACTCTAGCTGTACACTAGATATTAAAGTTTAATATAAACAAATACTTATAATTTCTGGTTTTATGTTCTAATTTTCTTGTACAGATAAACAAGCAATTAGATCATGGGTAACCTAAAGCATCGAGTGAACGCGTTTTTTAAGGTATGGCACGACGTCAGATTCAAACCAAGGATTCTTCTTTAACCACAATGTATTGCGTGGGGATGGGTGAGGGAGCGGGATAAAGTCCGGTTCCCAATCTTGCCATTGCTGAACAGTTTGCGTGAGCGTCTTTGGTTTGTTGGTGAGATAGTACTGCTGCGAGTACTGACCAATTAGTAGAGTGAGCTCTATATTGGGCAGTTGCTCAAGAATCTTTTTATGCCAAGTAGGCGCACATTCTTTACGAGGCGGTAAATCACCAGAGTTCCCTTTGCCTGGATAACAGAATCCCATTGGGACAATGGCAATTTTATTTGGGTCGTAGAAAACGTCTTTGTCGATATCGAGCCATTGGCGTAATCGATCACCACTTGGGTCATTCCAAGGTATCGAGGTTTTGTGTACACGTGTGCCAGGGGCCTGACCGATGATTAGGATGCGTGCCCCTTTTGCTGCTTGCACGACAGGGTTTGCACCCAAAGGTAAGTTATCCGCGCAGATCTGGCAGGCCCTCACTTGCTGCAATAGCTCGTCTAACGACATTCTTAGTAACCCTTTTCGAAATCCACTTGATAATTTAATGAAAACCCATCGCGCCAGCGTAGATAGTTGTCAGCAAAAATCTCGATGACTTGCTCGGGAAAACTCAGCGCAGCAATGTGTGGAGTGATGGTGACTTGCGGTAGTTTCCAAAATGGATGCTCTACCGACAACGGTTCTTGCTCAAACACATCTAAGAAGGCGTGTTCTACCCAACGGTTTTTCAGAGCGAAGAGCAACCCTGCCTCATCCAGTACGTCGCCACGACCTACGTTAAACAATAACGCCTGATTTAGTTGGCTGAGCGTTTGACGATTAAGTAACTGTCGCGTCTCAGGTGTACTTGGTAGAGTATTCACAACGATGTCGGCTTGCTCAAATGCCTTACTTAGTTCATTGATATGAAAGGTCTGATGAAACTCGCCGCCTGGAGTAGGGATACCTGTGCGGTTAATACCGATAGTTTTTATCCCCATTGCTTTAGCGGCGTTGCCCAGATAGCCCCCAATGCTACCGGTACCAAGAATTACCATGGTTTTACTTTTTAATGACGTGTACAGGTGAGGCTGCCATTGTTTGTTTTGTTGCTGCTGGTGGTATCGGGCAAAGTGGCGGTAATGGGCAATACTGTAACCCAAAACATATTCAGCAATCAGTGGACCAAAGATGCCTCGAACGTTAGTTAGAGTATAGTCCTGACGAAGGCTAGGGGATGTTAAGGCGTTGACACCAGCAAACGTGGATTGTACCCATTCAAGCTGTGAAAACTCGTCTAAGCTTTGTGATAGTAAGGGTGGATCCGCTAGTACGATCTGAGCGGCTTCTGGTTGGTCGGTGAGACAAAGATCGGGCAGATTTTTCTCTGCCAGTAACGTTTTGTAGGTGTCGCGATGCTCTGAGAGCAGGAAAATCTGATTTGAATGCGGCATTAACTTTTTTCCCTGTGATGAATCAAGTACACTTTCGCTGTTTTTTTCTTCAATGATTGAGTGACTATGCTTAAGAATCCTCTTCAGGTTCGTTTAGAAAAACTAGAACCTTGGCAACAAATTACCTTTATGGCGTGTCTGTGTGAACGCATGTATCCAAACTATGCGATGTTTTGTGAGAATACAGAATTTGCTGACCCGCGTGCTTACCGAGCGATTCTTGATAGTGTATGGGAAATTTTGACAGTTAAGAACGCGAAAATTAACTTCGAACGTCAATTGGAGAAGTTAGAAGAGTTGTTCCCAAGTGCGGATGAGTTCGATTTTTACGGCGTTTACCCAGCGATGGACGCGTGTCAGGGTTTGTCTACGTTACTGCATGGTCTATTGGACCGCGACTACCTTTTCGATTCAATGCTTAAAGTGAGTCAACAGTCGGTACAAACCGTTGCTGATCTAGAGCAAGCACAAGGCGCAGAGCCAATCACTAACGACAACCAGAAAGAAAACGAAGCCGTATGTGAAGAGTGGGACGTCCAGTGGGCTATCTTCCGTCCGCTGCGTGAAGCGGTAGAACGTGACATCAGCTTGATTAAAGATTTGCGTGAAGAGCTACGTGAAGAAGGTGTGAGCAACATCGGTATTGCACTTTAATCGTTGAATAAATAGAAAAAGGCATCCTAACTGGATGCCTTTTTTGTTTGTGCGTTTAAGCTGTTATACCTAATGCTGATTACGATTCTTTCGAGTCGGATTTCGGTGGCTCTTGAGCTTCTGGCTCTTTATCCTGCTTCTCCGGCTCATTATCTTCTTCATCGTTATCGCGGCTTTCGATTACGCCGTGCATTTCTTTCCAGCTTTCCCAGCGTTGGTAAGCCAGCTCCTGCATGTCAGTGCTTTTATCTGCTTCGTCGATGATCTCCTCGCCTACGAGGTGTTCAAAAATATCTTCCAACGTTACCAAACCTAGCACGGTACCGTATTCATCAACAACAAGTGCCAGCTGTAAGCGATGAGTCATCATCTGGTCGAATACTTTAGGTAAAGTGGTATTGTTTAGCACCACTTGAATTGGGCGCATGATTGCTCCCAACTGTTTCTGTCCACAACCTGATTGTTGTAGTTTGAACAACTCAAGGCGATGCACAAAACCTATGATGTTATCTTTCTGCTCGCTGTAAACCAATGGGCGTGAGAAAGGCGTATCTTTGTGTTTTTCTAGGAACTCATTGATGGTCATTGTTGCATCGACACGGAATACTACTGGTCGTGGCGTCATAACCTGCGTTACGGGTACATCTTGGATGCCAAGCAAGTTGCTTAAGATTTTTGATTCACCCTCGGCAAACTCACCGCTTTCACGTGCCAGAATCGCCATTGCAGACAGCTCATCACGCATCTTTGGAGCTTCGTGGTTACGAGCAAGACGCTTGGTGATTTGCTCTGAGAACCAAACAAAGGGTGTAAGCGCCCATACCATCCAACGCAATGCGACCGCGGCAGTGGGTGCCAACTGACGCCAGTAGGTCGCGCCAATCGTCTTCGGTACGATTTCTGAAAGCACTAAGATCGCCAATGTCAGCACTGCCGAAAAGATACCTAATGCTTCGCTACCAAATACAACTGCAGCTTGTGCACCAGCAGTGGCCGCGCCGATAGTGTGAGCGATGGTGTTTAAAGTCAGAATAGATGCCAGTGGTCGGTCGATATCTGATTTCAGCTTAGCCAATTGCCCAGCTGCGGGATGCCCCTGTTGATTGAGCTGCGCAATGTAGCTCGGACTGATACTCAGCAGTACCGCCTCCAGCACCGAACAGATAAACGAAATGCCGATTGCAATAGAGATATAAATGGATAACAGCAGCATAGTTGCCCTTGAATGTAGTTTGATAGTGGTTATTTGCAGCTATTATAACCGCAAAAGTGACTTATAAATTGGTCCAAATACCTTGGAAAGCAAGGGTTTTCAGGGGGTATGTGGTAACAAATTGTGAGTTATTACTCATATTATGGCTAAAAGTACGTCAGAAAATCGAAAGATCGCTTACAAACCTTTGCCAGATGGGGCATTTATGTTTTAGAGTGAGACGAATTCGATAACCTATGAGAAGGGAAACCTAATGAACAAGACCCAATTAATCGACTTTATCGCAGAGAAAGCAGACCTATCAAAAGCACAAGCAAAAGCTGCTCTTGAAGCGACTCTTGATGGTGTAACTGGCGCACTTAAAGAGGGTGACCAAGTTCAACTAATTGGTTTTGGTACATTCAAAGTAAACCACCGCGCTGCACGTACTGGTCGTAACCCTAAGACTGGTGACGAGATTCAAATCGCAGCAGCTAACGTACCAGCATTCGTAGCAGGTAAAGCGCTGAAAGAATCAGTAAACTAAGTTAGAATGCACCGAGGTATCCTGCCTCGGTGCAATTTCATGAAAAAACATCTACTCACTTCACTTCTCCTATCTAGCCTTACCCTTTTTGGCTGTTCATCGGTTGAAACTCCTAATTTAGAACAATTCACGCATTTTTCTGGTGGTAAAGTTGCGGGAGATGCTAGCAGCTTGTACTGGATGACAGAGAAACTCACTCGTGTGAGTACGGCGGCTGATTATGTGACTATGGGGGACAATGGTTGGTTCAAGAGTGATTATCGCTGGGATGAAGGTGAGTTGCGAGAGTTGATTCGAAAAGGCGAGCAAGTTGATACCAAACAAGAGTTGGTGCCTTTTCAAATCCACATCCGTTTCAATAAAGATGGCGAAGCGGTTTACCAACAATATCGTGTTAACCTTAAAGTCTTACCACTCCAGCATGACCAATTAGAGCGCTACAAAGCAGAAGCGAATGACGTAGTGGCATCGGTTAAGGCGCAGTCTCGTAACAATCAGAGCCTTATTCAAGGTTATTGGAATGGTCAATCGTTTGAAACCTGCAAAGGTAAGGTGTTCTCGACACTCGAGTTTAATCAGACGCTGCCAAAATTTATTATCGAGCGTCTCTCATCGGTAGACAGTTATGTGGCTTTTGTCGGCAAGCAGTCACGAAACAAAGCAATGGTCGATGAACTGTTGATGCTCAATGACGATGACTTTGATTGTGTTTCTCGGCCAAAGTTGATCTCTGAATAAACATTGCTTCGAATTCTGTCGAACAAGAACAATAAAAAAAGGCGCTGAGTGCGCCTTTTGTTTTTTAGCCAACTTATGTTGTTTTTATTTGTCTTGCTCACGTGCAATTGCACGGTAGCCGATATCGTTGCGATGGAACATGCCATCCCAACTGATCTGTTTTGCAAGCTCGTAAGCACGCTGCTGCGCTTCTGATACGCTGTTGCCAAGTGCGGTTGCACAAAGAACGCGACCACCGTTTGTCACGATGTCGCCATCTTTGTTATCTGTACCTGCATGGAAGACTTTTTCGCCTTCAATTTCAACTTGTGGCAGACCCGAAATAACGTCGCCTTTGTTGTACGCTGCTGGATAACCACCGGCTGCTAGCACGATACCAATCGATGCTCGTGGATCCCACTTCGATTCCGCTTGATCCAGTTTCTCGTCGATTGCCGCTAGACACAGATCAACAAGATCCGATTCCATGCGCATCATGATAGGTTGTGTCTCAGGATCACCGAAGCGGCAGTTGTACTCGATTACTTTCGGAGTGCCGTCTTTGTCGATCATCAGACCCGCGTATAGGAAACCAGTGTAAGGGTTACCTTCAGCGGCCATGCCACGTACCGTTGGGTAAATCACTTCTTCCATAATGCGGTTATGGATTTCCTGTGTTACCACTGGAGCTGGAGAGTATGCACCCATGCCACCGGTGTTAGGACCAGTATCTTTGTCGCCTACGCGTTTGTGGTCTTGGCTGGTGGCCATTGGTAGAACGTTCTCACCATCCACCATCACGATGAAGCTTGCTTCTTCACCATCTAGGAACTCTTCGATAACGACACGACTACCAGCATCACCAAATGCGTTGCCTGCTAGCATGTCTTTGATTGCGTCTTCCGCTTCTTCTAGCGTCATTGCCACAATCACGCCTTTACCAGCAGCAAGGCCGTCGGCTTTCACCACGATCGGTGCACCTTGCTCACGCACGTAAGCAAGCGCTGGTTCAATTTCTGTGAAGTTTGCGTAGGCACCGGTTGGGATTTGGTGACGAGCAAGGAAGTCTTTAGTAAACGCTTTAGAGCCTTCAAGCTGCGCTGCGGCTTGGGTAGGACCAAAGATTGGTAAGCCCGCTTCGCGGAACGCATCCACCACACCAATAACCAGCGGTGCTTCTGGGCCAACGATAGTCAGTTCAATCGCCTTCTCTTTGGCGAAAGCAACAAGGCCAGCGATGTCTTCTACATCGATGTTTACGTTCTCTAGTTTTGGCTCTAGTGCTGTACCTGCGTTGCCTGGAGCAATGAAAATAGTCTCAACATTTGGGTTTTGCGCTGCTTTCCAGCCTAGCGCATGTTCACGACCGCCTGAACCAATGATTAAAACTCGCATATGAAAATCCTTAATCTTATAAATACCGTTTGCTCAAACTCAGATATTTCGCAAAGACCTGAGTATGGCCTCTCTAATTCAATGGGACGAGGACAAGGCGACAAGTGAACTTATTCCTATGAGCATAGTATGCTATGTGATTAGGATAAGTGAACGCCGTCAACGCAGTTATCGTCCCAGTGAAGACGAGAGGATTAGTGGCGGAAGTGACGCATACCGGTAAAGATCATCGCCATGCCGTGTTCGTCTGCCGCTGCAATAACTTCGTCATCACGCATAGAACCGCCTGGTTGGATAACACACTTGATGCCTGCTTCTGCAGCCGCGTCGATACCGTCACGGAATGGGAAGAATGCATCTGATGCCATTACACAACCTTCAACCTGTAGACCTTCGTCTGCAGCTTTGATGCCCGCGATTTTCGCAGAGTAAACGCGGCTCATTTGGCCAGCACCTACACCGATAGTCATGTCGCTTTTCGAGTAAACGATCGCGTTAGATTTCACGTATTTCGCTACTTTCCAGCAAAACAGTGCATCTTTCAGCTCTTCTTCTGTTGGCTGGCGCTTAGAAACCACTTTTAGGTCGTCTAGGCTTACCATGCCTTGGTCACGGTCTTGAACCAGTAGACCGCCATTCACGCGTTTCACGTCAAAGCCAGTTGTCTTAGTTGTCCATTCGCCACACTCAAGTAGACGCACGTTCTTCTTCGCTGCAACCACTTCAATCGCTTCAGCAGAAACAGAAGGTGCGATGATCACTTCAACGAATTGACGCTCAACAATAGCGGTTGCTGTTGCTGCGTCTAGCTCTTGGTTGAATGCAATGATGCCGCCGAATGCAGATGTTGGGTCAGTTTGGTAAGCACGGTTGTACGCTTCTAGGATGTCTTTACCTAGAGCAACACCGCATGGGTTTGCGTGTTTTACGATTACACATGCTGGCTCGTTGAACTCTTTCACACACTCAAGTGCGGCGTCCGTGTCTGCGATGTTGTTGTAAGAAAGGGCTTTACCTTGGATTTGGTGAGCAGTTGAAACAGACGCTTCTTGTGGGTTAGCTTCGACGTAGAAAGCGGCAGCTTGGTGGCTGTTCTCACCGTAGCGCATGTCTTGTTTCTTCTCGAATTGCTGGTTGAAGGTGCGAGGGAATTTACTCTCTTCATCAGCCTTCTTTCCTTCTTCATCAAGCAAAGAGGCACCGTAAGATGGAACCATAGTGCCGAAGTAGTTTGCGATCATGCCGTCGTAAGATGCTGTGTGCTCGAATGCTGCGATAGCTAGGTCGAAGCGAGTTTCGAGAGTGAGAGATTTGTCGTTTGCGTCCATCTCTGCAATTACGCGGCCGTAATCATCTGCGTTAACAACGATAGTCACGTCTTTGTGGTTTTTCGCTGCAGAACGAACCATTGTTGGGCCGCCGATATCGATGTTTTCAACCGCGTCGGCTAGTGTACAGCCTTCTTTGGCAACGGTTTCTGCGAATGGGTATAGGTTTACGACAACCATATCGATAGGGTTGATGCCGTGCTTTTCCATCACGTCATCATCTTGGCCACGACGACCAAGCACACCACCGTGAACTTTTGGGTGAAGCGTTTTAACGCGGCCGTCCATCATTTCTGGGAAACCAGTGTAGTCAGAGACTTCAGTTACGGCGATGCCTTGTTCGGCAAGTAGGCGAGCTGTACCACCAGTAGATAGGATATCGACACCGCGCTCAGCAAGAGCTTGCGCAAACTCAACAATACCTGTTTTGTCTGATACGCTGATAAGCGCACGGCGAATAGGACGAGCGTTATTCATGCTTCCATTTTCCTCAAATTCACGGAGTTAAAGATGTTTGCCAAAAATGAACTTGTTTTTACCTCTTGGGGTAAAATATTGGCCAGTTTTGGTAAAGACCTTTGCAGGGTGTTTTCTGGTTAGAAAACAGTCTCCACATTTGATGGCGCGTATTCTAACCAATTTATTACAAAAAAGCTCGCGCAATCGTTTGGCATCTCAAAAATAATTGCAAAAAAGTCGTTCTTTAGCTTTAAAAGTAACGAGATAGTTAATAGGGGAAGTTATGTTTCAGATAGGTGAACTGGCAAAACGTTGTGGTGTGACTGCCGATACATTGCGTTTCTACGAGAAAAACGCGCTAATAAAACCCGCAGGACGAAGTGAGTCAGGCTATCGCTTGTATGATGAAGAGAATCAAAAGCAGGTGCACTTTATCCTCAAAGGTAAAGATCTTGGCTTGAGTCTGGATGAAATTAAAGACCTGTTAGAAATTAAGTTAGAAGCGACAGAACACAGCTGTGCAGAGGTAAAAGCCATTACTTCTGCCAAGTTAGAGCTGATTGATGGGAAAATTAACGAGCTGACGAAAATTCGCCGAGCGTTAAAGAAGATTAATGATGCTTGTTGTGGTCATACAGACGATGACGCCACACATTGCTCTATCCTTGCCGCACTTGAGTAGTCTCATTCTTGCATCACTTAACTTAAGTTTGCATTTTTGGCGACTTGCTTTTCTAGGTACATGCTGCTTTCCCACCTATAATCTTGCCTTTAGTTACTTGTAGGAATCGACCATTGTCTGATTTCTACCGTAACGCTGTCTGTAGATACGAGAGTTTTCATACATGGTTGGAGTCTATTTTCAAATCAATGACTGGGTTTTGAGCGTTGATGAAAATAAGCTGTATCGACAAGATAGGGAAGTTACTGTTGAGCCACGCTTAATTAATCTTTTGCACTTCTTAGCGGAGCATGCGAATGAGGTGTTCAACCGCGAGGAATTGATTCAGTACGTTTGGGCTGGAGCGATTGTGACCGATCAAGTGGTGACTCAATCCATCTTTGAGTTGCGTAAGCTACTACGTGACGGTCGAGAGGAAAATACCAACTACGTTATCACGGTGCCCAAGCGTGGCTATAAGCTGGTAGCGAACGTGGTTGCTATGACGCATGAAGAGTTTGTCACAAGTCGGCAAAATGAAGAGATCCCACCTTCGGTTGAAGAATCGGAAGAGGATTGTCTACCTATAGCACCAGCCGTTACCTTTCCTGCCGGTCCTCTAACTCGCGCGGTCTGCGAGATGTCAAAAGAGAAAAAAGCCCCTCAGAGCAAAAACAAAATCAGTCCTTGGCGATTGGGAATTATGAACTTCATCTGGATCAGTATGTTGGTCGTAGTGATGGGCGTGTTTACCTACAAGCAATCGGAAGTGCGTATTACCCAAGCCATCGATACCCATCTGATTGAGTTCAAGTTTCAAGATAATTTTACGAGTGAAGGATTAAGCTACGATTTGGCAGACGGATTCGCCCAAAAGTTGATGTCCGACATTGCTCAAGTCAGTGATTACCGAGTCATGCTAAAGAAGGCGTCGTTTACTTCTGGCATTGTGCCTGGTAAATCGGTTGTGGTGAGAGTTCGTGAGAATGACGGTGGCAGCTTTTTAGAGGTGGAATATCGCAATAACTCATCTGAGAAAGTGTTGTTTAGTCGTCAATACGCGTTAACCAGTAGTCATTTAAAGACAGTGCTTCAACAAGCGTCGTTGGATTTGATGCAAGTGCTGAAAGTGTCGGATGCCAAATTGAAATCTACGATGCTGGTGGCGGGAATGCCAATGAATCCCGACGCGTTGGAGTTGTTTGTTCAGGCTAACCATTACCTTAATGTCTCTGATACTAAACAATTCCGCCAAGGTATCGACTTGATGGAAAACATTTTAGAAATCGAGCCGGATAATGCTTACGTTCAAGCTGAGTTGTTGATTGCTTACCATGTACAAAAGGCACTTGATTTCTCACAGGAGTTGAAGAAAGGGCGAATGCAGCAGCTCAGTGAAGCACTAGAGACTAATGTGAAAATGATGGTGGGGCCAATTCAACCGCGAATTTATGAAGCTTTAGCACTGCACGAAACCATCATTGGTGACATGGCGTTAGCCAAGCGGCATCTCGGACAGGCATTGAGGTTACGTGATTCAGTGCTTTCCTATGTGATTCGCGGTAAGCACGCCGAATTGGATGGTGATCTGGATTTAGCCAGTGAGTCTTACAGTGAAGCTTTCTATATTGATACGTCGGTTGAGACGTACCTGCTGTGCGAAAACTTGGTCTTCCCAAGTAACATGAAGGCGATTGATTACGCCATGTATCGCGCCGTTCACCCTTCTGTCGTTCGAATGCTTTAATTCTCTCGGACTCAACGTCAGTCTAATGCTAGCCCCTCATTTCGGTGAGGGGCTTTTTTGTCGCTGTCGAAAAGTGAAAAGGGTGGGGAGGTGGGGCAATGACTTACGAAGGAGCTAACAACGCAAGCTTGCAACGGGAATACATACCCGCTTTGCTTCTCTATCTCTATCTCTATCTCTATCTCTATCTCTATCTCTATCTCTATCTCTATCTCTATCTCTATTGATTGTATGAAGTGTCTGGATGAGTTGTGTGGCGAGAATGATTCTGATGCTTTCTTGCAGGAGAGATGAATATTGACTTGGGTCAAAAAGCGCGATCAGGGAGAGATTTATGGACTCAACAGTTCAGGGAATTAACCCTTCGGGATGGGGAAGTTGATAGAGGTTGATAACTTTTATCGCGATGACCAACGAGTTGATGAGAGTTTATCTATCAGTAGAAGGTTTGATGTTTTTCTTATAACTAAATGAATAGTATGGTTTTATATTTTTGTTTTTATCATGTTTATCTCAACTTGATGTTGATGAACTAATCATTTTATTGATAACCCCAAGTTTATTTTTTTCCTAGTTTTTGGGCGTAGTCTTCACTTCGAAATTTAGCGAGGTCGAGCAGGTTTTTCCTCATAGCATCTCGCTAATAACCATTCAGTTTGAGTCATGTTGACTCGAGTAGAATAGATTTGGAGATGTTATGTCATCGAATGCGAAAAAAATCGGCCTTATTGCCTGTACGGGTGTCGTAGCCGGTAACATGATGGGTAGTGGTATTGCACTATTACCTTCTAGTCTTGCCTCTGTAGGCTCTGTTTCAATCTTCAGTTGGCTGATCTGTTTGGTCGGTGCACTGAGTCTGGCGTTTGTTTACGCTCGTCTGGCAACCAAAAACCCACAAGAAGGTGGTCCTATCGCTTATGCTGGCGAAGTGTCTCCGGTATTTGGTTTCCAAACGGGCGTTCTTTATTACCACGCGAACTGGATTGGTAACCTGGCTATTGCCATTACAGGTGTTTCTTACCTTTCAGTATTCTTCCCTGTGCTTAATAACCCAATCCCAGCAGGTATTGCGACGATTGCATCGGTATGGATCTTCACTTTCGTCAACCTACTTGGTGGTAGCTGGGTAAGCCGTCTATGTACGCTTGGTCTAGTTCTTATCCTTATCCCTGTTGTTGGTACAGCTGCATTTGGTTGGACACACTTCGACACTGCGCTTTACAGCCAAAACTGGAACGTATCAGCAGGCACTGACAGCCACGCGGTAGTTACAGCGGTTCTTATCTGTCTATGGTCATTCGTAGGTGTGGAATCAGCAGCGGTATCGACTGGTATGGTAGAAAACCCTAAACGTACCGTACCACTAGCAACTATGTTAGGTACTGGTATCGCAGGTGTAATTTACATCCTATCAACTCAAATGATCAGCGGCATGTTCCCAGCGTCAGAAGTTGCGGCATCAGGTGCGCCATTTGCATTGGCAACCACTGAGCTATTCGGTAGCTGGACTGCACCATTCGTATCAGCATTCACAGCGCTAGCATGTTTCACTTCGCTAGGTTCTTGGATGATGCTTGTAGGTGAAGCCGGTAAACGCGCAGCAAACGACGGCAACTTCCCTAAAATCTACGGCGAAACTGACAAAAACGGTGTGCCTAAGAAAGGTCTAATCCTTGCGTCAATCAAGATGACTGCACTGATGGTTGTACTGATGTTCTTCAGCTCTAAAACAGCGCACGCATCAGACCTGTTCAACCAACTAACGACTGACGCAGTTCTACTAACTATGCTGCCTTACTTCTACTCAAGCATTAACTTGATTCGCTTCGAAGGTATGACAACACGCAACGGCTTCGTAATGCTGTTCTCTGGTGTGGCTTGCCTGTTCTGCTTCATCGCACTAGCAGGTGCAGAGGGCGGTACGCTAACAGCAACCTTCATCGTGTCTCTCGTTATCTTGATGTTCTACAGCAAAAAAGCAGGTCTTGCTCAGTACGTGAAAATGCACGCTGACGACATGCCTGCCCAAGCAAGCAACTAATCCCCAAAACGCTGGCACTAAGGTGCCAGCCCATAAAACCCAAATTCACGCGGCGCTCACCTTACTCATTGCCTGTAAATGGCAAAGAGCGCCCTCATTCGCCTTGGAGATGTCCAAATGAATATATTCGCTATCTTGAACCACATGGGTGTGTTCTTTAAAGAAGAGCCAGTTCGTCAACTTCACGCTGCTCTTGAGAAAGCGGGCTACGAAGTGGTTTACCCAGTAGATGATAAAGACTTGATCAAAATGATTGAGATGAACCCACGCATTTGCGGTGTGCTGTTCGACTGGGATAAATACTCACTAGAGCTATGTGAACGTATCAGCCAAATCAACGAAAAACTGCCTGTTCACGCATTTGCTAACGAACAGTCTACTCTAGACATTTCACTAACAGACCTACGTCTAAACGTGAGCTTCTTCGAGTACGCTTTAGGTATGGCTGACGACATCGCTATCAAAATCAACCAAGCGACTGAGGCATACAAAGATGACATCATGCCTCCATTCACTAAAGCGCTATTCAAATACGTAGAAGAAGGTAAATACACCTTCTGTACTCCAGGTCACATGGGCGGTACTGCATTCCAGAAAAGCCCTGCTGGTAGCATCTTCTACGATTTTTACGGTCCAAACACATTCAAAGCGGACGTATCAATCTCAATGCCTGAGCTAGGTTCTCTACTAGACCACTCAGGTCCACATAAAGATGCAGAAGAATACATTGCACGTACATTCAATGCAGACAGCTCTTACATCGTAACGAACGGTACGTCTACATCGAACAAAATCGTTGGTATGTACTCAGCACCTGCTGGCAGCACAGTACTGATTGACCGTAACTGTCACAAATCTCTGACTCACCTAATGATGATGAGCGACGTGACACCAATCTACTTCCGCCCAACTCGTAACGCATACGGCATCCTTGGTGGTATTCCACAAAGCGAATTCAGCCGCGATGTCATTGCAGAGAAAGTGGCGAAAACACCAGGTGCAACAGCACCAACTTACGCAGTAGTGACTAACTCAACTTACGATGGCTTGCTGTACAACACACAATTCATCAAAGAGTCGCTAGATTGTAAACACATCCACTTCGACAGTGCTTGGGTGCCTTACACTAACTTCAACCCAATTTACGAAGGTAAATGTGGTATGAGTGGTGAAGCGATGCCAGGCAAAGTGTTCTACGAAACACAATCAACACACAAACTGTTGGCAGCGTTCTCACAAGCTTCAATGATTCACGTGAAAGGTGACTTTGATAAAGAATCTTTCAACGAAGCATTCATGATGCACACTTCAACTTCACCTCAGTACGGCATTGTTGCTTCTACTGAAACTGCAGCGGCAATGATGCGCGGCAACACTGGTAAGAAGTTGATGCAAGACTCTATCGATCGCGCAATCCGCTTCCGTAAAGAGATCAAACGTCTAGAAGCAGAAAGCGACAGCTGGTTCTTCGATGTATGGCAACCAGAAAACATCGATACCACAGAATGTTGGAAACTAGACCCTAGCGACACATGGCACGGCTTCAAGAACATGGATGACAACCACATGTATCTTGATCCAATCAAAGTAACGCTACTGACTCCTGGGATGAATAAAGAAGGCGAACTAGAAGAATCAGGTATTCCTGCTTCGCTGGTGGCTAAATTCCTAGACGAGCGCGGCATCGTGGTAGAGAAAACAGGTCCATACAACTTGTTGTTCCTATTCTCAATCGGTATCGACAAATCAAAAGCAATGCAATTGCTACGCGGTCTAACTGAATTTAAACGTGGCTACGACTTGAACCTAACCATCAAGAGCTTCCTACCTTCGCTATACAACGAAGACCCAAGCTTCTATGAAGGCATGCGTGTTCAAGAACTAGCACAAGCAATTCATGACCTAACTAAGAAATACAACCTACCAGAGCTAATGTACAAAGCGTTCGATGTACTTCCAGAAATGAAAGTAACACCACACGCAGCATGGCAAGAAGAGCTTCGCGGTAACGTAGAAGAAATCAAACTGGAAGAAATGGTTGGCCGCGTAAGTGCGAACATGATCCTTCCTTACCCTCCAGGTGTGCCACTAGTACTTCCTGGTGAAATGGTGACTCAAGAGTCTCGCCCTGTGCTGGACTTCCTAGAGATGCTTTGTGAGATCGGTGCGCATTACCCAGGTTTCGAAACCGACATCCACGGTCTATACCAACAAAAAGATGGTAGCTACACCGTAAAAGTATTGAAGAACTAAGTTCCTCTCGAAGATGACGTCATTGGGAATGCAAGCATGCTCCACTCTTACGAGCTCAATGTGTCATCGAACAATAACGACATTTAGATATACCCCTAACTCATCTGTCGTAAAGATAAGGGCAAGGATGCTCTGATCTTTTCTTCTATATATAGAAGAAACACTTTTCCAAGACTTCACCTGAAGTACCCCAAATAAAAAGCAAAGACCAAAAGAGCAGTTCGTTATCGTTCTGCTCTTTTTTCGTCTTTATATAGATAGAAAGAGAAAAAGAACCAAGAGAGATAAGATCAGCAATCAAAATCACAAAGAAATCGGCGATCTTTTAATGCAGAAGTCAGGTGTTTCATCATGAAAAGATCCTCTGCAACCCGAAATATTAGACAAGATCGTTGAGTATCTATGCAGAATGCTCGTTATTTGTTCGGTTGAAAGTTTTTTTGCAAAAAACGCTTGTGCTAATTTCTCAACCCCCTATACTGCGCATCCACCGACACGGAGTGAGACGAAAGTCACACAGCGAGTCGGGAAGAGAGAAAAAAGAATTTGAAAAAAATGCTTGACTCTCTCACGGTGTGAAGTAAGATACGCACCCCTAACGATGAGTAACTAAGTTGCTGAAAATGTTAGAAAAGCTCTTTAAAAATAAGAACCTATCAATCTGTGTGGGCACTCGTTGATGATAATCCAATTCGATACCTCGGTATCAAATTAGGTTTCAATGAAAC
>NZ_JAMZAN010000021.1:0-16698 GCF_024181865.1 Vibrio sp. Y58_MX_L22
GCAGAGTCCGTAGATATCTATAATCAAATGAGGCCTCATACGGCTTTAAAATACAAAACGCCCGATGAAGTACATCGAGCGTTTTAGTTAAAAAGTGTCAACCCATATCAGGACGGGTCAGGTTGCGTTACTCTTCGCTTTCTTCGGCCATAAAGGCTTCGAGCAAATCATTAAGGAAGAGCTTCCCTTTTTCAGTAATTTGCCAGTGGGTAGGCGTTTCACTCAGGTAGCCCATTTCTATCGCCCAGCTGATGGTTTCTTGAATCGTACTAAGTGGTAAGCCCGTGGTGTCCACGTAATCTTGCTTCGGACAGGCTTCGATTAAGCGGAATCGGTTCATAAAGAACTCGAATGGACGATCTTCATCCGCGACGACATGTTCCGTATGCAGATAAGGTTTGACCATATTTTGATAAGCCGCTAAATAGCCTCGCGGGTGTTTTACCTTTGTCGTTCGAATAATACGTCCGTCGGTAAAACTGAGTTTGCCATGAGAGCCACAACCGATACCAAGGTAATCACCAAAGCGCCAGTAGTTGAGGTTGTGCTGACACTGATAGCCCGGCTTGCTGTAACCGGAGATTTCATATTGCACATAACCCGCGGCTGCAAGTTTTTGGTGTCCGAGCTCGAAAATATCCCACAAGTCATCATCGTCAGGTAGCGTTGGTGGCTTGTAGTAGAACATGGTGTTTGGTTCGATGGTCAGCTGATACCAAGACAAGTGCGGCGGTGCCAACTCAATCGCTTTGTCCAAATCTGCCAAGGCTTGTTCGATGCTTTGATCAGGTAAGCCGTGCATGAGATCGAGGTTAAAGCTGTTCAAACCGATTTGGTGCGCCAGCTGAGCAGCGTTGACGGCTTCGTCTTGGCCGTGAATACGCCCCAAACGCTCAAGCTTTTGTTGCTCAAAGCTTTGCACGCCGATAGAGATACGCGTTACCCCGGCTTTACGGTAGCCAACAAAACGCTCTGCTTCGATGGTGCCTGGATTCGCTTCCATGGTGATTTCGATTTCAGGCTTGAACGGAATACGCGCTTCAATGCCCTTAAGTAGACGCTCGATGCCTTCTGCCGAAATCAAACTCGGCGTACCACCACCAATGAAGATTGAATGCAGTGGACGTGGCGCTTCGTTAAGTCGGTATTTCTCAATGTCGGTATCCAAATCTTCTAAAAGGGCACTGATGTACTCTTCTTCTGGAATCTCGGTTTTGAGCGCGTGAGAGTTAAAGTCGCAATACGGGCACTTTTGCACACACCACGGGATGTGTACATACAAGCTGAGTGCTGGGGGCGTTAACATGGTCTAATTCGCTCGTGATTACTGAGACACTTGCTCAGACAGTTGAGCAAACAACGACTTGAGCGCTTTACCGCGGTGAGACAGTTGTTTCTTACGTGCAGGTTCAAGTTCGGCTGACGCACAGTTGTCTTCAGGAACAAAGAAGATTGGGTCGTAGCCAAAGCCATTTTTACCGTGTGCTTCAGTTAGAATTCGGCCTTCCCATTTACCGTGACAGACGATAGGCGTTGGGTCGTTCTCGTGACGCATGAGGACTAATACGCAGTGGAAACGTGCTGTACGCTCTGCTTCTGGTACGCCTTCCATTGCCGCTAGCAATTTTTCTAGATTCTCTTGATCAGATGCGCTCTCGCCTGCGTAACGTGCAGAGTAAATGCCCGGAGCGCCTTTTAAGAAATCGACTTCTAATCCAGAGTCGTCTGCAATGGCAGGAAGCCCTGTTTCTTGTGCGGCATGGCGAGCTTTAATGATTGCGTTTTCAATGAAAGTTGTACCCGTTTCAGCTACTTCCGATACATTGAATTCACTTTGCGCTAATACTTCAAAGCCGAAGTCAGACAATAAATCTGCCATTTCACGAACTTTGCCTTGGTTACCAGTTGCTAGCACAATTTTTTTCATGGGAATCTCTTTTAATAGTGATAGAGGAGAACAAATCGTTCTCCTCTAGATATTCTTTAACTAATAAGTGGTTTTTAGCCTGCTTAGATCCAAAAGCTTTTGGAACATCACAACCCAATTACTCTTCAACATAAAACTTCTGGGTGAATTTAAGCTTACCTGAGCCTTTGTTTCCAGCTTTTACGTCAATATCGAAAGTAAAAGTTTCTTCGTGGGTAATTGGTAGTTCGGCTAAATAGTATATCGCATTGCCTTCTTTGACTTCACGAAAGGTCAAGGTCTGAGTTTGGCCGATAAGGTTCTTCGCGCGTCCAGCAATTTTTGCTTCTAATGCTGGTTTACCCAATGAAGCTCTATCTAACACGCTAATATTAACCACAGCGAGGTATCCATTACGTTTGATATCGTAGCTACGTGCGACTTTGGGTGTTAGGAATGTTGAGTTAAACGCGACATAGTGTACTTCGATATCTTTCATATTTTTAAACTGATCGGCGAAGCTTGGTAACGACAACAGGCTAATCAGTAATGCGGTAATCCATTTGCTCATTGTTACTTCCTCAAAGCACTTGTTATAAAACAACCATAGCTGCAATTTTACCTTGGTCAGGGGGTAAAAAATGCGTACTCAGTCGTTGGTATTAGTAAGTGTGGTACAAAATCGTAAATAAAAAGCCATCATATGATGGCTTTAATTTCTGTCGGTATCTGGGTAGGCGATTCTATCCGAATTTGTTTGTGCCGTCCTAATTCACCTTTTTCTATGTGAACCAAACCCTTAGCGATTTTAAACTGCTTGGCTAAGAACTTAGTTAGGTGTGCATTAGCTTTGCCATCGACAGGTGGAGCAGTAATGGCGATTTTTAGCTCTTCACCATGCAAGCCAACGATTTTATCGCGGCTAGCTTTAGGTTGAATATAGAGCTTCAGGATGATGTCCTCACCATCTTGCCAAACTGCAGCTGACATTATAGCTGGAACCAAATTGGACCAATGATATCGCCCATTAAGAAGTTCGCGAACTGCAAGCCGATAAATAACACCAGTACGCTTAAATCAAGACCACCAATAGCCGGAAGAATACGACGGATTGGAGCGCACATTGGCTCGGTCAGTTGATGGAATACGTACTCGATAGGGCTGCGGCCTTGGCTTACCCAGCTCAAAATTGCACGGATCAATAGTACCCAGAACAATAGGCCACCTGCGGCTTTGATTAATGATAGTAAGCCCAAGAATAAGAAGTCAGCGCTGAAAGAGACGGAACCGTTCGAAGCTATTAGGATAAGCACGACAAATTTAAGCACACACAACACGTAGGCAAACAACACGGTTGCTAGGTCAATATTCCCCACGGAAGGGATAACGCGGCGCAATGGACCAATGACCGGCTGAGTCGCTTTTACTATGAATTGCGAGAATGGGTTGTAGAAGTCTGCGCGCGCAGCTTGCAACCAAATTCGCAAAATTACGACCATGATGTACAGGTCAAATAGGGTTGAGATGAGAAAACTCATTGAATTCATAAGGTACCCTTAACAAGTGATGGATGATACTAAACGGAGTTCATCCAAATAATTAAAACAGTTTTTCCATTTCTTCCGCGCGAGCCACAGCAGCTTGCATGGCTTTAGCGACAATATCTGAAAGTTGATGTTCGTTGAATGTACGCAGTGCTTCTGCCGTTGTCCCACCTTTCGATGTTACGTTCTCACGCAGGGTCGATAGCTCAGTTTCTGGGTTGCTAACCACCATACTAGCCGCGCCCAGTGCAGCTTGCTGAACCAATAGTCGAGCGGTCTCTTTATCAAAGCCTTGCGCAATCGCTTCTGCTTGCATCGCTTCCATAAACAGGAAGAAGTATGCTGGAGCACTGCCCGCTGCGGCAATCACATTATTGATACCTGACTCTTGCTTAACCCAACATACTTTACCGACCGCTTCCATTAACTCTGCGGCAAAAGCTTTGTCGTGCTCGGTTACATGAGTTGGTGCGAATAACCCACTCATACCCAACCCAAGTTGTGATGGCGTATTTGGCATAACACGAACCAAGTTCAATTTGGTGGCTAGCATATCATCCAATCGAGAACAGTTGATGCCTGCGGCAATAGAAATCACCAGTTTATTAGTGAAATCGATCGATTGCAGTGGTTTACAGACATCCGCCATCATTTGCGGTTTCACAGACAATACCACCACATCCGCCTCGGTCGCAGCTTGGGTGTTATCGCTGGTGGTACGGATGCCAAAATCTTGTTCTAGCAGAAGGCGGCGAGCCTCTGAAGGAGCCGTCGCGGTAATGTTTTGCGCTGGGTATCCGTTAGCAACCAAGCCGGAAACAATGGCTCTCACCATGTTGCCAGCACCAATGAAGGCGATTTTTTTATGTTCCATTTGTCTGATTTCCATCATGATATTTAGAATTTGTTGTGCGCTCAGGTGTATAATGGCACCGCTGTTACTTACTGCTCCTATTGGCGAGTAAGATGATTGCGCATTTACGCTCTAACGATTGACGACATAACTTATGTCGCGAGTGAGCGTTTTGTTGATTTAGCTGTAATCTCGTGCGCCGAAAATAGCGGTTCCAATACGAACCATTGTACTACCAGCTTCGATTGCAGCGGTCATATCACCACTCATTCCCATTGATAATGTATCGATTTCTGGGAACTGTGCTTCGAGTGTTTGCTTCAACGTAGCCAACTTCTGAAATTCACGGAGTTGTGATTCGTAGTCAGACACGTTGGCAGGAATCGACATCAACCCTCTTAAAGTGAGGTTGGGTAGGCGAGAAATCAACTCCGCCAGCTCGAATACTTCCGCTTCAGTGACACCAGACTTAGATGCCTCACCACTGGTGTTAACCTGAATCAGAACTTGTAGCGGTTTAAGTTCGCTTGGCCGCTGATCATTCAGGCGTTGAGCAATCTTGGTTCGATCGATGGTGTGAACCCAATCGAAATGTTCAGCAACAAGTCGCGATTTATTGGATTGAATCGGACCAATGAAGTGCCATTCGATTCGATTATCTGGATAATGCTCGGCAAAGTGCTGAACTTTACTGACGCCCTCTTGAACGTAGTTTTCACCAAAGGCGGTTTGTCCCGCTTGGTAGGCTTCGAGAATTGCCTCGACAGGTTTAGTTTTGCTTACCGCTAGAAGTTGCACTGACTCTGGAGTTCGACCACATTTTTGCTCGTCATATCGAATTTGAGAGGTGATATGTTCAATATTTTGTTGAATACTACTCATAGCTGTACTTTAGACTTAAGGATTTTAAATGGATATCACTGAGTTACTGGATTTTAGTGTAAAACATAATGCCTCGGATCTACATCTTTCTGCAGGTGTCCCACCAATGGTTCGTATTGATGGGGATGTGAGAAAACTAGGCATTCCAGCGTTTACACACCAAGAAGTGCATCGTTTGGTTTTCGAAATCATGAACGATGCCCAACGCAGTGAGTTCGAAGAAAAACTCGAAGTCGATTTCTCTTTTGAGTTGCATAACGTTGGCCGTTTCCGTGTCAACGCTTTCAACCAATCTCGCGGTTGTGCGGCAGTATTCCGTACCATTCCAAGTAGCATTCCAACTCTGGAAGAGCTAGAAGCGCCAGAGATCTTCAAAAAAATTGCGAACGCTGAAAAAGGCTTAGTTCTGGTCACTGGCCCAACAGGTTCAGGTAAATCGACGACCTTAGCAGCCATTGTTGACTACATTAACCGTAATCACAACAAGCACGTACTCACAATTGAAGATCCGATTGAATTTGTTCACAACAACAATAAATGTTTGATTAACCAGCGTGAAGTTCACCGTGACACCCATAGTTTCCAAAACGCACTGCGCAGCGCATTGCGCGAAGACCCAGACGTTATTCTGGTTGGTGAGATGCGTGACAAAGAAACCATCAGCCTTGCCTTAACGGCGGCAGAAACGGGTCACTTAGTTTTCGGGACGTTGCACACCAGCTCGGCGGCAAAAACCATTGACCGTATTATCGATGTGTTTCCTGGTAGTGATAAAGATATGGTTCGCTCGATGCTATCTGAGTCCCTTCGTTCGGTTATCGCGCAAAAGCTTCTGAAGCGTAATGGTGGTGGCCGTATTGCATGCCATGAAATTATGATGGCAACGCCTGCGATTCGCAACTTGATCCGCGAAGACAAAGTCGCGCAGATGTATTCGATCATTCAAACAGGTGCGGCTCACGGCATGCAAACCATGGAGCAAAATGCTCGTCAGTTAATGGCGCAAGGCATGGTTGCTCGTGAAGAGGTCGATAGTAAGATCGGATTAGAAGTGCAGCAATTCTCGTAACGTTCATACAGATAATGGTGAATACGGAAGATGGATCTAGATAAATTTCTCGAAGGCATGCTGGCGCTGAAAGCGTCGGATCTTTACATCACGGTTGGAGCGCCAATTCTATTTCGTGTGGATGGCGAATTGCGTCCGCAAGGGGAAAAACTCACCGAGAGTGATGTGGCTGCATTACTCGATAGCGCTATGGAACCAGATCGGCGTCAGGACTTTCGTAAAAGTCGCGAGTCGAATTTTGCCATTGTGAGAGATAGTGGTCGCTTCCGTGTGAGTGCCTTTTTTCAACGCGAGTTACCAGGCGCAGTGATTCGTCGTATTGAAACCAATATTCCTACTTTTGAGCAGTTAAAGTTACCGTTAGTGTTGCAAGATTTGGCGATAGCTAAGCGTGGTTTGGTGCTGGTGGTCGGTGCTACTGGATCGGGTAAATCGACCACCATGGCGGCGATGACAGGCTATCGAAACAGCAATAAAACCGGGCACATTTTGACGGTCGAAGATCCGATCGAATTCGTGCATGAACACAAGCGCTGTATCGTGACTCAACGCGAAGTTGGGTTAGATACGGAAAGCTATGAAGTTGCGCTTAAAAACTCGCTGCGCCAAGCACCAGATATGATTTTGATTGGTGAGATCCGTAGCCGTGAAACAATGGAATACGCGATGACCTTCGCCGAAACGGGTCACCTGTGTATGGCAACGTTGCACGCCAATAATGCCAACCAAGCTTTAGAGCGCATTCTTCACTTGGTACCGAAAGATCAAAAAGAACAATTCTTGTTCGATTTGTCGATGAACCTAAAAGGCGTGGTTGGTCAGCAGTTGATCCGAGATAAAAATGGGCAGGGACGTCATGGTGTATTTGAGATCTTGCTAAATAGCCCACGTGTGTCGGATTTGATTCGTCGCGGAGATTTACATGAGTTGAAGTCAACCATGGCTCGCTCAAATGAGTTTGGTATGCTGACGTTCGATCAATCTCTCTATAAGTTAGTGATGCAAGGTAAGATCAGCGAAGAGGATGCACTACATAGTGCCGACTCGGCAAATGATCTGCGCTTGATGTTGAAAACGCAGCGTGGTGAAGCATTCTCTACGGGCAGTTTGGCGAACGTTAAGATCGATATGGATTAATCCAATCCAGAAACAAAAAAGGTTGGCAGGAGCCAACCTTTTTTCATTGTGCTTGAAGTGTTTACTCATCCCAAAGGGCTTCAAACCAGCTTTCTAGAATCACCACTGCTGACTGGCAGTCAACATTACCTTTCGATAGGGCTTTATAGCCGCCCATGCTGAACAACTCCGCACGAGCTTCTGCAGTAGATAAACGCTCATCATGCAGTTCAACAGGCAATCCGTATCGGCCTTGCAGACGCTTAGCAAATTTTCGTGCACGAGGGGTTATGGTCTCAAGGTCTTTACCATGCAGATCGGTCGGTAAACCGACCACTAGCAAATCTGGTTGCCACTCTTTGATTTGCTTTTCGATATCGTCCCAGTTTGGAATACCGTCATTGGCTTTAAAGGCTTTTAATGGGGAAGCTGTACCAGTAATTTCTTGGCCAATAGCGCTACCAATGCTTTTGGTTCCAAAGTCAAAAGCCATAATTGTGCGTGACATAAGGTGTCTCTATCTAATGTAACTGTATATTTGGACTAAGCATGTCCAGAGTCTGCTGAAAGGTGACTTGGGTCGATGCCCAGCTTTTCGACCGCTTTCTTCCAACGCTCGTTGATTGGTGTATTAAAGATAATTTCAGGCGTCGCTTCAATGGTGAGCCAAGAGTTTTCGACCAGCTCACTTTCTAATTGGCCTGCACTCCAACCGGAGTAGCCAAGTGCCACTAAGTAATCACTTGGTTCTGCTTCTGTTCCTAACACCGACAGAATATCACGCGAAGTGGTTACCGCGAGGTCATCGGTCATTTGGACGCTGGACTCGTAGTAATCTTTGGGTTTATGCAAAATAAAACCACGATCTTCCGAGATTGGGCCGCCATTGTAAACTGGTCTATCTAGACTGGCTTCAAATAGGCGCGGGTGTACTGGCTGAACTTCCACCTGCTTGAGCATGTTGCCGACGGTGATATCAACAGGAGCATTGATCATCAGCCCCATAGCGCCGTCTTCGTTGTGCTCACAAACGTAGATCACGCTGTTTTGAAAGTACGGATCTTTCATCCCAGGCATGGCAACCAAAAAGTGATTTGTGAGATTCATACTCATATTGACCCTTAACTCTCGTAAATGCCCTTAAGCAAACATCATACAGTTTATCATCTAGGTATGTGCATGAGTTTGCTTAAGTTAATGTACTACGCTCTCTATTAACTGTAATACAGTTTGAGTTATTCGCCTTTTACTCGACGCTCAATCGCATCCATCAGTTTGCCTGTGATTGAGATATCAAAAGCAGCTTCAATTTCGCGAATACAGGTTGGGCTGGTGACGTTGATTTCTGTTAGCTTGTCGCCAATTACGTCAAGGCCAACAAAGATAAGGCCTTTTTCTTTCAGTGTCGGAGCAACGGTTTGCGCAATTTTGAGGTCGGTTTCGCTTAGCGGACGAGCTTCACCAGTACCACCAGCGGCTAGGTTGCCGCGCGTTTCGCCTTTAGCAGGAATGCGTGCTAGACAGTAAGGCATAGGTTCGCCATCTACCACTAGGATACGTTTGTCACCGTTGCTGATGTCTGGCACGAAGGTTTGTGCCATTGCGTAGTTTTGACCGTGGTTAGTCAATGTCTCGATGATCACAGAGACGTTTGGATCGTTTTCTTTTACACGGAAGATGGACGCGCCACCCATACCATCAAGCGGTTTCAGGATGACATCACCATGTTTTTCACGAAATTCTTTAATTTTCTCTGCTTTTCGCGTCACGATCGTTGTAGGTGTCAGCTCTGGGAACCATGCCGTAAACAGCTTTTCGTTACAATCACGTAAGCTTTGAGGCTTGTTAACGATCAGTGCACCTTGTTCTTCTGCACGCTCAAGGATGTAAGTCGCGTAGATGTATTCAGTATCAAACGGAGGATCTTTACGCATTAGCACCGCGTCTAGCTCAGACAGTTCGATAGTTTGCTCTGATTTGAACTCGTACCAACCGTTTGGATCTTCTTTTAGTTCTACCACTTTAGTATCTGCAATGGCAACGCCTTGATCGAGATGCAGATCATTCATTTCCATGTAGTGGATTTCATAGCCGCGTCGTTGCGCTTCAAGCATCATGGCAAAGCTAGAGTCTTTTTTGATGTTAATGGACGAGATTGGGTCCATTACGATACCGAGTTTGATCATTATTTTTCTCCGTTTTAACCAAGATCGCCGAAACGAACTTGTAAGGCTGTAATTGCTGTCAGAGCCGCTGTTTCGGTACGCAGAACGCGAGGGCCGAGTAGCGTTTCTTCAAATTGGTATTCTCGAGTCATCTCGATCTCTTCAGACGATAAACCGCCTTCAGGACCGATCAGTAGGCGCACTTTTTCAACCGGGGTTGGCAAAGTGTTGATTGAGTATTTAGCACGAGGGTGAAGGTTAAGCTTTAAACCATCGTACTCTTCTTTACACCACTCTTCCAAGCTCATAATTGGACGAATTTCGGGCACGACATTACGCCCACATTGCTCACAGGCACTGATGGCGATTTTCTGCCATTGCGCGAGTTTTTTCTCAAAACGCTTTTGGTCAAGCTTGACACCACAACGTTCAGAAATCAGAGGAGTGATGGTATTGACGCCAAGTTCAACAGACTTTTGGATGGTGAACTCCATCTTATCGCCACGTGAAATGACTTGACCAAGGTGCAGATCTAAAGGGGATTCAATACTGCTTTCTACACGCTCGGTGATGTTAACCAAAACTGATTTCTTGCTGACTTCACTGATAACCGCTGGGAACTCTGCGCCACTGCCGTCAAAAAGGAGAACGTCTTGGCCTTCTTTCATGCGCAAAACACGACCGATATGGCCTGCTGCGTCGTCACTTAAAGCAAGTGAGCCAAGTTGATGAATAGTTTCTGGATGATAAATTCGAGGGGTACGCATGAGATTTCCAGCAAGAGAATAAACTTAAACCCTAACATGGATGCTTTGCACCGAAAAAACAAGGGGCAAGAAGCGTTTCAATATCAGTAATTGAAACGCTTCGAGGTCGGAGGTTACAGTGCGCGGCAGGCTTCTTGAACAAATGGGTTGTGATTGCCCTGTACTTTTGCAATGCGCTCGTCACGCTCACATTCCCATTTATCGACAGGATAGGTTTTGTTCCAAGCACTCATTAATTGCGTTTGCTGCTTCGACAGTTTGAAACCGTACTCTTTGCTCATGTATAGATAGGTACGAGCAATTGAGCCACGCGCACGGTCTGGTGGCATGACTTTACGCTGCTTAAAGTTCACTTGCATCTCACAGCGACCATAACTCACGCCATCCATACCGTTCCATTGGCTGAAGTTGTAGTTCGAACGGTCACCGTTTACTTCACCAATAGCAGGAGTTAGGTTGTGCAAGTCTGCTTCCATCAAACGAAAAGTTTTGTCTTTTTTCTTACAGTTTTTACGTCCGCCATCTTGCCAGCATTGACGCTGGTGGCCAAATTGCCACGCAGGAACAACGTGCTCCCATTCGATTCGTGCAGCCCGTTTTTCTTGTTTACGGACTTGGTAACCGCAAGAGGCTAAATCGGGTAAGCCTTTCTTGCCTTGCCATTGAATGTTACAGCCACAGTAGAAGCTTGTTGGGTGGTCTTGATAAATTTTGACCGCCTCACGTTTGGCAGCAGAGAATGAGCTCGGTGGCGCGGCAATCGCAGTGCTAGAAAGCGCGATAAGCAACAGAGAGAATAAGTATTTCATGATAAAAGTCTTTATAAAGTATGACTTTATTCATGATAACACGCATAAAATAGCTTTAGTGATGAGTAAGTTAACAATAAGTGGCGAAGGGAAGGTTTTGAGCAACCGATCTTTATTTTGGGAACGCAAGTAACACTATGAGGTAAGGGCTACGATAATTGAATGCCGGTGAAGTTAAGTGGTTGGCGGCATTTTTGACAAGAGTACGTCGCCTCTTCGCGCAGCACTTTATTATGACGGCGAATCGATAGAGGGTAGGTCATACAACCACAACGATACTCAAAGGTTTTACCTTGAACGGATTTTACTTCAAAGCTGTGAGTGGTTTTGGCTGGTACGTTAAATACGGCTTCCATGACGCCTTTCCATTCTTTACCGTGAGGCCTAACTCGCCCGTAAACCTGATAAGTAATCAGGTGTGCTACTTCATGAGGAATGACTTCATCTAAGAATGCTTGGGTGTTTTCGCGAAATAAAACAGGGTTTAGGCGTACTTGATTTAATTGAAGGTAGGCTTTTCCTGCCGCTTTCCCACGGACGTCGAAGGTGATTGTTGGAATCGGGAAAGAACGTTTGAAAGCTTGTTCCGCCATCGCGATACAGCCCGCCATCACTTGCTTGGCTTTATAGCTGAGTTCTATATCCACAATTCACCTCGATAAATCAAATAAAAAAGCCCCCGCATTTGCGAGGGCCAGATCATAGCATCAGTTAATTATGGTGTGTGTTTTTTCTTGATGGTGGCATGGTAAGCGTGCCATGTACCGTAGCCTAGAATTGGCATGGTAAACAACATTCCGATCCCGTAGGTCGCAAAGCCGATAAGAATACCGCCACAGATGATCGCTGCCCAAACAATCATTGCTGGAATATTGGATTTCACTGCATTAAAGCTGGTAAATACAGCGGTCATCATGTCTACGCGACGCTCCATCATGAGAGGAATAGAAAAGGCTGAAATGCTAAACACCACACAAGCCAAAACAAAGCCAACTAAAGAGCCGATGACAAGGAAGGGTAGGAACTCACTTAAAGGTGCCCCTTGAACAGAAGGGTAGAGCGCATGAAGTAGAGCGGCAATGCGCATCCAAAATATCATACACACTGCGAGTAACACGGCGAACGCCCATTGAGATGTTGAGTTACGACCGATCGCTTTCATTGAATGGAACAAGCTTGCTTTGTGCCCGCGCTCTCTCTCCCAACTGGCATCATACAAGCCCAGCGCGAGAAACGGACCGATTAACATGTAAACAATCAAACTGGGCATGACGACTAAGTGTGTGCCTTGCCACTGTACGAGCAAAACAATGCCTATGGCAGCTGCCATAAAACAGATGCCATAGAAAGCACTAATAAGCGGCATTCGCACGAAATCATGCAGACCTAATGCGAGCCAATGAAAAGGTGCAGAAAGATTGACCGTATTGCATGGTATGGTTCTGGCGTATTCGTTGTCTGGCACTTCCTTTCGCTTGTTGTGGAAGTCCGATGGATTAACAGTTCGAGGCATAACTCCTCCTTGATTTATTCCCACATTATCCGCTTATACCAACTGACAGCGGTTTTTGTTCAGTCAAACTTGAAGCGACTTTTTCAAGTTTACATCTGAGCATTGGCTTAGTTTGGTATCGGCCATAAAGATGCCTGACTCATGTCTTTACTTAAGTGTTGCTTCCACAGTCGCCAGCATCCGACGTCTCTATTTAAATTGGAATTAACAATATTTTAACTATTGGCGGAGATGGGATAATTTACAAATAATTGCTTAAAATTTATTCGGTATAAAAATGAGGGAGAAACAGGACTGCTTTGTGGGTCAGGGCGGTATGAGCCGAAATGGCTGGATAAAAGTTGCTGAAAATAAAAAGCCCCCGCCATAGGCGAGGGCTTGATTGATTCTTGCTTGGCTTGATTATTTGATGCCAGCGAAATCGCGTAGAAGTGCAGCTTTGTCTGTCGCTTCCCACGGGAATTCTTCACGACCGAAGTGACCGTATGCCGCTGTCTTCTTGTAGATAGGTTGAAGAAGGTTAAGCATTTCTTGTAGACCGTATGGACGTAGGTCGAAGAATTGACGAACCGCTTCAATGATGATGTCGTGAGGTACTTTCTCAGTACCGAACGTTTCCACCATGATAGACGTTGGATCAGCAACACCGATTGCGTAAGAAAGTTGGATCTCACAACGGTCAGCCATGCCTGCCGCTACGATGTTTTTCGCTACGTAGCGTGCTGCGTATGCTGCACTACGGTCAACTTTTGATGGATCTTTACCAGAAAACGCACCGCCACCGTGACGAGCTGCGCCGCCGTAGGTATCTACGATGATCTTACGACCAGTTAGACCACAGTCACCCATAGGACCACCGATTACGAAGCGACCGGTTGGATTAATGAAGAAGTTTGTTTCTTTGTTGATCCACTCAGAAGGTAGCACTGGCTTAATGATCTCTTCCATTACCGCTTCACGCAGGTCTGAAGTTGAGATTGAATCACAGTGTTGAGTTGAAAGAACAACCGCGTCGATACCAACGATGTTACCTTGATCGTATTGGAATGTTACCTGAGATTTTGCATCAGGACGCAACCAAGGTAGTGTGCCGTTTTTACGAACTTCTGCTTGCTTTTGAACAAGACGGTGAGAGTAAGTAATTGGCGCTGGCATTAGTACTTCAGTTTCGTTACAAGCGTAACCAAACATGATGCCTTGGTCGCCTGCACCTTGTTCTTTAGGGTCAGCTTTATCAACACCTTGGTTGATATCTGGCGACTGTTTACCGATTGTGTTTAGTACCGCACAAGAATCTGCGTCAAAGCCCATATCTGAATGTACGTAGCCGATTTCACGAACGGTTTCACGAGTTAACTCTTCGATGTCTACCCATGCTGAAGTCGTGATTTCACCACCCACCATTACCATACCGGTTTTAACGTAAGTCTCACATGCAACACGAGCCTTTGGATCTTGCTCTAGAATCGCGTCAAGAACCGCATCAGAAATCTGGTCTGCAATTTTATCTGGATGACCTTCTGATACTGACTCAGAAGTAAACAGGTGCTTAGCCATGTTAGCTCCACTATATCTGGTTTAAAACTGGGGAATGATAAACTCTCCAGCGCAAATTAATACTAATTTTTGTAGGTGTATCTACATCTAGACGTCTATTCTAAATTTGATTGCTCGAATTACAAGCTCTTTTTTGGTTTTTGTTATAACCAAACGTTTGCCTGATTTATTGATAATTTTAAGAACTTCGAACGATTTGGCGCGAAAGGTGCAATATTTGTGAGGTTTTGGATTGGAAAACGTTTGCACACCCAACAGGGCTTTGAGAGAATTATGACCTACTTTTCGTTTCGCTTAATGTACTCAGGAGCAGACATGTCGTCTCGTAAACATCTTGCCAATGCAATTCGTGCTCTAAGCATGGATGGTGTTCAACAAGCTAACTCAGGCCACCCAGGCGCACCAATGGGTATGGCTGATATCGCTGAAGTTCTTTGGCGCTCTCATCTAAACCATAACCCTTCAAACCCAGAGTGGGCCGACCGCGATCGCTTTGTGCTGTCAAACGGTCATGGGTCAATGCTTATTTACTCTCTACTGCACTTAAGCGGTTACGAGCTATCTATTGACGATCTGAAAAACTTCCGTCAATTGCACTCAAAAACCCCAGGTCACCCAGAGTACGGCTACGCGCCTGGTATCGAGACAACAACGGGTCCTCTAGGTCAAGGCATCACTAACGCTGTTGGTATGGCGATCGCAGAGAAAGCACTAGCGGCACAGTTCAACAAAGAAGGTCACGATATCGTTGACCACTTTACGTATGTGTTCATGGGTGACGGCTGTCTAATGGAAGGCATCTCGCATGAAGCATGCTCTCTTGCAGGTACTCTTGGTCTAGGCAAGCTGATTGCATTCTGGGATGACAACGGCATCTCTATCGACGGTCACGTTGAAGGTTGGTTCTCTGACGATACACCTAAGCGTTTTGAAGCGTACGGCTGGCATGTAATCCCAGCAGTCGATGGTCACGACTCAGACGCGATCAACGCAGCAATTGAAGCAGCAAAAGCGGACCCACGTCCTACGCTTATCTGTACCAAAACAATTATCGGTTTCGGTTCTCCTAACAAGTCTGGTTCGCACGACTGTCACGGTGCACCACTAGGTCACGATGAAATCCAAGCGGCTCGCGAATACCTAGGTTGGGAGTACGGCCCATTTGAGATCCCGGCAGATGTTTACGCTGAGTGGGATGCAAAAGAAGCGGGCGCCGCGAAAGAAGCAGCTTGGAATGAAAAATTCGAGGCATACGCTGCAGCTTACCCTGCTGAAGCGGCAGAGCTTAAACGACGTCTAAACGGCGAACTTCCTGCACAGTGGGAAGAAAAAGCGAACCAAATCATTGCCGATCTTCAAGCAAACCCAGCGAACATTGCATCACGTAAAGCATCGCAAAATGCACTAGAAGCGTTTGGTCAAATGCTTCCTGAGTTTATGGGTGGTTCTGCTGACCTAGCGCCTTCTAACCTGACCATGTGGTCTGGTTCTAAGTCTCTAGAAACGGAGGACTTCTCTGGCAACTACATCCACTACGGTGTACGCGAATTCGGTATGACTGCTATCATCAACGGTATCGCATTGCACGGTGGTTTCGTTCCTTACGGCGCAACATTCCTAATGTTCATGGAATACGCTCGTAACGCAATGCGTATGGCTGCGCTGATGAAAATTCAGAACATCCAAGTTTACACGCATGATTCGATCGGTCTTGGCGAAGATGGCCCAACTCACCAACCTGTTGAGCAAATGGCGTCTCTACGTGTAACTCCAAACATGAGCACATGGCGCCCATGTGACCAAGTTGAGTCTGCAGTTGCATGGAAACTAGCGATTGAACGTAAAGATGCACCAACTGCACTTATCTTCTCTCGTCAAAACCTAGCGCAACAAGAGCGTACTGCTGAACAAGTCGCAGACATCGCGAAAGGTGCTTACATCCTGAAAGATAGCGAAGGTAAGCCTGAGCTAATCCTTATCGCAACAGGTTCTGAGGTTGAGCTTGCAGTGAAAGCCGCTGAGCAACTAACTTCAGAAGGCAAGAAAGTACGCGTTGTTTCAATGCCATCAACAGATGCATTCGACAAACAAGACGCCGCTTACCGTGAAGCTGTACTGCCATCAGACGTAACGGCACGTATCGCTATTGAAGCGGGCATTGCTGATTTCTGGTACAAGTACGTTGGCTTTGACGGTCGCATCATCGGTATGACAACATTCGGTGAATCCGCACCTGCTGGTCAGCTATTCGAAATGTTTGGCTTCACGACTGAAAACGTAGTGAACACAGCAAAAGAATTGCTAGCGTAATTGCAGGACCGTCTAAACAGTCGAACGTAAACGACAACTGTTAGATGCTAAAGTTAGAAAGGCCATCATTATGATGGCCTTTTTATTTTTCAGCCCTAAACCACCTACTTCAGTAGGTGGTTATCATCCGTTTCGGCTTTGCCTGTAAAACTACTCATGCTAAATGCGTCTTTGATTTTTCCAGAAGTCAAAGAGGACAAATAACAT